>JAIYDR010000375.1 GCA_027487395.1 Rhodobacter sp. | reverse complement strand
CCGCGCCGAAGCTGGCGTTGGGTTTGACCAGACGCGCGGGGTCAAAGCGGGCGGGGTCTTCCCAGACGCCCGGATCGCGGTTGGCAGCGGCGAGCAGCAGGCCCACTTGATCGCCGCGCTGGAAGCGGTGGCCCATGACGTCGATCTCTTCATAGGCCCAGCGGGTGAAAAGGTGCAGCGCGGGGTCATAGCGGAGGATTTCTTCGACCGTGGCTTCGATTGTCTCGGGGGCGAGGGCCGTTTGGGTCTGGGTTTCCAGCAGGGTTTTGACGCCATTGCCGATGGTGTGGACCGTCGCCTCATGGCCTGCGTTCAGGAGGAGGATGCAGGTCGTGATCAGCTCATCCGTGGTCAGGCGGTCGCCGTCCTGTTCGGCGGCGATGAGGTGGGTGATCAGATCGTCGCGCGGGTCGTTGCGACGGGCCTCCACATAGCCGCGCAGGAAGGCGACGAAATCGGTCGCGGCGGCGACGGCGCGGTCTTCGGTCTCGCGGCTGCGTCCGGCCATATACATGCCGACCATCGCATTGGACCAGCGCAAGAGGTCATCCGACATCGTCTCGGGCACGCCCAAAAGGCGGGCGATGAGGATGACGGGGAGTTTCTGGCCGAACTGGGTGAGGAGGTCGAAGTCGCCTTCGGGGATGGCGTCGATCAGGTCGTGGGACAGTTGGCGGATCTCCGGCTCAAGTGCTGCAATCCGGCGTGAGGTGAAAGCGCGCAGCACGAGGGAGCGGAGGCGGGTGTGGCGGGGGGGCTCCAGCTCCAGCATCGAATGGGCCTCGACCGCGTAGAAGGGGCGCAGGTGGTCGGGGATCACGGGGGCGCATTCGGGGGGTGCTTCGCGGCCAAAGCGGCGGTCGCGCAGGATGGCGTTGACGGCGGCGGCGTTGGGGGTGCAGGTCAGGGTGTAATCAGCCCAGTGAAAGAAGGGGCCGTGGGCGCGGGCGCGGTCATAGAACGGGTAGGGGTTCTGCACGAAGGCGGGGTCGGTGGGGGATTGGTGCAGGGTGTCCATCAGATCCTCCGGGCGAAACGTCCTTGGGCAATCAGCCCTTGCGCGACCAAGACGCCGATGCAGACCAGTGCCGCCCCCGCCGCTTGCAACCAATTCCATGTGCCGCCCAAGGCGACCATGAAAAGCATGACGTAAAACGGTGTCAGGTTGATGTGCAGCGCCGACATGGCGATGCCCAAGCGCCCCACGGCGATGATCCAGAGAAGTTGGCTGATCGCCAGACCGCCGACACCGAAGATGACCAGCGCGCCAAACTCCCACGCGCCGAAGCGTGTGAGGTCACCAACAGGTTGGCCAAGGGCTGCGCCACCCAGAGCGAAGACCAAGGCCGCGACGGCGGCACCGCAGACCGTGACGGTGGTAGAGCCGAGGGGCGTCAGCTTTGGCAAGGCGGTGACGGTCCAGCGCGAGGCGAGGGTGAAGGTGATCACCGAGCCAAGGCAGAGAAGCGCGCCGATGCCAAAGCCGATGCCGCCGTCAAATCTGCCTGCGGCGAGGACGCCCCCGATGACCGACAAGAGCAGCCCCAGCACGATGGCGCGGGTGAGTTTGCGCCCGTCCAAGGCAATCTCCAGCGCCATACCGATCAGCGGCATGGCCGAGGACACCACCGCCGCCATCACGGCAGAGGTTTTCCCTTGGCCCAGCACCAATAAGAGCGCCCCAAGACCGATGAGGGAGCCGACCATGATCCCGCGGCCCCAATTCGCGTGACGCAAGGCCTGCGGTCCTTCGACCAAGAGCCAGATCGGCAAGAGAAACGCCGCGGCCATCACCATGCGGGAGGCGTTGATCCACAAGGGGGACAGGATCGCCGGTTCCGCGCGGATCAGAACCTCGGCTGCGGGCAGGGCGGCGGCCCAGATCAGCATCGAGGCCATGCAGGTCAGGTTGGCGGCAATCGCCCCTTGGGCGCGGATCGGGGAAGCGGTCATGGTGATTCCAAACAGGGATAAGCCGCAGCATGGCCCGGACCGTCCGCTTCGGCTGATCCGGGACCGACGCTTCCGTTGCGAGTGAGGGCGCGATCAGGCGGCTGACAGCGCCGCGACGATGGCGCCAAAATCGCTGGCCTTCAGGCTCGCGCCGCCGACCAGGGCGCCGTCAACATGGGGGACGGCGAAAATCTCGGCCGCATTCGACGGCTTGACCGAACCGCCGTAGAGCAGGCGCACGCCCGCAGCCTCGGCCCCCAGACGCGCGGTCAGGCGGGCGCGGATGAAGGCGTGCACCTCGGCAATCTCGGGGATGGTCGGTGTCCGACCGGTGCCGATGGCCCAGACAGGTTCGTAGGCAATGACCAGATTGGCCGCAGTCGCCCCAGCGGGCACCGAACCATGCAGTTGCGTGCCGACCACATCCAGCGTGTGGCCTGCGTTCCGCTCGGACTCCGTTTCGCCGACGCAGACGACAGCGATCAGGCCGGCGGCAATCGCGGCTTCGGCCTTGGCCAGCACCTGCGCGTCGGTTTCGGCATGATCGGCGCGGCGTTCGGAATGGCCAAGGATCACATGACTGGCCCCGGCATCGCGCAGCATGGCGGCCGAGATGTCGCCGGTATGCGCGCCCGCTGTCTTGGCGTGGCAATCCTGCCCGCCGACATGCAGCGCGGTGCCTTTGGCGGTGGCGGCCATCGCGCCCAGCAGTGTGGCGGGGGGGCAGAGCAGCATCTCACAGGCGGGTGCGGGATGGGCCTGCACCAAGGCGGCCACTTCGGACAGGCTGGACGCCGTGCCGTTCATCTTCCAGTTTCCTGCTGCCAGTTTCTTCATGCTGCCCTCCGATGCTGAAACGCTGACAGGGTTAAGCGGAACAGGATGCAAGGGAAAGACCTTTTGCCCGCCGACCTGCGCGCTTTGACCGAAAGCCTGCCGTTCCCCGGTTGAACCCCGACACGTTTTACGACATTTTGCGCGCCAACCAAAGCCGACATCCAACCATAGCAACACCAGCGGGGTTTCCCATGACAAAACCGGTCCTTGAGCCATCGGTCAAATACAGCCGCGTCATGCTCAAGATTTCCGGCGAGGCGTTGATGGGGGACCAAGGCTACGGCCTGCATCCGCCGACCGTGGCGCGCATCGCGCAAGAGGTGAAGTCGGTCCAGGAAATGGGCGTCGAGATTTGCATGGTCATCGGCGGCGGCAATATCTTTCGCGGTCTGGCCGGATCGGCGCAGGGGATGGAGCGCACCACCGCCGACTACATGGGGATGCTGGCGACGGTCATGAACGCGCTGGCGATGCAGTCCTCGCTTGAGGCGTTGGGGGTTTTCACCCGCGTCATCAGTGCCATCCCGATGGATCAGGTCTGCGAGCCTTATATCCGCCGCCGCGCCGTGCGCCATTTGGAAAAAAAGCGCGTGGTGATCTTTGCGGCAGGCACCGGGAACCCCTATTTTACCACCGATACCGCCGCGACCCTGCGCGCCAATGAGATGGCCTGTCAGGTGATCTTCAAGGGCACAAAGGTGGATGGCGTTTACGACAAAGACCCCAAGAAACACGCCGATGCCAAACGCTATGAGACCGTCAGCTATGACGAATGCCTTGCGAAGCATCTGGGGGTGATGGATGCCTCGGCCATTGCTTTGGCGCGGGACAATGACCTGCCGATCATCGTGTTCAGTCTGGACGAACCCGGCGGTTTCCGAACCATTCTGCGCGGTGAGGGCACTTACACGAAGGTCACAGGCTAAAACCGCTTGCGCGATCCTCTATACCCCGCCGGATTTGCTCTGCTATAGAGGGGGAAATCCGGTGCTGACACGGATAAGACGATAGGAACTTTCGCCATGTCGCAAGACGACCTCGACATCGACCTTGACGCCATTCAGCGCCGCATGGACGGCGCGATGAATTCGCTGAAAACCGAATTCGCCTCGTTGCGGACTGGCCGCGCCTCGGCGCAGATGCTGGAACCGATCTCGGTTGAGGCTTATGGCCAGATGACACCGATCAACCAGCTTGGAACGGTGAATGTGCCGGAACCGCGGATGGTGGTGATCAACGTCTGGGACAAGGGCATGATTTCCAAGGTGGAAAAGGCGATCCGCGAGTCGGGGCTTGGCATCAACCCCGTCACCGACGGACCGCTGATCCGCCTGCCGATCCCGGAACTGAACGAACAGCGCCGCAAGGAATTGACCAAGGTCGCGGCGCAATATGCCGAAAGCTGCAAAGTCTCGATCCGCAACGTGCGGCGCGATGGCATGGACCAGATCAAAAAGGCCAAAGCGGCGGGCATGTCGGAAGATGACCAGAAGATGTGGTCTGACGAGGTGCAGGAATTGACCGACAAGTCGATTGCTGCGGTGGACAAGGTTTTGGAACAAAAACAGGCCGAGATTATGCAGGTCTAAGCCTGCCCTCGGGCCGGTTGGCCCTTGGTGTTGTGTGTGTGTGAACAGGGCGGCCAGTAAAGGGCGTGGTGTGTCGATACTCAAGAACAAAGAGCCGAAGGCCATGCGCCCAGCAGAGCATGTCGCCATTATCATGGACGGCAATGGACGTTGGGCAACCGAACGTGGCTGGCCGCGCCTGGTGGGGCATCGTCGTGGCGCAGAGAGGGTGCGCGAAATCGTGCGCGCCTGTCCCGACCTTGGCATCCGCTGGCTGACCGTTTACGCCTTTTCGACCGAAAACTGGAAACGCTCGACCGAGGAAGTGCTGGGTTTGATGGCGATCTTCGCGCGTTATATTGAACGCGAGGCCGATCGTTTGGCGGCTGAGGGTGTGCGGATGCGCTTCATCGGCGATCGCTCGCGGCTGGACGAGGGATTGCAAACCTTGATGGCGGGGATTGAGGCGCGGACGGCGGGTTTCACACGGCTGAACTTCACCGTCGCCATCAATTATGGCGGCCGGGATGAGGTGCTGCGCGCCGTGCGCGGCATCGCGGCAGAGGTGGCGGCGGGGCGGATTGCCCCGGATCAAGTGACCGAGGCGATGCTGTCGGATCATCTGGACACAAAAGGCATTCCCGACCCCGATCTGGTCATCCGCACCAGTGGAGAAACCCGGACCTCAAACTTCCTGCCCTGGCAGACAGCCTATGCGGAATATGAATTCACCCCGACACTTTGGCCCGATTTCAGCGCACATGAATTGTCGGCCATCCTCGCCCGCTTTGGAAACCGCGAGCGGCGCTTTGGCGGCGTGGCCAGCGCATGACGGGTGACCCCGGCGGCACGGCTGGCCGCTGGGCCGATCTGCGCCCGCGCGTGCTGTCGGCGGCCGTGATGGTGCTTGTCGGTGCGGCGGAGATTTGGCTGGGGGGGCTGTCCTTTGCCACGCTGGTGATCTTGCTGACCGGTGGGATGATCTGGGAATTGGCGCGCATCACCGCGCCAGGGCGGCGGGGCACGCCTTTGGCGATGGGGGCCATCGGGGCGGCGTCCCTGTTGGCGGCCTTGGTGCTGCGCGGCGATCTGGCGCCCCTGGCGCTCTTGGTGCCGTCCTTTGCGCTGGCGCTGACCCCGCGCCGCGACCGTCGCATTGCCACGGTCTATGCTGCCGCCGTCACCGTCACCGGCTTTGCCTTGGTTGGTCTGCGCGACTCTTTTGGGCAAAGCGCGATTTTGTGGCTGATCTCGGTGGTCGTGGCCTCGGACGTGATGGGCTATTTCGTCGGGCGCATTCTGGGCGGTCCGAAGTTTTGGCCTGCGGTCAGCCCCAAGAAGACCTGGTCGGGAACTGTGGCGGGCTGGGTCGGCGCCGTGGCCGTGGGCTATGTCTTCCTTCGCATGGGCTTTGGGTCAGTTTGGTTGTTGGTCTTGTCGCCGGTGGTGGCTTTTGCTGGACAGTTGGGTGACATTGCCGAAAGCTGGCTGAAGCGGCGGGCGGGCGTCAAGGACAGTTCCCACCTGATCCCCGGCCATGGCGGGCTGCTTGATCGGTTCGATGCGCTGATTGGCGCGACGGTGGTGGTGATGTTGATCGGCCTTGTCATGCCGCTTCCGATTCACTGACAGGATCTCGGTATGCGTTCCATCTCCATCTTCGGTGCGACAGGCTCTATCGGGGAAAGCACCTTCGATCTGATCCGCCGTGCGGGCGGGCCTGACGCGTTTCGCACCGTCGCCCTGACGGGCGGGCGCAACATCGCGCGGCTGGCCGAAATGGCGCGGGAATTGCGCGCCGAAGTCGCGGTGACGGCGCATGAGGACGAATTGCCCGCCCTGCGCGCGGCGCTTGCGGGGTCAGGCGTGCAGGCCGCCGCCGGGGCAGGGGCGATTGCAGAGGCCGCGGATCGTCCCGCCGATTGGGTGATGTCGGCCATCGTCGGGGCGGCAGGTCTGGTGCCGGGGCTGCGCGCGCTGCGGCATGGGCGCACGCTGGCGCTGGCCAACAAGGAATCGCTGGTCACGGCGGGGACGCTTCTGATGCAGACCGCGCGCGATCATGGCGCGACGATCCTGCCGGTGGACAGCGAACATTCCGCCGTGTTCCAAGCCCTGACCGGCGAGGATATGCGCGCGGTGGAGCGTGTCATCATCACCGCCAGCGGTGGACCGTTCCGCGATTGGCCGCTGGAGCGTCTGGCGGCGGCGACGGTGCATCAGGCGGTGGCGCATCCCAATTGGTCCATGGGTCAGCGGATCAGCATCGATTCGGCGTCCATGTTCAACAAGGCGCTGGAACTGATCGAAACGCGCGAGTTTTTTGGCTTTGACCCTGAGCGGATTGAGGTGTTGGTGCATCCGCAAAGCATCGTGCACGCTTTGGTGGGCTTTTGTGACGGTGGGGTGATGGCGCATATGGGCCCGCCCGACATGCGCCATGCCATCGGATTTGCCCTGCACTGGCCTGACCGGGGCGATGTGCCCGTGGCGCGGCTGGACCTTGCACGTTTGGGACAACTGACCTTTGAGGCCCCTGATGAGACTCGCTTTCCTGCCCTGCGCCTTGCGCGTGAGGTGATGCGCACGCGCGGTCTGACAGGTGCGGCCTTCAACGCGGCAAAAGAAATTGCGCTGGACCATTTCATCGCCGGAAAGCTTGCTTTCCTTGACATGGCAGCGGTGGTTGAGGGCACGTTGGACCGGCTTTCAGGCGAAATTGCACTGGGTGCAGGGATCCCGGACCTTGACGCCGTGCTCGCGACGGACCAACTCGCTCGGACACGGGCAGATGAACTTGCCCGCAGTCGGCACAGGAACTCGTGACCTTGGACATTTCCACCCTTATTCCGACCTTTGGCAGCTTTGCCGTCTCGCTCGTGGCCTTTGTGGTGGCGCTGTCGATCATCGTCTTTGTGCATGAATACGGGCATTACATCGTCGGGCGCTGGTCGGGCATCCGGGCCGAGGTGTTCTCGCTTGGCTTTGGACCGGTGATCTGGTCGCGAATGGACAAGCGCGGCACCCGCTGGCAGATCGCGGCCTTGCCCTTGGGCGGTTATGTGAAATTTCTGGGAGACGGAAACGCGGCTTCGGCCGGGGCGGATGATCGGGTCCATGCCGCGCTGACCCCAGCGCAGCGCCGCGCCACGATGCACGGCGCCCCCTTATGGGCGCGGGCGGCGACCGTGGCGGCAGGGCCGCTGTTCAACTTCATCCTTTCGATTGTGGTTTTTGCGGGCATGTATCTGGCCATGGGCGTGGCCACCGACCGCCCCACGGTGGGCAATCTGCAAGCCACACCGTTCCAGGGCGAAAGCCTGCGGTCGGGGGATGAGATTGTGGCGCTGAATGATCAGCCGACGCCGGATTTCGCAACGATGTCCGAGGTGATCGACACGCTGCCCGCTGCCGCCTCCGTGCGTTACGGCGTGCTGCGCGACGGCCAAGCCATCACCGTTGATGGCCCCTTCCCGCGCCCCCCCATGGTCCTGGCAGTGCATCCGCAATCCGCGGCGGCCGAGGCCGGTCTGACCGAGGGCGATGTGATCACCGCCTTGAACGGCACCGCGATCTATGCCTTTGGCGAGTTGGAGCGGGCGATCCGCGCGTCCGAGGGCAAGCCGCAGGCGCTGACCGTCTGGCGCGGTGGCGAGACATTCGACATCACCCTGACGCCGCGCCGCAGTGATCTGCCGCTGGCGGAGGGTGGATTTGAAACCCGCTGGCTGATCGGCTTGTCGGGCGGGTTGGTCTTTACACCTGAAACCCGCGTGCCGGGCGTGTTCGAGGCGCTTTCGCTGGCCGCCTCCACCCTATGGAATCTGGTTACCACGTCACTTTCGGCGCTGTGGCATATGGTGTCAGGGGCAATTTCCAGTTGCAACCTGCGCGGACCTATCGGCATTGCCGAAACCGCCGGAGCGGCAGCAACGGCCGGGGTGGCAGATTTCATCTGGATGATTGCGGCCCTGTCCACGGCTGTTGGGATGATGAACCTCTTTCCGGTGCCGGTCTTGGATGGTGGGCATCTGGTGTTCTATCTGTATGAGGCGGTGACGCGGCGTCCGCCCACGGAACGGGCGATGCGCGGGTTGACGACTCTGGGCCTTGCCTTGATTGCGACGCTGATGGTCTTTGCGCTGACCAACGATCTGTTTTGCTGATCCAACACGTAGTGTGGCGCGAAATCGCCTTGGCCTGACTGCAAATCCGTCCCACTGAGGCCATATTGCCGGGTGACAGTGATGCAAGTGCCAAGGTGGAGGGCTGTTATGCATCACGTTGTTCAAGGGTATCGAGGTTTTGCTCTGATCATGTCGGTCAACTATGATCGGCTTCTAGCGGCAACCATGGTGGCGGCAGGACTTGTCTGCGGCGCGATGATGGGGTCGATGCTTCTGTCGATCTGACCGCTGGGCGGGCCGCCTGTGACTGGAGCAATCGGCCGTCACTGGCGCATCCCGCAGTGCGCGCGTCTCCCAGCCTCTGCCCGCCGCCTTTTGACAATAGGCACGGTTCAAGCTACTGAGTCCCACGACAGATAGCTTTAGGCATGGGTGGGCAAATGCACGGACAGACTCCGACCGGCAGGAATGGCACAGGGCTGCCCAGCGGCCGACTGCGGACCGTTCTTGCGGCCTTGTTTCTGTCGACGGCTGTGGTGCCGACGCTCACCGCCACCCAGGCCTTGGCGCAAAGCTATAGCTTTTCGACGGTCACGGTCGAAGGTAACCAATATGTCGATCCGACGTCGATCATCGGCTTTGCCAACCTGCCCCGCGGGCAAGAGGTCAGCGCTGCCGAATTGAACGCCGCCTATCAGCGAATCGTGAACTCGGGCCTTTTCGCCAGCGTCGAGATTGAACCGCAAGGATCGACACTTCTGATCACTGTCGTCGAGAATCCGATGGTGAATGTGATCAACTTTGAGGGCAACAAGCGGATCAAGGACGAAGACCTTGCCCCGTTGATCAAATCTGTGTCTTCACGCGTTTATTCTGCGGCGCAGGCTGAACAGGACGCCGCGGCCATTGCCGAAAACTATCGCGTCAAGGGCCGTATCGCCGCCACGGTGGAACCTCGCATCATCAAGCGCGACGGCAACCGCGTCGATCTGGTGTTTGAGATCGCAGAAGGCAAAGTCGTTGAGATTGAGCGTATCTCCTTTGTCGGCAACCGCGCCTACAGCGACCGCCGTCTGCGCCAGGTGCTGGAAACCAAACAGGCGGGCTTGTTGCGCGCCATCATCCAGCGCGACACCTTCATTGCGGAACGGCTGGACCTTGATAAGCAGCTTTTGCGCGATTTCTATCTGTCGCGCGGCTATATCGATGTGGAAGTGGTGGACGCCAGTTCCGACGTAACGCGCGAACGCGATGCCTTCTTTGTGTCCTTTACCATCAAGGAAGGTCAAAGTTTTGTGATCGGCAAAACCTCGACCGTGTCTGAGGTTGAAGGGATCGATGCGGCTGAATTCGATGCCGTCAAACGCATCCGCGCCGGCCAAACATGGTCGCCCAGTCTGATCGACTCGAACGTCACGCGGATGGAAAATCTGGCGTTGGCCAAAGGGTTGAACTTCATTCGGGTCGAGCCGCGACTGACACGCGACGACCGGGGTGGCGTGGTGGATGTGACGTTTGCCATCGTCCGGGGGGAGCGTATCTTCGTCGAACGCATCGACATCGAAGGCAATGCGACCACACTTGACCAGGTGGTGCGGCGCGAATTCCGCTCGGCCGAAGGGGACCCCTTCAATCCGCGGGAAATCCGCAAGGCGGCAGAGCGGATCCGCGCCTTGGCCTATTTCTCGGATGTGCAAGTCGATGCCCAACCGGGGAGTGCCGCTGATCAAGTGGTGGTCAATGTTGACGTCGAAGAGGCTGCGACAGGGTCTTTGTCGCTGGGGGCCAGCTATGGTGTCTCTTCGGGCGTCGGGTTTAGCGCCGGTTATTCGGAAAGCAACTTCCTTGGCCGGGGTCAGGCGCTGGCGTTGAATGTCAACACCGCCGACTCGTCGCAATCGTTCAACATGTCCTTCACCGAACCGGCCTTCTTGGGGCGCGATGTGGCACTGTCCTTGGGCGCGGGGCTGTCCCAGACCGACAATGAAAACGCGCAATATGACACGCGGATGGTGTCGTTCTCGCCGTCGCTGGAATTCCCGGTGGGTGAGATTGCCCGCCTGACCGTGCGCTACGGCTTGCAAGAAACCCGGCTGTCGGATGTTGATCCCAAGATTTCGACGATCATCCAGCGCGAAGCGAATGATGGCGCGCTGATCAGCAGTTATGTCGGATATCGTTGGAGCTATGACAACCGCATCGAAGGCATCAACCCGCTTGGCGGTGTCCTGTTGCGCTTTGGTCAGAACATCGGCGGCCTTGGCGGGGATCGGCAATATCTGGAAAGCAATGTGTTCGCGCTGGCCGAACGCCGCATCTTGCAAGAAGAAGTCACCCTGCGCGCCATCTTTGAAGGGTCGATGCTCAACAGCTTTGGCGACTATGGCAGCCGCGTGACGGATCGCTACTTCGGCAACAGCAAATTGCGCGGATTCGAATCAAACGGCATCGGCCCGCGCGACCTGGGCACCGATGACGCGCTTGGCGGCAATGTCTTTGCCGTTGCACGGTTTGAGGCTGATTTCCCGCTTGGCCTTCCCGAAGAATATGGCATTGGCGGCGGCGTGTTCTTGGATGTCGGCTCGGTCTGGGGGCTGGATGATCGCGCCGCAGCCTCTGGCGCGGTGGATGACACGTTCCGTCTGCGCTCGGCGCTTGGGGTGTCGCTTTTGTGGGATACGCCGATCGGCCCGTTGCGGTTCAACTTCTCGCGCGCCCTGCAGAAGGAAAGCTACGACAAGGAGCAGACCTTCGATCTGACGGTTTCGACCAAGTTCTGATGTTGAAGGGGATGCGCGCGACTTTGTGCCTGACGTTTCTGCTGGTCGGGGCTCAAGCATCGTTGGCGCAAGAGGTTCCCGCGCAACCTCCGGCTGCGCAACAGCCTGCGGCGGAAACAGCACTCTTGTCGAAGGCAGCAGTGCTGGTGCTGGATCAGGACCGCCTGTTTGGCGAAAGCCGCTTTGGCAAGGCCGTGCTCGCCCGCCACCAACAGGCGATTGAGGCCTTGCAGACTGAGAACCGCCGCATCGAAACCGCGCTTGAGGCCGAAGAGCGCGATTTGACCGAGCGTCGCTCAAAACTGCCCGCCGCAGATTTTAAAGCGCTTGCCGCCGAGTTCGACAGCAAGGCTGAAGCCATCCGCAAGGCGCAGACCGCCAAGTCCGACAATATCAAGGCCCGGCTTGAGGCCGAACAGCGCCGCTTTGTGCAGACGGTCCGCCCGGTGCTGGACAATCTGATGCGCGAAGTGGGTGCTTTGGTCATCATCGACGCCCGCGTCGTGATCTATAGCCAGGCCGGCGTGGAAGTCACCGATGCGGCCATTGCACGTTTGGACGCGGTCTTGGGCGATGGTCCACCGCCGCAGGACCCTTCCTCCGATGCAGCCTCTGACGCATCTACGCCCTGACGGGTGACTTGGGCGGCCTTGTTTCGCTTGCTGCAAGCGGATAATGACGGACGGTGGGGCATGCGCTGCACCTGTCCCGTCCACCACCGACCAAGCGCCCGCAAAGAAGCGCCCGACAGGAGACGACCATGACCGATGTCACCTCTGCGCCAAAAGCTGCGCTTTCCGCCGACCTTGACTTGATCCAGCGCATCATCCCGCATCGCTACCCGTTCTTGCTGGTCGACAAGGTGCGAGATATCTTCGTCAATGAAAGCTGCGTCGGCATCAAATGCGTGACAATCAATGAGCCGCAATTCACCGGGCATTTCCCCGGCATGCCGATCTTCCCCGGCGTGATGATCATCGAGGCGATGGCGCAGACCTCTGGTATCCTTGTCGGCCTGTCGATGGACTTGGTCGATAAGAACGCCAAGGTGTTCTTCATGGGTGTTGATGGCGTGAAATTCCGTCGCAAGGTGGTGCCCGGCGATGTGCTGGAACTGCATGTCAAGGCGCTGCGCGGCGGCGGTCGGGTCTGGAAATTCGAAGGCCGTGGCATTGTGGATGGCGAACTGGCCTGCGAAGCCACCTTCTCGGCCATGTTTGACCTGCCCAAAGCCCCCAAGGCCGAGGCTAAGGCCGAAGCATGAGCATTCACCCCACTGCCCGTATCCACCCTTCGGCCATGATCGAAGATGGGGCGATCATCGGCGCGGGCTGTGACATTGGCCCGTTTTCCATCATCGGCCCCGAAGTCACCCTGCACGACCGTGTGGTCGTGAAATCCCATGCCGTGGTGACGGGCTGGACGGAAATCGGCGAGGATGGTGTGATCTTCCCCTTCGCCACGGTGGGCGAAATCCCGCAAGACGTGAAGTTCAAGGGCGAACACACCCGCCTTGTGATCGGCAAACGCGTCCGCATCCGTGAGGCGGCCACATTGAACACCGGCACCGAAGGCGGCGGCGGGGTGACTCGTCTGGGCGATGATGTGCTGGTGATGACCGGCGCACATGTCGGCCATGATGCCCAGATCGGGGATCGGGTGATCTTGGTGAACCATGTCGCCATCGCGGGCCATGTGGTGATCGGGGATGATGTGATCGTGGGGGGCCTCTCCGGCGTGCATCAGTTTGTGCGCATCGGGCAGGGGGCCATCATCGGCGCTTTGACGATGGTCACGAATGATGTGATCCCCTTCGGTCTGGTCCAGGCCCCGCGCGGCGAGTTGGATGGGCTGAACCTTGTGGGCTTGAAGCGCCGGGGGGTGGAGCGTTCTGAGATCACCGCAATGCGCGCTGCCTATCAGATGCTGGCGCAGGGCGAGGGCACCTTCCTAGACCGCGCCCGCCGCTTGGATGAAGAAACCGACAGCGCATATGTGCGGCAAATGACCGGCTTTATCCTGTCGGAGTCGGACCGCTCTTTCCTGACGCCGAAATGACGCGCAGCGCGATCATCGCCGGGGCCGGGGCCTTGCCCGCCTCATTGGTGGCTGCCTTGCCTGAGCGGCCATTTGTGGCGGCGTTGGAAGGTTTTGCGCCTGCGGGTGTGATGCCCGATGTGACCTTCCGCGTCGAGCGGTTGATGCCTTTTCTGCGGATGCTTGAGGATGAGGGCGTCACCCGCGTCTGCTTTGCCGGGGCTGTGCAACGCCCGCGTCTGGACCCGGCGCTGTTTGATCCTGACACGGCCCAGATCGTGCCGCGCCTTCTGGTCGCGATGGGGCAGGGCGATGATGCAACATTGCGAGAGGTTCTGGCGATCTTCGAGGAAGCCGGCTTCAGCATCGCAGGTGTGCCCGAGATCGCCCCCGCGCTTGTGCCCCCTGCCGGTCTTTTGACCGGGGCGCTGACCTCGCGCGATGAAAGAGATGCTGAGCGCGCCGCGGCCATCGTTTCGGCCTTGGGGCGCGTCGATGTCGGGCAAGGCTGCGTTGTGGCGCAGGGCCTGTGTCTGGCGGTTGAGGCTTTGCCGGGCACGGATGCGATGCTGGCGTCGGTCGGCCGTTTGCCCGTCCCGCTGCGCCCCGATCCCGCACGCGGGCGGGGATTGTTCTACAAAGCGCCCAAGGACACGCAAGACCGCCGGATTGACCTGCCGACGCTTGGCCCCGCCACTGTGGTCGCTGTGGCAGAGGCGGGCCTTGGCGGCATCGCCTGGCAGGCGGGCGGGGTCATCTCCCTTGACTTGCCCCAAATGGTAGAATAAACAAAGAAAAAGGGCCTGTTCCTGTGGGCGCGGG
>JAIYDR010000114.1 GCA_027487395.1 Rhodobacter sp. | reverse complement strand
TTGGCCTTGAGGTAGTCCAGCAGCTTGCGGCGCTGGGCGACCATCATCAGAAGGCCACGACGGCTGTGGTTGTCCTTCTTGTGGCCCTTGAAATGCTCGGTCAGGGTCGCGATGCGCGACGACAGAATCGCCACCTGAACTTCCGGCGAGCCGGTATCGTTCTCTTTGGTCGCGTATTCCTTGATGAGGCGGGCTTTTTCTTCAACGGTGATCGACATCGGGATCTCCTGTAAAGAGGGTGAAGGCACAAGCCGGGATGTCGTCCAGCAGGGCCGATAGATGCCCCGGATCCTCCGGGACGCTGCGCAATAGCGGGAATCGGTAGAAAAGAAAAGGCCCAAGCCGTGCAGGCCGCGCAAAGGGTTGTTTACCATTCTAAGAGAATCCCGAACCCCGCCTTCCCAACCGTGGTAACTTGCGGATGGGGGTTTTTGGGATGGGCACGACAGCGTGCCCATAGGTGGACCTATGTTGATCGGTTTTCTGATTGCATTGATGGCGGGGGCCATGGCGACAGCTGTGATGCCATTCGACGAAGACCCAGAGGAAGAGGATGATCAGGGCGATGACAACCTGAACCAAGGTTTTGCCACATTGGACATCCCTGTTTCTGATGCGGCGGGTGCGTCAGTGTCTGACGATCCCCAGCACGTTCCGGATGTGGCACGCTTGCTGATTGGCAGCCAAGACGGGGATTTGTTGAACGGCGGCGGGGCGGACGACCTGATCGACGGGGCGGATGGCGATGACTGGCTGTCGGGCGGGGCCGGGGATGACGTTCTTGTTGCCGGGGCGGGGGATGATTTCGTCATGGGCGACTCCGGCGCGGATCATCTGTCCGGGCAGGCCGGCAATGACCGGATGCAAGGGGGAGATGGTCGCGATACCCTGATGGGCGGCGGTGGCAATGACACGCTTTCGGCTGGCGATGGCGGCGGCTGGTTGGTGGGCGGCGACGGGGCTGACAGTCTGATCGGTGGCGCAGGCATGGATGATATGGACGGCGGCGAAGGCAATGACAGCCTGTTTGGCCAAGGGGATGAAACTGATGCTCTGAACGGCGGCGCGGGCGATGATCTGCTGCATCTAATGGGCGCGGATGTCGCAACGGGCGGCGCGGGCGCAGACCTGTTCGAGATGCAGGGCCACGGGGGCAGCATTGCGGATTTCGACCCGGCCGAGGATCGGTTGGTCGTGGTCTATGACCCTGCGCTGCATCCTGAACCGCAGGTATCGGTCACGGACGATGGCGCGGATGCGCTGGTTTACCTGGACGGTCAAGAACTGGCGCGGATTACCGGAGCAGCGGGATTGCAAGCAGGCGATGTCGGCCTGCGCGGGCTGTAACGGTCAGAGCCAAAGCTCTGGCTGGCGGTCATAACCGATGTAAAGCGGATGCTTGGGGTGGCCATCTTGCGTAAGCCCAAGCGTGAATAAAGGCTTGCCCGTCGCACCCAGCAGCGCCGCCACCTCTGCTCCCCGTCCCAAATGCGCGCCATGCGTTCCCCAGGCGCAGATGATCTGATCGGCCCAGTCCCGCGCCGAGTCGCGGATCGCCGCGTCATTCTCTGGCCCCACCGGGTCGGCCTGCGCGCGCATCACGCGCGGGTCAGTGGCGCGAAAGGCAAAGATATTGGTCACCCGAAACGCACCAAAGCCCAAGGCCCGCGCCCGCCGCTCACACCGCTCCACCGTCGGATCATTTTGATATTCTGTGGCGGTTGAGGGGTTAAGCATCACGAACAACGCCTTCGGCCCCTGCGCATCCCAGGCACGGGTCAAAACATAGCGAAAGCTTTCGCAAGGCGAATACACCGCCTCGGACTCAGCATCGCCTTTCAGATGGGTGCGGGTGATCATGGATGCGCGTCCCGGACTGGCGTTGGCAGCAGGGGTTTGCACCCACCCCCGCACGGTATTTCAGCAAAGAAAACGGGCAAAGACCTCAGTTGAACACGCGGCTTGGGTGCAATTCGCCGCTGCGATAAACCCCGACCGCGACGGCGCGGCCTTGGTAAGAGGCCCAAGCCTCGGTCCCCCATTCGATGCCCGAGGCGATGACCATGCCCGGATTGCCATTCCTGAGCCGCACAGCGCCTTCGGGAGTGGCGGGCAATTCAGGCAGATCGGCAAGGCCACGCTCCAAGGGCAGCAACAGCGCGTCAATCTCATCGGTGCGGGCCAGACGGTCGATATCCTCAAGGCTGGCGCCCTCGGCCGCGTCAAAAGGGCCGGACCATTCCCGGCGCAGCCACGCCACATGGCCAAGGCATCCCAAAGCCGCCCCCAGATCGCGCGCGATCGAGCGGACATAGCCGCCCTTGCCGCAAACCATCTCTAACTCGACATGGTCAGGATCGGGACGCGCCAGCATCGTCAGGCTGTCCACCCAAAGCGGGCGGGCGGCGAGGTCCATCTGCTCGCCCTCGCGCGCCAGATCATAGGCGCGTTCACCATCGACTTTGACGGCCGAGAACTGTGGGGGGACCTGTTCGATCTGACCCCGGAAAGCGACCAAGGCATCGGCGATGGCGGCATCCGTCGGGCGCAAGTCGCTTGTGTCCAGCACCGCCCCTTCGGCGTCATCGGTGGTGGTCGATGACCCCAACCGCACCAGAAAGCGATAGCATTTCAGCGCGTCGGTGATCTGGGCCACGGTCTTGGTCGCCTCGCCCAGCGCCACGGCCAGAACACCTGTTGCCGCTGGGTCGAGCGTGCCGGCATGACCGGCCTTTTGCGCCTGAAACGCCCATTTCACTTTGTTGACCACAGCGGTTGAGGTGATCCCGGCAGGCTTGTCCACCACAAGCCAACCCGAAACCGCCCTGCCCTTTTTGCCACGCGCCATATCTGCCTCCGGGGCCGACTGCGGCCAAGGTTTGCGTGCTACCGCCGGGTGCGGATGGCGTCAACCGCGCGGGATCACTGTCCCGATGATCGGCCCCAGTGGAAGCCCCCGGTCATGCCGCCCCAGTTCGGGTGCATAGAGCCGAGAGATGGATCCATCCAGATAGAGCGCATTCGGCGTCATCAGTACATCGCGGAACAGGCGGGCGAATTGGTGAAAGGTCACGCGGCTGTCGGATATGGCGAAAAAGGCGGTCTGACCATCCGCCGACACCCCCACCCCGTTGCGGATATAGACCGAGTCCGAGTCCACAAGAAACCGTGGATGCAGCGCCCCGTCGATCACCAGCATCGGCCCCGATTGCGTGGCGATGCGGCAGGCTTTCGGCGCGGCGGCAAAGGCGCGCGATTCGGTCACCGAAAAGCCATCTCGCCCCGCACAGAACACGCCGTTCGGGCGCATGCCAAAATTGCCCGGCCCCTCTGCCGTGACAATGCCCTGTGCTTCCAATCCGTTCTCAATGTAAAGGCCCAGCGGTGACCGATCCGGCGCATACATGCCCGCGTTCATGGCAAAGCCCAGCTTTTGGCCCTGCGGCTCCAGCGCCTGATTGATCGCGGCAAATCCGCCGTAAAGCCCATCGGGGCCAGAGTGGAACAGCCGCAAATCCTGATCCGCTGTCACGGTGCAGACGGCGTAATCGCGATCCTCATGCTGGACGGTCTGGCATTCACCGGGGACAAGGCTGGCGGCTTGGGCAAAGCCGGGCAACAGGGTCAGCACCGCTGCCCAGATGAGCCGGATCATTCTTCGCCTTCGTCCTCATCATCGGTGCGGGCGATGTCGCGCTGCACCTTTTCATCCGCGAACAGCCTCCGCGTTTCGTCCAGACGATCAAACGTCTCATCAGCGCGGAAGCGCAGGTCGGGGGCGTATTTCAGCGTCAGTTCCGCCGACACACGGTGGCGCAGTTCAAACTTGTTGCGCGCCAAGGCGGCGATGGCATCGGCTACCGGGACCGTCCCCATCAGCGGCATGACATAGACCGTCGCCACCTTCAGGTCGTTGGACAAGGACACCTCGCCCACCGTAATGGACATGCGGTTCAGGTCGGGATCGTGAATCTCGGACCGGTTCAGCACGTCAGACAGCGTGCGGCGGATCAATTCACCGACACGAAGCTGGCGTTGCGACGGGCCATCGCCCGAAAAGGATCGTTTGTTGGACATGCCGCCCACATAGGGCTTTTGCTGCGCCCGTGCAACGGCAGGCTTTCGCGGACCGGGCCAAGCGGCTAAAGCAATCGCAACAGGACAGGGGAGAGTGCCATGACCGATCTGCCGGGCATCGTCATCACAGGGGCTTCGGGCCGGATGGGCCAGATGCTGGTCAAGGGCATCTCCGCCCATGACAAGGCGCGTCTGGTCGGCTGTGTGGAACGGTCGGGGCATGCTTGGGTGGGGCGTGACATCGGGGAATGCATGGGCGGCGCACCGCTTGGCGTGATCGTGACCGATGACCCTTTGGAAGCGTTTTCGCGTGCTCAAGCCGTGATCGACTTCACTGCACCCGCCGCCACCGTGGAATTCGCCGCCCTTGCCGCGCAAGCCCGTGCCGTGCATGTGATTGGCACCACGGGGCTAGAGGCCGCGCATATCGCCAAGATCGAGGCAGCCGCCCGCCATGCCGTGATCGTGCGCGCAGGCAACATGAGCCTTGGCGTCAACCTTTTGGTGCGCATGACCCAAAAGATCGCCGCCGCCTTGGATGCCGATTGGGACATTGAGGTGGTCGAGGCGCATCACCGCATGAAGGTGGACGCGCCCTCTGGCACCGCGCTGATGCTGGGCCGTGCTGCTGCCGAAGGGCGCGGGGTGGCGCTGGACGATGCGATGGTATCCGGCCGCGATGGCATCACCGGTGCGCGGGAACGCGGGACGATTGGGTTTTCTGCGATTCGGGGCGGCGATATCGTGGGCGAGCATGATGTGATCTTTGCCGCCGATGGCGAACGGGTGGTGCTGCGCCATCTGGCGACTGATCGTACCATTTTTGCCCGTGGGGCAATCCGCGCGGCACTGTGGGGACAGGCGCAAAAGCCCGGCCATTACGACATGATGGATGTTTTGGGGCTTTGACGATCTTGAAACTTTTGCGCGCGATGCTTCGTTTGTAGAAGCGCAGGTGATCCATACGAAAGCCTGCGCCGTATCTATCGGTCAGTCAGGTGGTCCAATGTTCCGTCCGTACTTTGCATTTCTGATCCTGTTGTTGTCGCTCGTGGCGCTGCCCGCGCGGGCGGATGGCTATGAACGCATCGCCACGCGCGAAGATTTCCTTGCCGCTGTCGGAGGGCGCGATATGCGGATTGGCCTTTTGGGCATCACCCTGAACGTCCAACCCGATGGCAGCATCATCGGCAATGCGATGGGGTGGGCAGTCACCGGATCATGGGAATGGCAGGACGGGTTTTTCTGCCGTGAGATGGATTGGTCCGGCACGCCGATCCCGATGAACTGTCAGTTGGTCGAACGCCGGGGCGACGATATCCGCTTTACAGTGGACAAGGGCAAGGGCGACTCGGCCCGCTTTGCCCTGCGCTGACGGTGGCCGTCAGAAATCGATGGCCAGCCCTTTCTTCTCCCAATCGCCATAACGCACAGGCTCTGGCCCATCGCGACCACCGAGTTCCGGCGGCAGGTCCAGCGCGCGGGCGGCTTTGCGGCGTTCCTCTGCCTCGGCCAAGGCGCGCAGGGCAGCGGGGGGAAGGGGGCGGTCTTCGGTCTGATCGGTCATGGCTGGGGTTCCTTGTGCCTGCCGCTTGATATACGCCCCCCTTCAGGCGCAACAAGGGCGCAGGGCGTCGCGGGGGTGACCAACATGGCGGCAGAGGGTTTGGCAGCACGCGCGGCAGCGGTGGGCCTGTTGGGCGCAGTGCTGGGCGAAGGGCGGCTTCTGGCGCAGGTGCTGACCGATCCGCAGGGGCCACTGGCCGGGCTTGGCCCGTCAGATCGCGCCAGGGCGCAGCGGCTGGCGACTGCTGCCCTGCGGCAGATCGAACCCGTGGACAAGTTGTTGGAAAAGCATCTGCGCAAAGCGCCCCCCCGGCTGGTGCTGAACGCCCTGCGTCTGGCGGTGACTGAGCTTGCGATGGGCGGGGCCGCGCATGGCGTGGTGAATGCAGCGGTCGAGATTGTGCGGCGCGGCAATCGCACCGGGCATATGGCCGGATTGGTGAATGCCGTGCTGCGGCAGGTGCCGGAGGCTCCTTTGGCCGCTTTGCCGCCACAACGGCTGCCGCGCTGGCTGCGGCAACCCTTGGTGCATCTCTATGGCCGCGAAGCAGTGGCACTGATCGAATCGGTGCAGGCCGCGGCCCCACCGGTGGACCTGACGCTGCGCGCGGGCTTTGACGCGCCCGAAGGGACGTTGCTGCCCACGGGCAGTTTGCGCCTGACCGATCCGGGTCAGTTGTCCGCCCTGCCCGGCTACGCCGAGGGCGGTTGGTGGGTGCAGGATGCCGCCGCCGCTTTGGCGGTAGAGCTTTTGGCCCCGCAAACCGGCGAAAAGGTGCTGGACCTCTGCGCCGCGCCGGGTGGCAAGACGCTGCAACTGGCCGCGGCGGGGGCAGAGGTGACGGCGCTGGATATCTCTGACCCTCGGCTTGGTCGGCTGCGGGAAAACCTGGCGCGCACCAATCTGATCGCCCGCGTGGTCACGGGGGATGCCTTTGGCTTTGCCGAAGGCGGCTTTGACGCCGTCTTGCTGGATGCCCCCTGTTCCGCCACGGGCACGATCCGCCGCCATCCCGATCTGCCTTTCGTCAAGGACGGGTCCGAACTGGCGGAACTGACTGACCTGCAATCGCGGATGCTGGATCACGCGCTGACCTTGCTGAAACCCGGCGGGCGGTTGGTGTTCTGCACCTGCTCGCTTTTGCCCGACGAAGGCGAGGCGCAGCTAGACGCCGCCCTTGCACGCCATCCGGGGCTGAGCGTTGAACGCATTGCGCTGACGGGAGTGGATGACGCGTGGTGGACGGCGAGCGGCGGCCTACGGCTGCGGCCCGATTACTGGGCCGACAAAGGCGGGATGGACGGCTTCTTCATGGTGCGGTTGCGCAAGGGCTAGAACGGGCAAGGTGCCGAGAATTGCACCCACTCGCCAGTGGCGGGGTGATGCAACCCCAGCGTTTCTGCATGCAACATCAGTCGGGCATAATCGGCCAGCGTTTCCGGCGCGTAAATCTGATCGCCAAGGATCGGATGTCCAAGCGCCAGCATATGCACCCGCAACTGGTGGCTGCGCCCGGTCAATGGGAATAGGCGGATGCGGGTTTCCATATCGCTGCGGGACACCACCTGCCAATCGGTGCGGGCGTGCTTGCCGTCCTGATGGTTGACCATCTGGCGCGGGCGGTTCGGCCAATCCACCGACAGCGGCAAATCGACCGTCCCGGTGTCTGGTGCAACCAAGCCTTGCACGCGGGCGAGATAGCTTTTCTTCGCCCGACGCTGTTCGAATTCCTGCCCCAGATGGCCCTGCGCGACCTTGTCCCGCGCGAAGAGGATCAGGCCAGAGGTATCGCAATCCAGCCGATGCACCACCAGCGCGTCGGGGTAGGTCGCCTGCAAGCGGGTGATCAGGCAATCCGCCCGCCCC
>JAIYDR010000173.1 GCA_027487395.1 Rhodobacter sp. | reverse complement strand
GCATCGTGCCCAGCGTGGAAAGCATCTCGACCGGCGAATATCCGGTGTCGCGTCCGCTGTATTTCTACGTCAAAAAGCAGCACATCGGCGTGATCCCCGGCCTGAAGGAATATGTCGAATTCTTCGTCTCGGATGATGTTGCAGGCCCCGATGGTCCGCTGGCCGCCTATGGCCTGGTTTCCGACCCCGAACTCGCCGCCACCCAAGCCGCCGTCGCCGCCGAAACGGTGATGGCCCCCTTGGAATAAACATACCCCAACCGGGGGGCGGGTCATCGCCCCCCGGCACACTCCTTTAATGCCGGGCATGACATGTCGATAGCCGCGCTTGCGCTTCTTGTTCTTGGGCTCGCCGCCCTTGGTTTCGTCTTGGGCCGCCAAAGGGCGGTCGCGTCGGTCAAGGGAGACCGTCGTGCGTTGCATTCGCTTCCCGGCTATTACGGCTGGTATGTCGCGCTGTTCACCGCGACACCTGCTTACCTGTTGATGGTGGCATGGTTGATCCTCCAGCCGATGCTGATCGCCTATCAGGTCACTGGGATGATCCTGCCTGAGGATATCGCTGACGGGTCGTCGCGGGATCTGGTGATGACTGACGTGCGCCGTATTTCCGAAGGGATGGACAGTTTCGCCGCCTCTGGCATGACCGAGGCCGAGATCGTTACCCTGTCCGAAGACCCCGCCGCGCTCAAGACCGCGCTTGAAGGCGTGGGCGTTGCCTTGGGTTCGGACATCAACCCCCATGTCGCCGCAGCGGCGGTGACCTACCGCCAAGACGTTGCGCTGGGGCGGCTTTGGATGTCGGTGGTTGCGCTTGCTTTGGCTGTGGGCGGTCTCGTCCTGTCGTCGCGCCGCGTCGGACCGGAGTTGCGCAGCCGCAATTCGGTTGAACGCTATGTGCAGGTCCTTCTGGTCTCGGCCTCGATGATCGCCATTCTGACCACGGCGGGGATTGTGTTTTCGCTGGTGTTTGAATCGGTGCACTTCTTCCAGCTTTACCCGGCCAAGGATTTCTTCCTGTCGCTGACATGGACGCCAAAGTTTGGCGGTGGGTCCGATCTGGGCATCTGGCCGCTGCTCTGGGGTACGCTCTACGTTTCCTTCATCGCGCTGTTGGTGGCGGTGCCGATTGGCCTGATGTCGGCGATCTACCTGTCGGAATATGCCGGGCCAAAACTGCGCGGCATGGCCAAACCCGCGCTTGAGGTTTTGGCGGGCATCCCGTCCATCGTATATGGTCTGTTCGCGCTGCTGACCGTGGGGCCCTTCTTGCGCGATTACTTCGCGCAACCACTGGGTCTGGGCGACTCGTCATCCTCGGTGATGACGGCCGGCATCGTGATGGGGGTGATGCTGATCCCCTATGTCTCGTCCTTGTCGGATGACATCATCAACGCGGTACCGCAGGCGCTGCGCGATGGGTCTTATGCCCTCGGCGCCACGCAATCGGAAACCGTCCGCCAGGTGGTGCTGCCCGCAGCGCTTCCCGGCATCGTTGGCGCGGTCCTGATGGCCGCCAGCCGCGCGATTGGTGAAACAATGATCGTGGTTTTGGGCGCGGGAGCGGCAGCAAAGCTGGACCTGAACCCGTTTGAGGCGATGACGACCGTTACCGTGAAGATCGTCAGCCAGTTGACCGGCGATACCGAATTCGCCAGCCCTGAAACGCTGGTGGCCTTTGCGCTGGGTCTGACGCTGTTTGTCTTCACTCTGTGCCTGAACATCATCGCGCTGTTCATTGTCCGCAAATACCGGGAGCAATACGAATGACCGACCTGTCGCAAACCGCAGGACCGGTTGGCGCTGCAAAAGCGGCATCGCTGGTGGTGGCTGACGCGCGCATGCTGAGACGCCGCGCAACCGAAAAGCGCTTTCGCCTGATGGGGCTGATGGCCGTGGGCGTTGGCATGCTGGCGCTGGTGGTGCTGCTGACCTCGATCCTTGGGAATGGCCTGCCGTCCTTCCGCCAGACCGCAATCACCATGCCCGTGACTTTGGATGAGGCGGTGCTGGACAAGTCCGGCACGCGTGATCCGGCTGTGATGGCCAAGGTCACGACGCTGGGCTATGGCAAGCTGATCCAAGCCGCGCTTGAGGCAGAGCTGATCGCCCGGAACGTCGACACGCAGGGGCTGACCGTCAAGGACATCGCGGGCATGATCTCGCAAGAGGCCCCGGCGGACCTGCGCGCCCTCGTGCTGGCAGATCCGACCTTGGTGGGAACCACGATTAGTTTTGATGCCTTGGCCAATGGTCGAGTGGATGGCTATTTCAAAGGCCGCGTCACCATGGAAAGCGCCGTGGATGATGGCAACATCAGCCCCGAACAGTTGCGCGTGGCGCAGGCGATGCGCGACATCGGCATGATAAATCTGGTGTTCAACCCCGGTTTCTTCACCAAATCCGACGCCTCTGAACTGCGCCCCGAGGCGGCAGGTCTGGGCGTCGCCATGCTTGGTTCTGCCTATATGATGCTGATCGTGCTGGTGCTGGCGCTGCCGATCGGGGTTGCGGCTTCGGTTTATCTTGAAGAGATCGCTCCCAAGAACCGCTGGACCGATATCATTGAGATCAACATCGCCAACCTCGCCGCTGTGCCGTCCATCGTTTACGGCATCCTCGCGCTGGCCTTGTTCATCAATATCATCGGTCTGCCGCAATCCGCGCCCATCGTGGGCGGGTTGGTGCTGACATTGATGACGCTGCCCACAATCATCATCGCGACCCGTGCGGCACTCAAGGCCGTGCCGCCGTCGATCCGCGATGCGGCATTGGGGGTGGGTGCGTCCAAGAACCAGACCATTTTCCACCATGTGCTGCCGCTGGCGATGCCGGGCATTCTGACCGGCACCATTCTGGGTCTGGCCCGTGCTCTGGGAGAATCCGCACCGCTTCTGCTGATTGGCATGGTGGCCTTTGTGAAGGACTTCCCTGCCGCACCGCCCGCCGGGATGTTCGATCCTGCCTCGGCCCTGCCTGTGCAGGTCTACAGCTGGACCCAACGCGCCGATCCGGCCTTTGCGGAACGGTCATCGGGTGCAATCATCGTGCTGCTGGTCTTCCTGCTGTCGATGAACGCGCTGGCCATTATCTTGCGTCGCCGCTTCGAGCGTCGGTGGTAAGGGGACAATCATGAACGATATGCGACTGACGGAGAGAACCGTGACCGAAGGCGTCAAGATCAGCGCGCAAGGCGTGCAAGTGCACTATGGCACCAACCACGCCCTGAAGGATGTGGATGTGGCCATTCTCGACAAGACGGTGACGGCCTTCATCGGCCCGTCGGGCTGTGGCAAGTCCACCTTCCTGCGCTGTCTGAACCGGATGAATGACACCGTCGCCAGCGCCAAGGTGACGGGCATGATCATGCTGGACGGGCAAGACATCTATGACGCCCGCGTCGATCCGGTGCAACTGCGCGCCAAGGTTGGGATGGTGTTCCAAAAGCCGAACCCCTTCCCGAAGTCGATCTATGACAACGTCGCCTATGGGCCGAAAATCCACGGTCTTGCCTCGGGTAAGGCCGAGTTGGATCAGGTGGTGGAAACCAGCCTGAAGAAAGCCGCGCTGTGGAATGAGGTGAAGGACCGCCTCGAAGCCCCCGGCACCGGCCTTTCGGGTGGTCAGCAACAGCGCCTGTGTATCGCCCGCGCGATTGCCACCAGCCCCGAAGTGTTGCTGATGGACGAGCCCTGCTCGGCCCTCGACCCCATCGCCACGGCGCAGGTGGAAGAGTTGATTGACGAGTTGCGCAGCCAGTTTTCGGTGGTGATCGTCACGCACTCCATGCAGCAGGCGGCACGCGTCAGCCAACGCACGGCGTTCTTTCACCTGGGCCATCTGGTGGAATATGGCGAGACGGGGACGATCTTCACCAATCCCAAAGACCCGCGCACGGAATCCTACATCACCGGCCGGATCGGCTGATCCCGCGCAGGGCTACGATTGCGGCGGGCAAGGGCAGGGCACGCAGCCCGTCCTTGCCCACCCATATGTGACGAACCCAGTTTCCCGACTTGAGCATGGGTGAATTTGGCCCAGACGCAACGACCGCGTTACGGCCGTTCAATCCACACAACAGCGGCCTGTTCTTCCAGACCGGTCAAGACGTGGGAAAGGGCGTCGCGCGTAAACATCCTTGCAAATCTGCCATGTCGTGGAAGAATTGTAAGGATAAACCGCTAGCGGCTGGATTGCCTTGGCAAAAGGCGTGGCAAGATCGACAGCGTGGCCGGTGCCGTCTGCACCCCGTCCAGCACCTTCAGGATCAGCGCCGCTGTCTGTGCGCCGATCTCACGCGGGAAGGGATTGATCGTGGTCAGAGTGGGGACGGAAATCGCCCCGATCTCATAATCGCCAAAGCCCGCGATAGAGATGCGCCCCGGCACATCCACCCCGCGCCGCTGGCATTCGGTCAGCGCCCCAAAGGCCGACAGGTCCGACACGCAAATCACCGCTTCGGTATCCGGCAGGCTGTCAAGCAAACGCCCCATCGCCTCGGCCCCTTCGCGCATGGAAATCGGCGGCACCCCGGCGGCGATCAGACGGGTGGCATCCAGACCATGCGCTTGCATCGCGGCGATAAAGCCCGCCCGCCGATCCGTGCCGCGCGTGTCCCGGTCCGCATCCCCGCCGATAAAGGCGATGCGGGTCAGGCGTCGGCTGACGAAATGATCCACCATCGCCCGCACGGCGGCAGCGTTGGAAAAGCCGACGACATGGCCGATGGGGGCAGGGGGAAGATCCCAGGTTTCGATCACCGGAATCCCGGCGTTTTCCAACATCCGCCGTGCGCGGGGGGTGTGCTGTCCGCCGGTGACCACAATCGCCTCGGGGCGGCGACGCAGAAGCTGTTCGATCAGACGCTCTTCCTCGACGATGTCGTAATCCGTGGTGCCGAGCAGGATTTGCAAGCCGCGCGCTTTCAGCCCTTCAGACAGGCCGCGCACGGTGTCGGCGAAGTTGGCGTTGTTGATTGACGGGATGGTTACGGCGACAAAATCGGTGCGTTGGGATCGCAGGTTTGACGCCGTCGAGTCAAAGACATAGCCCAGATCATCGGCGGCCTTCAGGATCGCCTCTCGCGTGGCATCACTGACCGAGGCGTCACGCTTGAAGGCCCGGCTGACCGTCATAGGCGAGACCCCCGCAAGGCGGGCAACATCGGCCATAGTTGGGGCTTTGCGGGGCGTGGTCATGGCACAGTGGTATCGTTACCGCGCCCATAAATCCAGCCCTGCATCCGGTCAGGTCAACCCCACCTGATGGGCCGTGGTGACATGGTGATGCACGCGACCGCTAAAGAACCGCGCCAGAACCGATTCCGTCACCGCCCGCGATTGTGCCCGCACCGGGCTGGCCAAGGCGACTTCCACCGCCGCAAGGTCCGGGTAATCCACCGCAAGGATCAGCGGGTATTCCGGTGCACCGGCATCGCGGCCTTCCGCAAAGCTGACGCGCACGGCACGTGCGCCGGGGAATTGCCGCCACAAGGGCAAAAGCTCGGCCAAGACCGCAGCGCGGAAGGCGTCAGTCTGGCCGGCGTGGACCGTACCGTCAAACAGGGCAAAGCGGGTGATCATTCGAAAAGCTCCTTTCGCGGGCCTTTGAAGAATTCCATCAGCGCGGCCTGATCCTCACCGCCCAAACCAGCGGCGGTCAGCATGCGGTGAACCTCGGCACACAGCGCGGTCAGCGGCATTGGCGTGTGGGTCAGTCGGGCAAGGTCCGCTGCGCCGTTCAGGTCCTTGACCATGTTGTCGATCCGCCCCGTCCTGCGATAATCCCGCGCGGCGAAGCGGGGCATGTACTCTTGCAACAAGGCGCTATCCGCGCGGCCCCCTTTCAGCGCCTTGGGGATCATCGTGGCATCCACCCCCGCCGCCTCGGCCAAAGCTGTCGCTTCGGCGACGGCGAGGAACCCCAGACCGCAGAGCACTTGGTTGATCAGTTTGGTTGTCTGCCCGGCACCGGGGCCGCCCATGCGGGTTTGGTTGCTGGCGACCTTCGCCAAGATGGCCTGCGCCGCGGCCACATCTTCAACGGTGCCGCCTTGCATCAAGGTAAGTTCGCCCGTTGCCGCCTTGGGGATGCCGCCCGACAGCGGGCTGTCTACCCAGCGCAAGCCGCGCGCCGCCGCATCCGCTGCCAGTGCCTTTGTCGATTCCGGATCGATCGAGGACATGTCGATCAGCAGCGTTCCGGGCCTTGCCCCCTCGGCCACGCCAGCCGCACCAAAGACTGCCGCGCGCACGATGCGGGGGGCGTTCAGCGACAGGATCACCGCCTTGGACGAAGCTGCAGCCGCCGCTGCCGAAGGCGCGGCGGTTGCCCCAAGCGCCACCAAAGCCGCCACCTTTTCGGCATCAAGGTCAAAGACCACAAGCGGCGTTCCGGTCTGTACCAGTCGCGCCCCAATGGCCCCGCCCATCGCACCAGCGCCGATCAACGCGACGGTCTCGGTCATGCTGTCTCCCCCGTGAGCTGCTTAAGGATGGTGGTCAGGATCGCGGGCAAGGGTTGGTCGATCTCGACCGTCAGCGCCTCATCCACCCCCGGTGGTTCCAGCGTGGCGAATTGACTGTCGAGCAGGGTCGTCGGCATATAATGCCCCGTCCGCGCTGCCATCCGTGCCGCAATCACCGCGCGGTCGCCTGCCAGATGGATGAACTGCACCGGCCCGCCTGCGCCATCGCGGATACGGTCCCGATAGACCCGCCGCAGCGCCGAACAGCCCACGATCACCGGCGCATCATCGCGCAAAACCTCTGCCACCCGGTCCAGCCATGGCCAGCGGTCCGCGTCGGTCAATGGCACCCCGGCGCGCATCTTGTCCACATTCGCCGCTGGATGCAGGTCATCGCCATCGCGGTAGGGAATGCCCAACCGATCCGCCAATCCCGCGCCAACGCTGGATTTCCCGCAGCCCGATACCCCCATGATCACCAAGCGCTGCGTCATAGCGAGGCCGTGATTCCACCATCGACATAAAGGATATGCCCGTTCACAAAGCTCGCGGCATCCGAGGCGAGGAAGATACACGCCCCCTGCAATTCCTGCACCTGACCCCAGCGCCCTGCCGGGGTGCGTTTTTCCAGCCAAGCCGAAAAGGCGGGGTCGGCCACCAATGCAGCATTCAACGGCGTATCGAAATACCCCGGCGCGATGGCGTTGCAATTCAGCCCGTACTTCGCCCAATCGGTGGCCATGCCCTTGGTCAGGTTCCCCACCGCGCCTTTGGTCGCCGTATAGGGCGCGATGGACGGGCGAGCGAGGGCGGTTTGCACAGAGGCGATGTTGATGATCTTGCCCCGCCTGCGTGCAATCATATGCCGCGCCACGGCTTGGCCGACGTGGAACACGCTTGCGATGTTGGTCTGCAACAGACGCTCAAACGCCTCTGGCGGGAAATCCTCAAGCGGTCCGCGATGCTGCATTCCGGCGTTGTTCACAAGGATGTCGATGGGGTTCCCAGCCGCTTCAAACCCGTCCACCGCGGCACGGACGGCGTGATGGTCGGTGGCATCAAAGGCCAGTGTTTGCGCGCCGGGGATCGCTGCGGCAGCAGTCTCTAACTTGGCCAAATCGCGGCCATTCAGCACCACCTGCGCGCCTGCGGCGGCCAGCCCTTGGGCCAGCGCAAAGCCGATCCCTTGCGACGATCCGGTGATCAGCGCGCGTTTCCCGCTCAGGTCAAACAGCGTCAGTCCCACGGTCACCTCCCCCTTCACTTGGCTCTCGACAAAGCCAGTCTGTCCCGTTTATGTTATCGATAACAAGACCTGTCAAGCCCGCCCGACCACGAACACCACAGGGGAACGATCATGGACAAACCGCATATCCTGCAAGTCGGCCCCTATCCTGAATGGGATCAAACCCCGCTTGACGCCGCCTTTCACGCGCATCGCTATTTTGAGGCGGCGGATAAGGCGGCCTTCCTTGCAGAACACGGCCCCAAGGTCCGCGCCATCGCCACGCGCGGAGAGTTGGGGGCCAATGCCGCGTTGATTGCCGCCTGTCCAAATCTGGAACTGATCAGCGTCTACGGCGTGGGCTATGACGCGGTGGATATCGCTGCCTGCAAGGCACGCGGCATCCGGGTCACCAACACACCCGATGTGCTGACCAACGATGTCGCCGATCTGGGCGTGGCGATGATGCTGATGCAATCGCGCGGGATGCTCGGCGCCGATCAATGGGTGCGCGATGGGTCTTGGGCGGCGAAGGGTGGCTATCCCTTGCAGCGCAAAGTCTGGGGTCGGCGGGCCGGGATCCTCGGGCTTGGGCGGATCGGGGTTGAGGTGGGCAAACGTCTGGTGGGCTTTGGGATGGACATCGCCTATTCCGCCCGCACAGAAAAACCTGAAGGGGCAGGGTGGGACTATATCCCCGATCCTGTCGCCCTTGCCGCGCGGTCGGATTTCCTGTTCGTGACGCTGGCCGCCAATGCCGCCACCCGCCACATCGTCAGTGCCAAGGTGATCGAGGCCTTGGGGCCGGATGGCATGCTGATCAACATCTCCCGCGCCGCGAACATCGACGAAGAGGCGCTTTTGGCAGCGTTAGAGACGAAAGCCCTAGGCTCCGCCGCGCTGGATGTGTTTGAAGGCGAGCCGAAGTTGAACGCGCGTTTTCTGGCACTGCCCAACGTGCTGCTGCAACCGCACCACGCCAGCGGCACCTTTGAAACCCGCAAGGCGATGGGGCAATTGTTGCGCGATAACCTGACCGCGCATTTTGCAGGCCAGCCATTGCCGACGCCGGTGCTGTGATGCGCGCCATCGTCATCCACGCCGCCCGCGACCTACGGATTGAGGATCGGCCAGAGGAGTCCCCCGGCCCCGGCCAAATGCGCCTGCGCTTGGCCACGGGCGGGGTCTGCGGATCGGATTTGCACTACTACAACCACGGCGGCTTTGGGGCCGTGC
>JAIYDR010000235.1 GCA_027487395.1 Rhodobacter sp. | reverse complement strand
TTGGTTATTCCACCCTAAGTTGAAATTGTTTCAGTCGAGCTCCAGACATCTCGTCCTCCTTGCTTCCAGAGTTACCGAGCAAGGCGTCTACAAATCTAGCGGCTATTCACACAGACCTAAAAACACCAAAATAGGAACTGGCGACCTTCAGAGGATCGTCGCATTCAGCCAGTCGTCGAGGCGTGAAAGAGTGCGATTTGCCGCCCGGATGGACAGTTGCATCGCCGTATTGAGCCGGTCAAGCTCCGGATCGTTCAGGAGCGCCAAAGCTGCGACGGTAAGCTCATCCGAGTTCGTTTCGGATATCTTGTACACGTGATCCCAGCCGAGCCCCGATAGCAGGTCATGCACTTTGGCTCCGCCTGAAATCTGGTCGATTGCAATAAAGGGAACACCCTGACGCATTGCCGTAATGGCACCGTGGAAGCGCGAAGTAATGACCAGATCACATTTGGCATAGGCTGCTTCGATTGCATTGGCCGTTTGTCCCGCGCGGGCAAGATGGTTTTCAAGTGGAGCAACCCTGACGCGGTGCACGGCACCGATTTTGCTCAAGACCCGACGGATCTCAAAATCGGTTGTGTGGGACAGGCAATTTTCGCTGCCGTAATCGTCCTGCATGCCGCGGAGCGAAATGCCAATGACTTTCTGTGTCTGCAAGGCTTTGGCTGCGCTGCATTCTTTTGAAACTTCATCTGGCGCAATCACCGCGAGATCACCGTATCTCTCTGTGGTGCCCTGCCGTGCCAAGACAAAATCAAAAGGATCTGCGAAATTGGAATGCTCCGACGGCAAAAGTGAGACACCCGCGCCGACCAAGGGCTTATTTGCAAACCGGGCGAAGAGGGCCTTTGTCTCGGGATGTGAGAGCAGGATCGGACCACAGACGAAGATGGTTGCGTCAATGGAGGCAAGATCGACAGAACGCCAATCGACACGTTTTGCGCCCGGAAGGTCCAACGGCATGGCTGTAGCATGCATCACCTGGTGACCCGCACCGACGAGATGCGCGATGAGCGCTTCCGCCGACCGTTGGTCGCCGATGGTGCCGTGGCCGGGAAAACTGCCATACCAGGCGACAAGTAGCCGGCGAGGAGCGACCTTAGTTGATTCGATAACGCTATTACCCAGTGCAAAGCCTAAAATTCCCGCCATTAGGGATTTTCCGTCATGTGGTGCCAGTTTGCGAGTAAGTTTAAGGACTGGTTGATTAGACGTGAGCCTTTCCAGTTCTTGCAAGGCGGGTGGCCGAAGTAGCGCTGGACTGTCGGGACCGAAATGACCTTCGTGGTCTGCCGTCAGCGACAGGGTCTTATGCCAATTGGTAGCGAAGTTAGAATCAGTCTTGCAGCATTCAGCAAAGAGATCATGAACCCAGAAGTAGCTGTCACTCGATATTCGGTCTCTCCAGTAGGCTTCGGCTGCGCACCTCCAGCGATTAACGATTGTTGATCCGGCTTCTGCCGCAAGGAACCAAGTGGATAGGGGGCGATCCGGTGCAGGCTGGCGGAAGGCAAAAAATCCGCTGGCCATCCGAGCTGGGAGCCATTCGTCCAGGGCGCGGGTGCAGATTGTCGTCGCATCTGCCCAGACTCCGCCGTAGCGATGCAAGAGTTCAAGCCGGATTAGGTCACTCCGCGCTTCTGGCGTAAGCGCCTCTGATGTCAGCCGCTCGACAGTGGCGGCTGGCAGGAAGTCGCCGAGACCCGCGAGGCTAAGGCTATGGACGCGCCAGCTGGGGTTAAAGCGCAACCAGCTTTGCCGCGAAGCCAGTGCAATCTCTGGGGCCGCGTGCCACCCCTGCAGCCAGAGCATCCAGATCGTCTTAGGAAAGACCGCCGAAAGCGGCGCTACAGTCTCTATGCCCGTCGAAGATGGGCTGCATTGCATCGGTGCGGGAGACGGCTACGCCTCAACGCCTTTGAACTTGTAGGACAGTCGATTCAGCCGCGAGGCTTCGATGCTGCGTTTCATTGATCCGACATCAGCGCCGTGAACCGCGCAGAAATCCTCCCAATTTGAAGTGTCAACGTGCAGAACGCCGTCCCGCAAGAGATCTGTTTTTACAAAGGGGAACCCGACAAGCAGAAGGCGCTTCCATCCGCTATGTGAGGTATTGAACAGTGAAATTTCAGAATGGGCAACACCAAATATTTCCTGGAACCCAAAGGCAATATGCTGACTTCCATCTGGCAAGTCTTGACTGAGCTGGGCAATAGAGAACTCGTAATGAAATATAACTTGACCTTTATCGGAAAAATTAATCACGTCATCCCAGTATCTTCTCAATTCAATTGACTTCAGATTTTGTTTATTCCAGCCAAAAAAGAAGCTTTGGGCGTGATAACTGTTTGAAGAGGTCACTTCACTGAGAGCGAAGAACCCAGCATTGCGGTCTCGGATACTGGATATGATGGGATCCAGAGACTGGAACGGGCCCAAAATACTGTCGTTGACAAAATACAAGCGCTCTGCATCCCAACAATGGGGAAAACGCCTTAGAAGATCAGCCCAGGCGCCGAAATCGTAGCCACTGTTTTCACGGATAAGCACGCCATCTGCCCAGTCCATGATTGGATCCGCGACGGGGATCGTGAGATCCTCTGCCGCCAGACAGACGATCACCAGCAAGCCAGCCCGTTTGAGCGCTTCAATGTAGGTTATTGTGTACTCCAACGGTGCGCCGAGCGGGCAGTGGGTTACAAAAAGGCATACCTCTTTGCCGAAAACCGATGCAGGTGGCTCTTTCAAGCACGTTTGCTGGACTGTCCGTGCGAGTTGCGCAGAGGATAACGTTGATGTTTCCATCTTAGCAAAGGATCTGAACAAATCGCGTTCGAACCAAGCTTGACGATGTCGGGCGACTTCGGGTTCTCTACTGCTGACAGCCTCTGCCATCAATACCCGCAGGGCAGAGTATCGCGTAAACATCATATTTCTGCCATTTATAGAAAGGTTTTTTTTCCTTTCGCTTGGAGTGCTACCTCCGCCAGAATGTTGGACATATGAATTGTCGGCAATAACCGAGTCGAAGCCTAAATCGATCAGTTTTAGGCACAGGTCCTGAACTTCCCAGTATCCGTGCGGAAAGGCCTCGCAATCCAGCCCACCTGCAAGATCAAAAGCTGCGCGGTGCGCCAAAAGACAGAAGCCTGAGAGAAAAGGCACTCGCGGAAATGCTCGTTGGGTGATCGTCAAGACCTGAGCAGCAATTTGGTCTGGTGAAAGTTCAATGAGCGGCTTTCTTCCGGCCGCATGGTTGGGGCGGATCGTCTGATAGAAGCCGTCGTTGGACAGGGGTCCGACAAGTGCTGTCAGTGGTCCAGCCTGCATTGCCTCGAGCATGTAGTCTAGCCAATGCGCCGTGACCTGGGTGTCGCTGTTTAAAAATAGCATATAGGGCGCGCTAGACTGTGCAACGCCCGCCATCACGGCGCGGGTGAACCCCAAGTTTTCCTCATTACGGAAAAGGCGAACATCTGCGTGACGTTCTTGATAGTCGATCAGCCAAGCCGCACTTTGAGGTGTCGAGCAATCATCCACCAGAATGATATGCCGCATCGCCAGAGAAGGGAATTTTCGGATCGATTTAAGGCAAAGGTCCAAATCAGCAATCGCATTGTAAACTGGAATTATAATGTCAACGATCGCCTCTTGCTCAACAGCGGGCTTCGGCAGTGGCGTTAGGTCTGCTTTATCGGCCTTTATTCCGACGCCCTCAAGAAACTCTCTGAGACGATCTTTATCTCCGGCCTCGCTAAACGCGCCGAAGGTTTCTGCCAAAAGTTCACCTGCCAAAACATCCTCAGAGTGCGTTTCTAGGTATTCAGCGAGATCGAAAAGTGTCGCCTCGTGTTCATCTTCGTTCTCCATCATTTGCAAAGCGATTCGAAGCAATTTGGGAAAATCGCCCAGTTCTGGGTAGAGTGCCAAAGCTTCGACGGCTTCCCGCGCCCGCCGGTCTTTTAGACGCAACCGTGCTCCAGCCAAGGCCACCAAAGCATCACGATTGTCGGGCTGGTGCCTTAGCGCCCTTTCGGCATGATCGGTGGCAAGGTTCAGCGCTCCAAGTCGCAGGCAAGTGTTGGCAATGAGCGCATGGCTTTGCGGATCCTCCGGTGCGCAGTTAAGGGCAAAGCGAAGACTTGCATGGGCGTTAACAAAATCGCCCGCCAGAAACGAGTTAACACCCATACTGCGGAACTGGGCGGCATGGTCGCTGCGATCGTGGCGCTGTATTGGCTCAGGAGATACTTGGGTTTGGCGTAGACGCGGACTCGAGCGGCCTATCGACGACAAAGTTTTGCGGTCATAACCAAATCGCTCGAAATCGCTTGCATAAATGCGTTCAATGGCCGCGATGTCATTTTCGCTCGGTACGACCTTAGGAATTGAGGTATCGCGCACGAGCAGGCGCTTCATGCGGATCGTTTCCGCGCAAGCACCCACCAACTCATCCAGATA
>JAIYDR010000350.1 GCA_027487395.1 Rhodobacter sp. | reverse complement strand
TCCAGGCCATAACGCTCCAATTCCCGGTCAATAAAGCGATCGAGCACGCCAGCGGCCGCCCGCACGCCGCTTTCCATCAGGTGGGGGTCAAGGCGCGTGATCGGAAACCATTGATAGCCAAAGGCATTGTTGGTGCAACGCTCCGGCGCATCGGGGGCGACAAAGGCGGTGCCGGGCAGATACGGGGCAAGAACATCGCCGATATCCAGCAAATCCGCCCCATCCGCACCATAGCCATGCACAAACACCACCAAGGATGTGGCCTGGCCGACTGCCGCCCCTTTGCGCCCAAAGCGCAACTCCCGAATGCTCATCTGATCCCCTCGCGTTCATTGGCCACATGGTAGTAAGCCCACAAAAGCCGCGCCGCAACCGACCGCCACGGCGACCACGCCTGCGCCATCGCCCGCAGCGCCTTTTCACTCGGCCGCGCCTCTAGCCCAAACAGCACCCGTGCCGATTCCTGCAAGGCCAGATCCCCCGGCGCAAACACATCCGCACGCCCCAGCGCAAACATCGCATAAATCTCGGCCGTCCAGACGCCGATGCCGGGAACGGCGGTCAAAACCGCCACCACCTGCCCATCCGGCACCCCGCGCAGGGCGGCAAAGTCGATCCCGGCGCGTGCCAATTCCCGCCCATAACGCGCCTTTTGCCGGGACAGGCCCACAGCGCGACACGCCTCATCGCTGGCCTCAGCCAAGCGCGCCGGATCGGTCAGACCCGCTGCTTCCAGCCGCGCCCAGATGGCCTTGGCCGAGGCCACGCTGACCTGTTGGCTGACGATGGCATCCAACAGCGCCTCAAACCCATCGGCCCGCCGGCGCAGCGGCAAAGGCGCGCAAAGCCCCGCCGCATGGGCAAAGCGCGGCTCAAGGGCCGACAGAAAGGCCACGCCTTCTGCCACACAGTCCGGGGTTTCAATGATGCGTCCAACCATGCCGACAGCTAACCCAGCGACCGGATATCGCGCAATCCGGTTCCTGCCATGACTTGCGGTAACAGAAAGGCAGGCCTAGACATTCCACATGACCGATATGACCGCCCCCTCCGACAGCCAAGCCAAACGCAACGTCCTCGTCCTTGTGGGCGCGCAGGCGATCCTTGGCGCGCAGATGCCGATGATCTTCACCATCGCCGGTCTGGCGGGACAGGGGCTTGCGCCCAATGCCTGCCTTGCGACGCTGCCGATCACCTGCATGGTGGTGGGATCGATGCTGACCGCAACGCCGATTTCGGCCTTTATGCAAAAACACGGACGCCGCGCGGGTTTTGTCGCCGGGGCTGTGGGGGGCGCGATTGGGGCGGCTGTGGGGGCGCTGGGGCTTTATGTCGGGTCCTTCACGCTGTTCTGCATCGGCGCGCTGCTTTCGGGCATCTACATGTCGGCACAGGGCTTTTACCGCTTTGCCGCTGCCGATACCGCGTCTGACGCCTTCCGCCCGAAGGCCATCTCTTGGGTGATGGCGGGGGGATTGCTCTCTGCCGTTCTCGGCCCGCAACTGGTGAAAACCACGGCTGACGCGATGGTGGTGCCGTTCTTGGGCACTTACCTTGCCGTGATCGGGCTGAACGTGGTGGGGATGTTCCTGTTCTTTGGCCTGTCGATCCCGAAACCCCGCCCGCCCGTAGCAGGTGACGCCACGGGGCGCACGCGCGGGCAGATGATCCGCACCCCGCGCATTGCAGTGGCCATGATCTGCGCCACGGTGTCTTATGCGCTGATGAATCTTGTGATGACCTCCTCGCCGCTTGCCGTGGTGGGTTGCGGCTTCACCAAGGGCAATGCGGCCGACATCGTCACCGCCCATGTGCTGGCGATGTATGCGCCCTCGTTCTTCACCGGCCATCTGATCGCCCGCTTCGGGGCAGAGCGGATCGTGGCCTTGGGTCTGGTGATTCTGGCCGGTGCCGGGGCGGTGGCGCTGATGGGGTTCGAACTGACCCATTTCTTCGCCGCGATGGTCCTGCTGGGTCTTGGCTGGAACTTCGGCTTCATCGGGGCCACCACCATGCTGGCGCAAGAACCGAGTGCGGTGGAAAAAGGCCGCTTGCAGGGCTTGAACGATCTGGTGGTGTTCGGCGGCGTCACCCTGGCCTCGCTGTCGTCGGGCGGGTTGATGAACTGCGCAGGTGGATCGGTGCAGCATGGCTGGCAGACGGTCAACCTTGCCATGCTGCCCTTGTTGACGCTGGCCGGGGCCGCGCTGATCTGGTTGGCGATGCGGCCAAGGGAAACGCGCTGAACAGGGCGACGGTCAGACCCGCCCGAAGGCCGCTTTCAACAGGCCCCAGCGGCGGGTGAATTCCGACAGCTCCATCGCCCCATCCGCCACGCGCTGCGGTTCGCGCACCACCTGCGCCAAAAGGGGCGCGGCCCGATGGCAGGCGATCAGCGCCGGACGTGCGGCGGTGGGCACCCTGCCCCGCACCTCCGCCAAACGGTCCAAGCCCCGCTGCGCAAGTGCCGCCACAGCATCGGGCCTGCCATCCAAAAGCGGAATACGGCCCCGATCCTCTAACGCAGGCACGGCGCGCAGGAAATTGGCGAGGCCCATCGCCCAGCCATATCCCCGCACCACAGCTTCGGCCCCCGCATCCGCCCCGAGCGCTTGTGCACAGGCCCAAGTCAACCCGGCGGCAGTGTCTTCCAGATAGCCATCCAGCGCTGCTTCATCAGCGAAAGCGTCCGAATAGATATCCCAGCGCCGCGCCTCGGCCATGCGGTCCAGCACAGTGGCATCCACGCGGCCCTCAGTGATCAAGGCCGACAAGGGCCCCGCCACCTCATGCGCGCGGGCGGGTTTTCGCGCCGCGGCCTCTGCGACGATATCGCGCCACCATTGCAAGCGCATCTCGGCGATCATCGCCTCTTTGGTGACCCAAGGCGCGCGGGCGATCTCAAGGTTATAGGCGTAGAGCACTGCCAGCGGTCCCCGCGCCGCCACGGGTGCCGCCATCAGCGCGACAAAGCGTTCCGGGTCGCCACGTTCCACCAACGCGGCACAGGCATCGACGCTCATACGACAGGCGCCTTGAAGTCGCGGATCAGCTTCCAGTTGATCGCATCCAAGAGCGCCTCAAAACTCGCGTCCACGATATTGGCGCTGACGCCGACGGTGGACCAGCGCCGCCCGGCGGAATCTTCGGAATCGATGATCACCCGTGTGACAGCCTCAGTCCCGCCTTGGGTGATGCGCACCTTGAAATCGACCAACTTCATATCGTCGATACAGGCCTGATAGGGGCCAAGATCTTTGCCCAAGGCTTTCGCCAAAGCGTTCACCGGCCCCCGGTCGGTCCCTGTCTCATCCATCGACTCCGACACCGACAGCATCTTCGCCTCACCGATCTTCACCACCACCACGGCTTCCGACAGGCTGACCATCTGGTTGTACTTGTTCTTGCGCCGCTCCACGGTCACGCGGTAGCGCTTGACCTCAAAGAACTCCGGGAGCAGGCCCAGTTCCGCCCGCGCCACCAGTTCAAAACTCGCAAGCGCGCCGTCATAGGCGTAGCCCTGATCCTCGCGCTCCTTGACCACATCCAGGATACGTCCCAGACGCGGGTCCTTCGCCGCCACCTCGATCCCCGCCGCCGCCAGACGCATGCGCAGATTGGACTGCCCCGCCTGATTGGACATCGGAATGACCCGCTCATTGCCGACCAGCGCGGGGTCAACATGCTCATAGGTCGTGGGGTCTTTCAGGATGGCAGAGGCATGCAGCCCCGCCTTATGCGCAAAGGCCGAGGCCCCGACATAGGGCGCCGCCCGCAGCGGCACGCGGTTCAGGATATCATCCAACTGGCGCGAGGTTTTCAGCATCCCCGCCAAGGCCTCTCGCGTAACCCCCGTCTCAAAGTGGCTGGCAAAGGGCTCTTTGAGCAGCAAGGTCGGGATGATCGTCGTCAGGTTGGCATTGCCGCAGCGCTCCCCCAGACCGTTCAGCGTGCCTTGAATCTGCCGACAGCCCGCCAGCACCGCGGCCAACGAATTGGCCACGGCGTGACCGGTATCATCATGGCAATGGATGCCCAGACGGTCGCCGGGAATGCCCGAGGCGATCACCGCCTCCACCACGCGCCCCACCTCAGCGGGCAAAGTGCCGCCATTGGTGTCACAGAGCACGATCCACCGCGCCCCGGCCTTGAACGCGGTGTGCAGACAGGACAGCGCATAATCAGGATTGGCGCGATAGCCGTCAAAGAAATGCTCGGCATCAAACAACGCCTCCCGCCCCTTTTTCACGCAATGCGCGACAGAGGTGCCGATGGCGTCAAGGTTCTCCTCCAAGGTCGCACCAAGCGCGGTGCGCACATGAAAGTCATGCGTCTTGCCCACCAGACAGACCGCAGGCGTTCCGGCATCCAGCACGGCGGCCAGCACATCATCATTCTCAGCCGACCGCCCGATCCGCTTGGTCATGCCAAAGGCGGTCATCCGCGCCCGCGTGTCCGGCGCATGGGCGAAAAACTCACTGTCCGTGGGATTGGCCCCCGGCCAACCACCCTCGATGTAATCCACGCCCAAAGCATCCAAGGCCCACGCGATCACCTGCTTTTCGGCGGTGGAAAACTGCACGCCTTGAGTCTGCTGCCCATCGCGCAGCGTGGTGTCGAACAGGTAAAGCCGCTCCCGCATCACCGCGTCCACCTTTCATCTGTTCTCAAATATCCTCGGGGGGTGAGGCCGCAGGCCGAGGGGGGCAGACAGCCCCCCTGATTTTTCGCAGAAAAATCGCTCACAACAGACCCTCCAGACGCGCGGCGTCAAAGCCCGGACCGGGGAGCAATTCAACCCCCGCCTTGGACATCCGCACCTCAACCCCCGCCGCCACCAGCGCAGCCTTCATCGCATCCACGGGCGCGAAATCCTTTGCCACCATCGCCACCTCGCGCAGCGCCGCCAGACGCGCGGCATAGGGGGCAAGGTCAACCCCCGCCTCGGCCCAATCTCCCATCGCTTCAGACAGCAGCCCCATCAGTTGGCCCGAGGCCTTCAGCCCTGCCGCATCGCCTTTGGCGGCCAGCGCATGCAGTTCGGCAATTGCGCCTGCGGTGTTCAGGTCATCGGCCAAAGCCTCAATCACTGCTTCCGCAGGGACAGAGGCCTCCACCCCTTTCACCAAAGCCCGCCATTTGCGCAAGGTGGCTTCGGCCTGCGCAGCCTTCTCCGCCGTCCAGTCCATCGGACGCCCATAGTGCGTGCCCAGAAACACCAACCGGATCACCTCCCCCGGCACGCCCTGATCCAGCAAATCGCGCACGGTGAAGAAATTGCCCAAGCTCTTGGACATTTTCTTACCCTCGACCTGCAACATCTCATTGTGCATCCAGACGCGGGCGAAATCGGCCTCGGGGTGGGCGCAGCAGCTTTGGGCGATCTCATTCTCATGATGCGGAAATTGCAGGTCAATCCCGCCGCCGTGGATGTCGAAACTCGGGCCCAACAGCTCTAGTGACATGGCCGAGCATTCGATATGCCAGCCCGGCCTGCCGCGACCCCAAGGCGAGTCCCACCCCGGCAGATTCTCATCCGACGGTTTCCACAGCACGAAATCCATCGGGTCGCGCTTATAGGGCGCGACCTCGACCCGTGCGCCTGCGATCATGTCATCCACCGAACGCCCCGACAGATGCCCGTAATCGGGATAAGAACGGACATCGAACAAAACGTGACCTTCTGCCGCATAGGCATGGCCTTTGGCGATCAGCCCTTCGATCATACCGATCATCGCACCGACATAGGCCGTGGCGCGGGGTTCATGATCCGGCCGCAACGCGCCCAAAGCGTCCATATCGGCGTGATACCAGCCGATGGTCTCCTCGGTCCGTTCGGCAATCAACGCCTCCAGCGAGCCCGCCGCCCCCGCCTGTTGACGCGCGAGGGCGGTGGCGTTGATCTTGTCATCCACATCGGTGAAGTTGCGCACATAGGTGACTTTGCCGCCATAGACATGCCGCAGCAGCCGGTAGAGCGTGTCAAACACCACCACAGGCCGGGCATTGCCCAGATGCGCGCGGTCATAGACGGTGGGGCCGCAGACATAGACCCGCACGTTTTCGGGATCGATTGGGGTAAAGACCTCTTTCGCGCGGGTCTTTCCATTGTGCAGGCGGATGGTCACCATGTCGTCTTTCCTTGCCAGCCGCATCCGGCCATGCCGTGTCCCGGCGCGGGTCTAGCAACTTCATCCGGTCTTGGGAATGACGATGACAACCCGCGCGACCAATGGTCAGCGGGAGATACAGCCGATGCGAATGATCTGTTCTTTCGTCATGCGCAAAGCGATAGCCGCAAATCGCGCCGCCGCCAAGCGGGATCACCCTTGGAAAAGGGCGGGACCCATGGCCCCGCCCCCTTTGGCCGTTGCGCCGTCAGTCAGAACGCAAAAGAGACTCGCGCCTGCACGAGCGTGGTGTCCAGCGATCCGGCCGGCACGTCGTCAAAGTTGTGCCGCAGCACCTGACCGCCCAGCATCATGGTGTCCGACAGCGCATAATCCATGCCCAAGCCATAGAAGGAGCCGTCCTGATCGACGTCCCCACCAATATGGGCGATACCCGCCGTGCCATAAAGCAGCGTCCGGCCCAGATCAGCACCCCCTTGCAAACCCAACCGGCCCAGCGAATCGATGGTGGTCAGGTTCAGTGGATCAAGGTCAATCGCGGCAAAATCCCAGGCCAGTTCCGCCCCGGCGACAAAGGTGCCGAAATCCATTCGGTAGCCTGCATGCAGACCGCCGATCATGCCTTGGCCCTGAAACGGATCGGTCGATCCGATCTGACCAAAGCCCAGTTGCGCGCCCAGGTAAGGACCACTCCAATCCGCCCCAACGGGTGCCATTTGAACCACCGGTGCTGCCACCGGCGTTTCACTGGCCAAGATGACCGGCCCCCCGGCAAAGGCTGGTGCGGCCAGAGCGCCACCGAAAAGGCCCATCAGGGCCAGCGTTGCAAAACGTGTCATGTTCTCGTTCTCCTGTTCCAAGGGTCAACCCATCGTCACAGGCCCGCATTCGGGGCCGGGGTTGACCACATGTCCGCAAAATCTTGCGCTGCGGACAGGTCGGGAACGCGCAGGGCGGCAGAAGGGTCCCTCCGCGCCGGACCGAAGGCGAGAAACCGCCGGAAGATAAGGATTAACTTACAAGGCTTTGCTGTGATGCCACTATTCCAAGCCCTGCGGAAACGCGGCCCTATTCCCGTTCAGCCAGCAAGAGCCACTCTTCCTCGGCTGTGGCCAGCGCGCTTTGGCGTTCGGCAATCGCCTCGGTCGCCTTTTTGAACTTGGCGGGGTCCTTGGTGAAAAGATCCGGGGCCGACAGGAATTCGGTCAACTTGGCAATCTCTGCCTCCAGCCGCGCGATGGTGCCGGGCAGATCGTCCAGCCGTTTGCGTTCGGTAAAGGTCAGGCCGGGGCGGGATTTGGCGGGCGCAAGCTCCGCTTTGGCAGGGGCCTTGGCACCTTTGTCGCTGGGCGCTGCCAGCCGTTCAATCGCGCGATCCTCGGCGCGGGTGACATCGGTGGTGGGGCGTTGCGCGGCATAGTCGGACCAGCCGCCGGGATAGACCGTCGCCCGGCCCTGACCTTCGAGTGCGACGGTTGAGGTTGCCACCCGGTCGATGAAATCGCGGTCGTGACTGACCAGCAAAACCGTGCCGTCATAATCGCCAAGGATGTCCTGCAACAGGTCCAGCGTTTCGACGTCCAGATCATTGGTCGGTTCGTCCAAGATCAGCAGATTCGACGGCTTCGCCATCAGCTTGGCCAAAAGAAGCCGTGCCTTTTCCCCGCCCGACAAAGATTTGACCGGTGCACGCGCCTGACGTTCGTCAAAGAGAAAATCCTTCAGGTAAGCCACCGCATGTTTCGGCACACCGCGCACCATGACCTGATCAGAATTGCCTGAAACCCGCATCGTGGGATCGCCGGTCAGGTTGTCCCAAAGGCTGGCCTCCGGGTCCAGTTGCGCGCGGGTCTGGTCAAACACCGCGATGTCGAGATTGGTGCCGAGCGTCACGGTGCCGGTATCCGGGGCCAACTCGCCGACCAGCATCTTCAACAGCGTGGTCTTGCCCACCCCGTTCGGGCCGACAAAGGCCACGCGGTCGCCACGCAACACGCGAATATCAAGCCCGCGCAGGATCACACGGTCGCCAAAGACCTTGGTGATTCCCTTGGCCTCGATCACGCGCTTGCCGGATGTGGTGCCGCTTTCAAACTCCATCGCCGCGGTGCCTTGGCGGCGGATCATGGAGGCGCGTTCGTCGCGCAGCGCATAAAGTGCGCGCACCCGGCCCATGTTGCGCTTGCGACGGGCCGAGATTCCCTCAACGGCCCATTTCGCCTCGGCCTTGATCTTGCGCTCCAGGTTGTGGCGAGCCTCGTCTGCCTCGGCCCAGACGGTTTCGCGCCATTCCTCAAAGCCCTCGAACCCCGACTCGCGCCGCCGCACCTCGCCCCGGTCGATCCACAGCGTGGCACGGGTCAAGGCGCGCAAGAAAGCGCGGTCGTGGCTGATCAGCACAAAGGCGGTGCGGGTGTCGCGCAATTCGGTTTCCAGCCATTCGATGGCTTGGATGTCGAGATGGTTGGTCGGTTCGTCCAGCAGCATCAACTCCGGCGCTTCGGCCAAAAGCTTGGCCAAGGCTGCGCGGCGACGCTCGCCGCCCGAGGCGGTCGCAACCGGGGTTTCAGGGCGGAACTTCAACCCTTCTGCCACGACATCAACTTTGTAGCTTTCGCCCTCTGGCAGGGCCGAGGCGGCAAAATCGCCCAGCGTCTCAAACCCCGACAGGTCCGGGTCTTGTTCCATATAGCCTACGGTGATCCCCGGCGGGACCACGCGGATGCCCTGATCGGGTTCGACCAGACCGGCCATCACCTTCATCAAGGTGGATTTGCCCGATCCATTGCGCCCCACAAGCGCCACCCGATCACCGGGATGGACGACAAGGTCAAGGTTGTCGAAAACCGGATTGCCGCCGAAGGTCAGCGAGATGCCGGAAAGCTGAAGAAGGGGTGCGCGTGCCATGGCCGCACGGGTATGCGGCAAATGCAGCGCCGTCAACGGGGGCTTTTCTGCGGTTGGCCGCTACACCGCCAGGGCCCGCAAGGCCCGCGCCCGTGCCGGAGGAATCGCCGCAATCTCGACGGCGGTAAAGACATGCAGCGTGTCAAGGTCAGGGTCCGGCACGGCATGGTCACTGACCCAGCCCCCCATCATCAGATAGGTCCGAAGCAAGGGCGGCAGACCGGCCAGCGCCGCCACCGGATCAGGCGTCTCATGCGCCAGATCGCGGGCAAAGGGAATGGCATCCCCCCCGCGTGCCAAGGGGGCCAAAGCGTCAGGGGCCAAATGCCGGGTCAAATGCGCCAGCGCCGCGCGATGCCGCATTGGGTCACGGCCGGGAAATGAGGTGCAGCCGCAGAGCATCCCCGCCCCGCGCGCATCCACCTCACGCGTGATGAAGGCCCAAGCAAGGCGCAAAACATCGGGGTTCAGGCTTGCCCTTGGATCAATGCAGAACCGCCCCAACTCCAGAATCGGCGCCGCAAACCCGGCAAGCCGCGAAAGATCATAGCGCGCGGCGGCATAGCCCCGTCCGATGTCCCGACCGGACGCCATCACAATCAGCCGAAACCCTGCCAGCACGCGGCCCTCGGCTTCGACGAGCACGGGGATGGCCGTCGCGTCAAAGCGATCCCGGTCATCGGCCGCCGCATCGCCGCGAAACACCTGCCCCCGCAGCGCCATCAGCGCGGCCATGTCGGCGTCACTCTGCGCCGCGCGGACGGTCAGATGGCCGCGGGCCAAGGGGGCGGCACAGGCTGTGGTCACGGAAAAAACCTTTCCCTCTTTGTCAGGTCGGCGCTTGGCGGGTTGGGGTTTCGGCCCTACATGTCGCGCAGGAAGATATGCACGCATCTATGACCTGATCGCAACACAGTTGCGGCGCAAAGGGATGGGTGGCGGCGATGGGAAAGGACAAGCGATGGACAAGGTGGAAAAGACCGACAGCGAATGGCGCGCGCAGTTGTCAGAGCTCGCTTACAAGGTCACCCGTAAACACGCCACCGAGCGTGCCTTTACCCATGACAACTTCCCCAAGGACCCCGGCACCTATCGCTGCATCTGCTGCGATGCGCCCCTGTTCGATCAGGCCACCAAATTCGAGTCCGGCACCGGCTGGCCCTCGTTCTGGCAACCCCTTGATCCTGACATGGTGGGCGAGACCGAAGACCGCACCCTGTGGATGCGCCGGACCGAGGTGCATTGCGCCCGTTGCGACGCGCACCTTGGCCACGTCTTCCCCGACGGTCCCCGCCCCACCGGCCTGCGCTATTGCATCAACGGCGTTGCGCTGACCTTCGAAGCCAAAGACTGAACCCTGCCCCGGTCTTCTCTGAAGAAATATGCGCAGGGGGTGAGCCGCCCTGGCGGCGAGGGGGGCGGCAGCCCCCCCTTTCTACGTCTCAGCGCTCGGCCCCTGATCAGTTCAGCAACCGGCCCCTGATCAGTTCAGCAACTGATCCGCGCGCAGGCGGCCAAGGCTGCCCAGAAGCTGCTGGACCAAACCGATCTGCTTGATGCTGGTCGAGGTGATGCGACGAGAAATTGCGACGACCTCACCCTTTTCCAGACCGAAGCGTTCGACATTGGCCACCCGGTCCTGATCGTCAAAGGTGATCGCGACCACCTGACGCTCGATCTCTTGGGGTTGGCGCGGGCCCACCGTCTTGAAGCGGCTTTGCACATAGAACCAGCCGTTGTCGTTCAAAAGCCCTTCCACCGAGGGTCGCCCGACCTTGGCCGCCACGGTTTCCTTGCTGTCTTGCCCCACTGTCACCTGCGCCAACTCATCCTCGGCTGGGATATAGCCGTGGTTGCGAAACACCGGGGTGCAGGCGGCGGCGGCAAGGACCACGATCAGAATTGCATGGCGGACCTTCATGAAGGGGGCCTTCGTGAATTGGGCCTTGGCGAAAGCGCGGGCCACCGTGCCGGGGAAGAAAGCCATCCGCATCCTCTTTCGTCTTGCGCGCCCGAGGCGCGTCCGGTCTGCACCGGTCCTGTCCCAATCAACGTCACTCTCATTGGGAGGCCACCGCTCAAATCACCCCTTCCGCATGAAGGGCGCTTGCCACATGGCAGCAAGACCCGTATCGCAACTGGCAAGACAGCGGGCCGACGCCCCTTTGCCATTGGCTTACAGAAGGATGGTCACTTGTTCAAGTAAAGGCGTTGTTGCGTCTGAAGGGCACCCTGCCCCGCCGCGACAGACCCAGCGTGAGCCTGCGATCAAAAGAGGTGCCCTGATGACCGACGATCCGCCCACTTTACCCAGCCAAACCTACCGTGTTGCGGCCCTGCCGACGCGCAAGCCGATGCGCTTTACCTTTGCGCCCGATGCGGCTGGCCGTGCGGCACTCGCAGTGGAACTGGGGCTGCTCGATCTGCCGGAATTGCTGATGGTGGGGGAAATCCGCGCTGCGGGGCGGTCGGACTACACGCTTGAGGCGGTGTTGACCGCGCGTGTGGTGCAGCCCTGCTCGATCAGCCTTGGCCCGGTGCCTGCGCGCCTGAGCGAAACCGTGCGGCGGACCTATGTGCGCGACTACAGTGTCCCCGATGCCGATGAGGTGGAGTTGGACGATGACAGCACCGACCCCCTGCCCGAGGTGATCGATGTCGCCGATGTCGCGCGGGAAGCATTGGCATTGGCCTTGCCGCTTTATCCGCGTGCGCCGGGGGCGGAACTGGGTCAAATGGTGCATGCCGAACCCGGCACCGCGCCCCTCAGGGACGAGGATCTGCGCCCCTTTGCCGGGTTGGCGGCGCTGAAGGCGAAACTGGAAGGCGACGGGCAGGAATGAACCTGCTTTGGCGCGGTCCCAAAAACACCCTGAAAATCCGCAAAGATAGGGGCTTGCGCCCCGCGCAAATCCGGGTATTTTCCGCGCCTCATTCGATGGCTGGTCACGGCCTGCGTTGGTGCAGGACAAACCGCTGATCGCAAAAGGAAATCGGGGTCTAATGTCCCCCTTTACACGAGGTTGAGACATGGCAGTCCCTCAGAACCGAGTCACCCGTTCGCGTCGCGATATGCGCCGTTCGCATGATGCTCTGGTCGCTGGCAATCCGCAGGAATGCTCCAACTGCGGCGAGTTGAAGCGTCCGCACCATGTGTGCCCGTCTTGCGGTCACTACGATTCGAAAGAAGTCGTGGCCACCGTGAAGGCGGTAGAGGACGAGGACGCGGCGTAAGCCGCCCTTGTCCGCGCGCGCACTGGTGGATGACGGAATGCACACTCCGGCGGATCAGGGCGCGACGCGGATCGTCATTTCCGTCGATGCGATGGGTGGAGATCGCGGACCGGCAGCGGTGGTTGCCGGTCTTGTGCTGTCTGCGGCCGAGTTTCCTGACGCGGATTTCATCCTGCACGGACCGCAAACCGAACTGACGCGCATGGTCGCGGCAGAATCCGGGCTTTCTGGTCGCGTCACGCTGCGCCATGCGGATCGCGTTGTGACGATGCACGACAAGCCCAGCCAGGTGATGCGCCATGGCGAAGGCACCTCGATGTGGTCCTGCATCGATTCGATCAAGCATGCGGAAGCGGCCGTTGCGGTGTCCTGCGGCAACACTGGTGCCTTGATGGCGCTGTCGATGATCCGGCTGCGCAAACTGCCCGGCATCAACCGCCCGGCGATTGCCAGCTTTTGGCCCTCGCGCAATCCGGCAGGCTACAATGTCATGCTCGACATGGGCGCCGACGTAAAGGCCGATGCGGCGGACCTGCTGCAATACGCCATGATGGGTGCCAGTTACGCGCGCAACGGGTTGAAACTCACCCGGCCGCGCGTTGGCCTTTTGAATGTCGGGACAGAGGAACACAAAGGCCGCGCCGAGCTGAAAGAGGCTTTTGAGCTGTTATCCAACGCGACGGAGACCGGGGATTTCGATTTCATCGGATTTGTCGAAGGCAGCGATATTCCGTCAGACCGCGTCGATGTGATCGTGACCGACGGCTTTACCGGCAATGTCGCGCTGAAAACCGGCGAAGGCACGGCCAAGCTGATTTCCGACTTTCTGAAACAGGAATTCACGGCAGGGCTTTTCTCGAAACTCGCAGCCATCATGGCTTTGGGCGTGCTCAAGCGTCTGCAAAAGCGCATGGACCCCCGACGCGCGAATGGCGGGGTGTTTTTGGGGCTGAACGGCACTGTGGTCAAATCGCACGGCTCGGCCGATGCCACCGGGGTTGCAGCGGCCATTGGCCTTGCCTGTCGTCTGGCGCAATCGAGCTTTCAGGAACGACTTGCAGCACGGGTTGCCTCTGCGGTGCGGGCGGGGCAGGATGCCGCGCAGGCCGGGACCGAAGCGGGACCGACGGGCGGGGGCCACAGTGGCCCGGGGAGCGCATCCAGCGAATGACGATACGGGCCATTGTCAGGGGTGTCGGGCATTACCTGCCTGAACGGATTGTTCCGAACGCGGAACTGGAAACGTTGGTTGAGACGAGCGACGACTGGATCAAGACGCGCTCTGGCATCGAACGGCGGCATTTCGCGGCCGAGGGGCAGAACACCTCTCATCTGGCTATCCTGGCGGCACAGGCGGCTTTGGCCGATGCCGGAATGGGTGCCGATGACATTGACGCCATCATCCTTGCCACATCCACCGCCGATCTGACTTTTCCCTCTGCCGCGACCATGGTGCAGGCAGGTCTGGGCATGACGCGCGGTTTTGCCTTTGACGTGCAGGCGGTCTGCGCAGGATTCGTTTTTGCGCTGTCGACGGCCAATGCGATGATCATCTCTGGCCAAGCCAAGCGCGTGCTGGTGATCGGGGCAGAAACCTTTAGCCGCTTGATGGATTGGACCGACCGCACCACCTGCGTGCTCTTTGGCGATGGCGCGGGGGCCTTGGTGCTGGAGGCGGGCGACGGCACCGGCGCACCCAGCGATCGCGGCATTCTGGCAACCGATCTGCACTCGGACGGTCGGCACCGGGATCTGCTCTATGTCGACGGCGGCACCTCGACCGGGACCACGGGCCATTTGCGGATGGAGGGCAAAGAAGTGTTCCGCCATGCCGTTGAAAAGCTTGCAGAAACCGCCCATTCTGCGCTTGATAAAGCGGGTCTGACCTCTGACGATGTCGATTGGATCGTACCGCATCAGGCCAATATCCGAATCATCGAAGGCACCGCCAAACGCATGCAAGTGGCCATGGACCGCGTCGTTGTGACGGTACAGGACCATGGCAACACCTCGGCCGCGTCGATCCCTTTGGCGCTGTCTGTGGGCAAGGCGCGCGGCCAGATCAAGCAAGGTGACCTTCTGGTGACCGAGGCGATTGGCGGCGGCTTGGCCTGGGGGTCAGTCGTCCTCCGCTGGTAATCTTGATGAAAATACCGCCACAAGTGGTTGATATTGACTCAGGAATCCATTCGCCCCATCCTTTCCACAAAACACACCCTGGGGGGAAATGCACATGGGCGAAAAGACCTTGACGCGGATGGACCTAAGCGAGGCTGTCTTGCGAGAAGTCGGCCTGTCGCGCAACGAAAGCGCGACGCTTGTCGAAAGCGTTTTGCAACACATGTCTGACGCGCTGGCCGTCGGAGAGACGGTCAAGATCTCGTCCTTTGGCACCTTCTCGGTCCGGGACAAGGCGGCGCGCGTGGGCCGCAATCCCAAGACCGGGGATGAGGTGCCGATCAGTCCGCGCCGGGTTCTGACGTTCCGCCCGTCCCATCTGATGAAGGACCGCGTTGCCGCGGGTTCCAAGAAGTAAGGCATCCCCTTCGGATGGAAAAGTCGCCCGACGCCTTTCGCACGATCAGCGAGGTGGCCGATCTTCTGGAAACTCCAGCCCATGTGCTGCGGTTCTGGGAGACGCGCTTTCCACAGGTGCGCCCGGTAAAGCGCGCGGGCGGGCGGCGCTATTACCGCCCGGGTGATGTGGCGTTGCTGGCAGGCATCCGGCGGCTTTTGCATGATGAGGGGATGACAATCCGTGGCGTGCAAAAGGTGCTGCGTGACCACGGCATCCGCCATGTCGCGGGGCTTGCCACAGCCGACCTGACGGTCCCGGACCTGGAGGTGGCTGAGGACAGCATCGAAGCCCAGCTTGCCGCCGCCCTCGCCCCCATTGTGGAAACAGAGCTTCTAGACGCAGAAGCCACTGCAGAACCTGGCCCGCAGACCACACCTGAAACGGCCCAGATCATCGCGCTTGAAACTGTGCTGGCCCAGAAGGAAGCTGTCAGGGCAGCAGAGGCGAAGCCGGTGATGCGCCGTGACCTGTTCGACTTTGAGGCACTCCCAGTACAGGCCCAGACTGCCCCCGTGCCCTTTGTTTCCAACTTGTTTGTTGAGACCCAGACCGCCCCGCAACCTTCTGAAATCGTGGCGGATTCCGCCTCTGCTGCGAACCGTGACAGGCTTGCCGCGCGGTTGCGACAGGCGCAGCTGGCCAGCGGCTTGGTCCCCTCGGCCGCGCTGGAGCCTTTGGCGGAACGCTTGCGCGCGCTGCGCAACCGGCTGGCCGAGGGCGCGCGGAAAAGACCGCGCTGACTGGGGCGGAAAGTTGCGCTTTCCCGCTTGCCCCGGCTTGGAATATCAGTATGTATCGCCCCACATCGTCGGGCCGTGGCGCAGCCTGGTTAGCGCGTCCGTCTGGGGGGCGGAAGGTCGAGAGTTCGAATCTCTCCGGCCCGACCATGTAAGAAACCGCCCGCCTGCCACTCGGCAGCGCGGGCGGTTCCTATTTCAGGGCCAAGCTTGGCCCCGCCACAAAGGGGCAAGAGCATGACCAAGATCGGCGTTCTGCCCTCACAGGCCTTGCATCAGATGATCGCCCAAGGGGCCATCGCGGCACAGCCCGCCATCATTGACGCACAGGTGCAACCGGCCAGTCTGGACCTGCGGCTTGGCACTGTGGCTTATCGCGTGCGGGCGTCTTTCCTTGCTGGGCATGGACGGTCCGTGGCCGACCGCGTGGCCGAGTTTGAGATGCACCGCGTCGATCTGACCCAAGGGGCCGTGCTGGAAAAGGGCTGCGTCTATGTCATCCCCTTGATGGAACGCCTCGCCCTGCCCGCCGGATTGACGGCGGTGGCCAATGCCAAATCCTCGACGGGCCGTCTGGACCTGTTGACGCGCACCATCACCGACGGCGGGACTGAGTTTGACCGCATCCCCGAAGGCTATCACGGGCCCTTATATGCCGAGGTCTGTCCGCGGTCGTTCTCCGTCCTCGTGCGTCCTGGCATGCGTCTGAACCAGATTCGCTTTCGCAGCGGTCAGGCCGTGCTGGATGACGCCGCCCTGACTGCCCTGCATGCGCAGGAACCGCTGGTCAGTGGTGAGGCGGTGATTTCCGAAGGCTTGGGGTTTTCCGTGGACCTGTCCCCCGGCGACGGCGATCTGGTCGGCTACCGCGCCAAGCCCCATACCGGGGTGATCGACCTTGACCGCATCGGCCATTATCCGGCGGCCGAGTTTTGGGAGGATATCCGCACCCGTGACGGCAAGATCATCCTTGATCCCGGCGCGTTCTATATCCTCGTCAGCCGTGAGGCCGTGACGATCCCCCCCGATTACGCTGCCGAAATGGCCCCTTATCTGGCGATGGTGGGCGAATTTCGGGTGCATTACGCGGGCTTCTTTGATCCCGGTTTCGGCCATGCCGCCGCCGGGGGGGCCGGATCGCGCGGCGTGCTGGAGGTGCGCTGCCACGAAGCGCCCTTCGTGCTGGAACATGGGCAGGTCGTCGGGCGGTTGGTCTATGAACATATGCAAGAGCGCCCCGAAACCCTGTACGGGCAGGCGATCAAGTCCAATTATCAGGGCCAAGGTCTGAAACTGGCCAAGCAGTTCCGCTAATCAGAGCCTGCGGCCAATTTTCATCGCCTGTTTCATGCGCTTGGCGGCTTGGCGGCCTTGTTTGGCCTGCATCCGCTCTTCCGGGGTCATTTCTTCGGGGCTTTTGCCGCGCCCGACGATCAGGTCGGCCCCCTTGTTCATCGCCATGTCGATGCCACGGCGCATCACCATGTTGATGATCATCTGTATCAATCTGTCCATCACACCCTCATTTAATCTTCAAAAAGCTCGGTCTGCCCAGTTGGTTGGTCGTCGTCGTCATCAAGTTTCAGCATCGTCCCTGGCAAGGGGCGGTTATCCAGCAAGCCCGCCGCACGCAATTCCTTAAGTCCGGGGAGATCGCGCGCGGATTCAAGGCCGAAGTGGTCAAGAAAGCGCTCTGTTACCACAAAAGTGACCGGACGTCCCGGAGTCATCCTACGACGGCCAAGGCGAATCCATTCCAACTCTAACAACTGATCCACCGTTCCGCGTGACACAGCGACACCTCGGATTTCTTCGATCTCGGCCCGCGTCACCGGCTGGTGATAGGCGATGATGGCCAAAGTTTCGATCGCGGCGCGTGAGAGTTTTTTCTGCTCCGCGGTTTCCTTTTGCATCAGGTGGCCCAGATCGGGCGCGGTGCGAAAGGCCCAAGCATCCCCGACATGCACCACCCGCACCCCGCGCCCCTCATAGCGTTTGCGCAAGTAGGCCAAGGCCTCGGCGGCAGCGCAGCCATGCGGCATGCGGGCGGTCAGTTCGGCCACGGTGACGGGTTCCACGGCGGCAAACAAGATCGCCTCTACCATGCGTTCCTGTTCCGCGATGGGCGGGGCGTCGAACAGGCTTTGCTCGGCCAATTCTTTACGGGCGGAATCACTCATGGCTCTTTCCGGCGGATCATGATCGGAGAAAACGTCTCACCCTGGCGCAGTTCCAACTGCCCGCGCTTGGCCAGTTCCAAGACAGCGGCGAAATGCGCAGCCGTGGCAGAGCGACGGCGCATCGGGTTGGTGTCCCAGCCTTCCGGCAAGAACCCCACCAGATCGGACCAGTCCCCGGCATAGCCAATCAGCCCGCGCATCCGTTCCATCGCTTGTTCGGGCGTATAGACATGCGCGCGGTCCATCACGAAGGGGCGGAATTCGTCCTTGGTGCGGATACGGGCATAGGCGCGCATCAGGTCCAAGAGCGTGGCGCTATAGGTCACGCTGCGGTGGCGGGTGACAGCGTCCGGATTGCCACGGGAGAAAAAATCCCGCCCCAACTGATCGCGTGCCATCAGACGGGCGGCGGCTTCGCGCATCGCCGACAGCCGCTCAAGCTGAAACGCCAGATGGGCGGCCAAATCCTCGGCGCTGGGGCCATCGTCGGTGGGATCCGGGGGCAACAGCAGGCGGGATTTGAGGAAAGCCAACCACGCCGCCATCACCAAATAATCGGCCGCAAGTTCGATCCGCAGGGCGCGAACCTTTTCGACAAAGCCCAAGTATTGCTCGGCCAGTTGCAGCACGGATATCCGGCGCAGGTCCACTTTTTGCGTGCGCGACAAGGTGAGCAGCAGGTCCAGCGGTCCTTCAAACCCGTCCACATCGACAATCAGCGCCTCTTCCGCCATGCGGTCGGCGGGTGACAGACGTTCTGGCGTGGACCAATCGTCCTCAGCCATGCGGGGCAGACAGAATCTGGGACAATTCCGCCTCAAGCGCCGCGATATCCGCAGGTTCGGGCGCGCGACGGTGGGCTAGCGCGGCGGTGGCGCGGGCGCGGGTTTCGGCGCGCATGTCGCCTGCGGCGGCGGCGACGGCCTGCATCTGATCGAAATCACCCTTGCAATGCAGGGCAATGTCACAACCCGCCGCGATGGAGCGTGCCGTGCGTTGGGTGAGGTCCCCCGCCAAGGCATCCATGTTCAGATCATCCGTCATCAGCAGACCCTGAAACCCGATTTGGCTGCGGATCACCTCCATCATGATCCGCGATTGCGTGGCGGGATGGTCAGGGTCATGGGCGGCAAAGACGATATGCGCGGTCATCGCCATCGGCAGATCGGCCAGCGCGGCAAAGGGGGCAAAATCGGTGGCGGTCAGGGTGGCCGCGTCCACTGTCACCGTGGGCAGGTCGTGATGCGTGTCTTGGGTGGCGCGACCATGTCCGGGCAGGTGCTTGGCCACCGGCAGAACACCCCCCGCCAGAAACCCATCCGCCACGGCGCGCGACATGGCGGTGACGGTAGCTGGGTCAGACCCATAACAGCGGTTGCGCAGGAAAGGATGCGTGGCCTCGCTGGCGATATCGGCGCAGGGCGCACAGTTGGCATCCACCCCAACGGCGCGCAATTCATCCGCAATGATCCGCGCGCGCAGCCACATCGACCGCGCGGCATGGGTTCCGGCCTGCGTCACCTGATCCAAGGGCGGCAACCATTCGCGCCAATGCGGCGCGCGAAAGCGCTGCACGCGACCGCCCTCTTGATCCACCAGGATCGGCGCATCCCGCCCCACAGCGGCGCGCAGATCGCCCGTCAGGCGGCGCACCTGATCCGGGGTTTCGATGTTGCGGGCAAAGACGATGAACCCAAGGGGATCATAATCCCGAAAGAAATCGCGCTCATTGGACAAGAGCACCGGACCGGCACAGCCAAAGATCGCGGCCCCTGTGCCAATCGCACTCATCTGTGCACCACCGGGATGCAAGAGCCGTTGCGTTCGACAATCTCGGTGCAGAAATCGCGCGAGGCATCCTCGCCTTCAAAACCCGCCGCGCGCAGGCGGTAGAAACTGCGCCCACCACTGGTGGCCGATTGGATCACCATCGCCTTGCCGAGCATCAGATCGGCATAGGCATTGCCCATCCGCACCCATTCTGCCCGCGCCTGTTCGGGTGAGTCGAATGCCCCCAACTGCACCAGACGGGTGCCTGCGGCCAAGGTGGCGGGGTCCAGCTCCGTCACCGGCTGCGGGGCTTGGCCATCAATGCCAAGTTCCGTCACCAAGGGCGCGGCACTGCCCGGACGGGCACGGGGCCGGGTGGGTTTGCCGCTGTCGGGCAAGGAAAGCGTATCGGGCGATAGGCCCGCATCCATCGACACCACATCCGCCACGGGGGCGTCATTCGCCAAAGCCTCGGCCAAGGCGGCGGCAACGGCGTCATCGGTCTGGATTTGTGCGGGCGGCAAGACCGGACGGGCCGGATTGGTCAGCGCCAAATCCGGCGCAGCAAGGCCGTAGAGACCCGAACCCACCATGCCCGGCGCGGCCAAGGACGGTGCAAGCGGGGGCCCCAGTCCGGTCGGTGGTGCAATCGCCGCAGCGGCCATCGCGGCGGTGGGGTCTGGCACGGGGGCAAAGGGGTCGGTCAGGCCGGCCACATCCGCATCGGTCAGGCTGACGCCTGCGGGGGCCAGCATCAAGCGTTCCGCAGGCGGGGCAGCGACCCCGATGGCGGCGATGTCATTGATGGCAAGGCCCTGATGATCCACCACCTCACCCCCCGGATTTTCCGGCTGGATTCGCATCGGCTCTTTCAAGGCCGCAATCACCGGCACGCCATGCGCACCCCGCATTGCCGCGTCATAACCCCAAAGCCCAAGCCACCCCACCAAAGCCAGAGAGGCCAGCGCCCCGCCGAAATGGATCAGGCGCGACAGGCGCGAATGCGAAAGGAAAGCGGGCATGGCCTCACCATACCCGGCGTCAAAGTCGTCGTAGTCCGCGTCAGCCATGCTCTGCCTCGCCGCGGGTTCAGGTCGCCCCTTCCCGCTGTCTTGCCTGTTCACGCCGGACGGTCGCTGTTGGATCAGCGCATTTCCTCGACCGGAGTGACGCCAAGAATACCAAGACCTGCGCAAATGACAACGGAAACGGCCCGCGCCAGCGCGATTTTCGCCTGTGTGATGCCCGGATCATCCTGCACAAAGCGCAAAGTGGCATCGTCATTGCCCCGGTTCCACAACCCGTGCAAGTCGGAGGCGAGTTCGTAAAGGTAGAACGCCACCCGGTGTGGTTCGTTGTTGCGCGCGGCAATCTCGACCAGACGTGGCCATTCGGCGATTTTCTTGGCCATCGTCAGTTCCGCCTCATGCGACAGAGTCTGCAAATCCCCAGCAGAAAGCGTGGCGTCATCCACCGCCACACCGGCATCACGGGCACGGCGCAGCACGGAATTCACCCGCGCATTGGCATATTGCACATAGAAAACGGGGTTGTCCTTGGACTGCTCCAACACCTTGTCAAAGTCAAAATCCAGCGCCGCGTCGTTCTTGCGCGTCAGCATCACAAAGCGGGTCACATCGACCCCGGCCTGTTCCACCACATCGCGCAGGGTGACAAAGGTCCCTGCCCGCTTGGACATCTTGAACGGCTCGCCGTTCTTATACAGCTTCACCAGTTGGATCAGCTTGATATCCAAGGGAACGCGGCCCCCCGACAGGGCCGACACCGCCGCCTTCATCCGCTTGACATAGCCGCCGTGATCGGCGCCGAAAATGTCGATCAACTGGTCAAAGCCGCGTTTGACCTTGTTGTAGTGATAAGCGATGTCGGGGGCGAAATAGGTCCAAGCACCGTCCGATTTCTGCACCGGACGGTCCACATCATCGCCATGCGCGGTCGAGCGGAACAGGGTCTGGATGCGGGGTTCCCAATCTTCGGGCTCTTTGCCTTTGGGCGGCTCCAGCGTGCCTTCATAGATCAGATCCATGTCGCGCAGGGTCTGAATCGCGGCCTCAATCTCGCCCGTGCCATAAAGCGCCTTTTCCGAGGAATAGACATCCATCTGCACGCCCAAGAGCTTCAGGTCGTCACGGATCATCGCCATCATCATCGCGGTGGCGAAATCGCGGACATCGTGCAGCCAATACTGCTCACCCTTGTCCAGAAGGCTGTCGCCATACTTGGCCTTCAACGCCTCACCGACGGGGATCAGGTAATCGCCGGGATAAAGCCCTTCGACGATGGCGGGTTCCAGCCCCAAGGCCTCGCGGTAGCGCTCATAGGCGGAGCGCGCCAGCACATCAACCTGCGCGCCGCCGTCATTGATGTAGTATTCCCGCGTCACGTCCCAGCCGGAAAAGGCCAAAAGCCGCGCCAAGGCATCGCCAAACACCGCGCCCCGCGTATGGCCGACATGCATCGGCCCGGTAGGATTGGCCGAGACGAATTCCACATTCACCTTCAGCCCCGCCCCGATGTTTGAGCGGCCAAAGTCTGTGCCCTGCATCAAAGCTGCACGCACCACGCCATGCCAGAGCGCAGGCGCAAGCCGCAGGTTCAAGAACCCCGGCCCTGCGACATCTGCACCAAGGATGCGCGGATCGACCATCAGCTTGGCGGCCAGCGCCTCGGCTATCACACGGGGTTGCAGGCCCGCAGGTTTGGCCAGCACCATCGCGGCATTGGTGGCCATATCGCCATGGGCGGCATCGCGCGGGGGTTCCACCGCCACGGCCGTCAGGTCCAACCCTTTCGGCAAGGTGCCTTCACCGGCCATTTCGCCAAGCGATGCGATCACCAGGTCGCGGATGTCGGAAAAGAGATTCATTTGATCAAGTCCTGTCCAGTCCCCTTGGGCAATGCCAGAGGGCACCGGACAGGTCAAGGTTTCGCAGGTTTTTCGCGCTCTCAGCGCTGTGTCGCGCGCCACTCAGCAAGGGCGGGGTTGTCCTCATCGCCGCCAATGAGGGTGGAGGGCGCGGGGCTTTCCGGGTCTTTCAGGGGTGAGCGCGCCGTCAGGTCCGACGGGATGGCAACGGCGCGGTTGCGAAAGTAATGCGTCTCGCGCGCACCAAAGTAAAAGGCCACCACCGCGCCCAAAAGCCACCAGAGCGGTTCCGGCACTGCGTTCAGGCCGACCATGCGATGGGCGAATGACAGCGGGTCCACCATGGCATAGGCAAACAGCCCAATCGTGCCAAAGGCCAACAAAGGGCGCGGCAAACGGTTCAAGCCATTCACAAAGCGATCAAACCCACCCTGCGGCGGCACTTGGTATTCCGCGCCCAATTGCGCCAAGGCCGCTGTCTGCGCCTCGGCCGACAGTTCCATCCTGCGGGTGGCCGAGGGCGTGAACACCTCTGCCACCTGCGCCACACCGCCTGCCACGGCCTGCACTGTGCCGGGGGTGCCGAAGATTGCGCTGATCAGGCCCATGACCTTACCCTTTCCCGATGCTGTGTGTCCGTCAGGTGAAAGCGCGGCGCGATGAACGCTTCGGCCCGCGTGATCCAACCGCCCTTGCCGCCATCCCGCCTGCGGGCGAATTTGCGGCTGGCGGGGCGGGCATCGCCAAGCGCGTAGTAGAAGTTGCGCCGCGCAATGCCGTAGGCATCGGCCAGATGATTGGGGGCCGCCTCTGCCGCCGCCTTGGCCGCCGCAAGTGTCTCTGGCCCTAAGGCACCATCGGCCTTGCAGGGAAACCCCATCCGCGTCAGCAGCTTTTGCAGGATGGTGATGGCATTCGCCCCCGCATTCACCTGCATGTCAAAGACCGAAGGCTGCAGGAGTTCGGGCAACCCGCCCAGACCGGGACGGATGAAATAGCGCTCGACGAAGATATCCACCGCCTGCACGCGGGTCAGGGCGCGCACATCGCCAGCATCCACCTTGCCATCGCGGGTCAGGTCCAGCCCCAAACGCCGCATCGTGTGGATGGTGACGCCGTGATTGGTGGCCCCGCCGGGATCGTCGGGATCATCGACAAAGCCGCCCTCTCGGGCGACGATGTCCTCGGCCAATTCTCGGATGGTTTTCATTGTGCCCCCTATCGTTCAGGGGGCCAAGGCTGCGGCGGCGGGGTTAACGCCTGCCTTCAAGGCCGCGCGGTCAGTTGCTGTGATCGACGTCGGTGATGTCGATACCTTGGGCTTTCAAGGCATCCACCACTTCCTTGGGCTTATAGGTCTCATCATGCTTGGCAAGGATTTCGCTGGCGACAAAGACGCCGTTTTCCATCGTCCCGGTCGCCACCATCCCCGTGCCTTCGGAAAACAGGTCCGGCAGCACGCCGGTATAGCTGATCGGGATTTCGGTCTTGGTGTCGGTGACCATGAAGGTGATCGTCTCCCCCTGCCCCCGGATGATGCTGCCCTTTTCCACCAACCCGCCGATGCGGAAGACTTCGCCTTGCGCTGGGGGCTTGGTGACAACCTCAGTCGGCGAGCGGAAGAAGTTGATGGCATCCGCGGGCATCACAAGCCAGATCCCGAAGGTGCCCACCACAAGCAACCCCGCCAGAAAGGCGATCAACTGGACGCGACGGCGTTTCTTGAGGTTCTTTAACCCGGCCATGTCGTCTCCTTACGGGAAGACAGGGGCCAGCATCAGGCCCGCCGTTTCCTCGATCCCCAGCATCAGGTTGGCGTTCTGGATCGCCTGACCGGATGAGCCCTTGGTCAGATTGTCCAACACCGCGATCACAACCGCCCGCCCCGGCAGACGGTCGCCGATCACCCCGATATGGCAGAAGTTGGACCCCGCGATGTCGCGTGTCGAGGGGAGTGCGCCAAAGGGTAGCACCTTCAGGAAGGGTTCCCTTGCATAGGCGGCAGTCAAAGTGTCGTGCACGGCCTTGGGGTCGCCCTTGACATAGGTGGTGGCAAGGATGCCCCGGTTCATCGGCAGAAGGTGCGGCGTGAACTGGATATGCACCGGACGCCCTGCAATGCGCGAGAATTCCTGATCAAATTCGCCCAAGTGCCGATGCTTGCCGCCCGCCGAATAGCTGTGCGTGCCGCCCGAAAGCTCAGCATGCAGCAGGTTTTCCTTCAAGCTGCGCCCCGCCCCAGAGACCCCGGCCTTGAGGTCGATCAGGATGCTGTCCAGATCAATCACCCCCGCTGCGATCAGCGGACGCAGCGCATATTGCCCGGTCGCCGCATTGCAGCCGGTGCCCGCGATCAGACGGCCCGCGCGGATGTCATCGCGGTAGAACTCGGTCAGGCCATAGACAGCCTCGTGTTGCAGGTCCATGGCGGCATGGGGCTGGCCGTACCACTTTTCGTATTCCGCCGGGTCGCGCAGCCGGAAATCGGCACTCAGGTCCACGATCTTGAGGCTGCGGGGAAGCTGGCTGATCACCGCTTGTGTGGTGGCATGGGGCAGCGCGCAAAAGCACAGGTCGATGGCCGAGAAATCAATCTCATCAATCTTGGTCAGGCGCGGCAGGTCGAGGTGGCGCAGAAAGGGAAACACCTCTGCCATCTGCATCCCGGCCTTGCGATCCGCCGACAGCGCGGTGATCCGCAACCCCGGATGGGTGGCGATCAGACGCACAAGCTCTGCCCCTGTATAGCCCGAAGCCCCGAGGATGGCGACATTAGCGGTCATGGGATGCCCCCCTGTGTGTGGATGCCGCTGTGATGCGGGAAAAGGGGGCAGAGGGCAAGGGGGATAGGGCCAGAGGACCGGAAAGGAGACGTCCAGTGGACGTCTCCCCGGTCCGATTGCCGACGCGGCAACGCGGCGGCAAAGGGATGTCCGCATGGCGTAGGCTGGGGCACGGGGCGCGCACGACCGGGCGGGTGCGATTGATCGCGCCCGCCAAGGGGCGGGCGTGCGCGGCCCGTGCTGGAGCAGCACGGGCGGGCACGGGGCCAGCGTTGCGTTTCGCGCGGGTCACTTGCCCCGCGCGACTGCAGAGTTGCTCACCGCTAACCCCACCGCCCGCCTAAGCGCGGCGTTGATCCGCGATTGCCAGCCCGGACCCTCGGCCGTGAAGGTCGCCCACACTTCGGGGTCCAGCCGCAGCGTGGTGCTGACCCTTGTCATCGCGGCCTTTCGTCGCCAGCGCAGGACGGGGGCCTGCGCAAAGCGTGCCACCCTAAGGGCGATCAACACATCCGGCCCATCGTCATCCATCGCCCAAAGTCGGGTCACATGCGTCGCAGTCGTGCAGGGGCCGTCGCATGATTGCTGCCGCACCTCCTTGCGATCGTGACACACTCTACCGCTCTGCTCGGCATGGAATCTGTCTCGCGGACGCAGTGCGTCCCGAACAGTGCACCCGTCCCCCCCTCCCCCAACGCCCCCCCCGCCCCCCATTCCCCCCCCCGAGGGCGCCTTTCCCCCCCCCCCTTTTT
>JAIYDR010000249.1 GCA_027487395.1 Rhodobacter sp. | reverse complement strand
CAAGGGGGACCGGCGTTTTTGTATGTCCCGGTCGCCTCTCTGAACAGTTTGGCGCAGGCGCGGCCGATCCAGCCGCATTGGGACGCGGTGATGCAGGCCGCAGGTGTGGACAGCGCTTATCTTTACACAGCCGGTGCGGATTGCGACTTCCGCGCACGGATGTTTTCACCCACGGCCGGGATCCCCGAAGACCCCGCCACCGGGTCTGCCAGCGCCATCCTTGCGGCGCAACTGGCAGCCTCGGGTGCGTTGACGGGGATTGAGGACCGCTTTCAACTGCACCAAGGGGTTGAGATGGGGCGTCCCTCGCGCATCCACCTGACGGTGCAGCAAGAGGGGGAGCGCCTGGCCCGGGTCCTGATCCGAGGATCAGCCGTGCCGGTCTCCAGCGGACGGATCGTGGTGCCAGCGGAAAGGTGATCCGGCGGCGCGCCCGCAGGCGGGCGCAAGCGATGCGCCTTGTCCCGCGCGGGGGCGCAGGACAATGCAGAGGGGGGCTTGTGCAGCCCCCGTCGCCGCCAGAGCGGCGACTCCCCCGCAGGGTATTTGGGCCAAGCTGAAGGGGTATCGCAGGAGTGAGGGCGGGCCGACTTGTCGCGGGTGGAGAGGTCGCTTATCCTTCGTGCTATGCTTCACGCCATCCTTCGCGCCCTTGTCGCGCCCGCCCCAGACCGACTGCCCGATCACGATGCCCGCCTTGCCTTGGCGGCGCTGTTGGTGCGGGTGGCCAAGACCGATGGTCTATATGCCGCCGAAGAGGTGGAGCGGATCGACCGCGCCCTTACCGCGCGCTATGGACTTGATGCCTTTGCCGTGGCGCGCTTGCGGGCCGAGGCGGAGGAGTTGGAAGCACAGGCCCCCGATACGGTGCGCTTTACCCGCGCGCTGAAGGCAGCAACGGCGCTGGAGGATCGCGCCGGGTTGGTGCAGGCGATGTGGTCCGTGGCGCTGTCGGATGGCATCCGTGATGCCGAAGAGGACCGGTTGTTGCGGATGGTGGCCAATCTGCTGGGGCTGACGGATGTGGAATCGAACCTTGCGCGGCAAAGGGCGGAACGCGGGGCAGACCGGGGATGATCGCCGCACTGCCGATGTATGACCGCCCCGAGTTGACCGGGGCGACGGATCGCTATTGGGCGCTGATCCGGGACGGATTGCGCGCGCGGGGGGTGGATGCGCCGAACGCACTGGAGCGCGGGGAGGATGACCTGATGGCGCTGTGGTTGGCCCCTGATCTGGTGCTGGCGCAAACCTGCGGTTTTCCCTATCGCGCGCGTTTGCACGGCAAGGTGCGCTTGGTCGGCACGCCGGATTTCGCGGTGGAGGGCTGTCCGCCGGGCCATTACCGATCCGTGATGATCGCGCGGGCGGAAGATGCGCGCGACGCTTTGGGTGAGTTTGACGGGGGGACGCTGGCCTATAATGAGGCGCTGTCGCAATCGGGCTGGGCGGCACCGCAGAATCACGCAGCGGACTTGGGGCTGTCTTTTCCGGCAGGGGTGCAGACGGGATCGCATGCAGCCTCGCTTCTCGCGGTGGCAGAGGGGCGGGCGGATCTGGCGGCGCTGGATGCGGTGACGTTTCGGTTGCTGTCGCGCACCGGGGCTGCGGCGGCGGTGAAGGTGGTGGCGATGACCGAGCCCACGCCGGGGCTGCCCTATATCTGTGCGCTGGATGTCGATGCCGAGGCGGTTTTTGCAGCGGTCGCGGCCGCGATTCCGGCGTTGCGCGCCGCAGATCGGGCGGCACTGGGGCTGCGGGGGCTGATCCGCATTCCGCCAGAGGCCTATCTTTCGATCCCCAACCCGCCGCCCCCAGCCGAGAACACGCCCAAAAACTGATCCTATTGACGCTGCGGCACCTGTGACGGCGTAGAACAGCCGTTGCAAAGGGGGCATGGTTGCGTCTTACTTTGACAACTGTCGTAAAGCGGACACAGAGCGCCTTGAACACTGAGACCCCTGTCATCAAAATCTTGGACCTGCACAAAAGCTATGGCCAGCTTGAGGTGCTGAAAGGTGTCGATCTGACCGCGCCGCGTGGCCATGTCGTGTCGTTGATCGGCTCCAGCGGGTCGGGCAAATCCACGCTCTTGCGCTGCTGCAATCTGTTGGAGGACAGCCAATCCGGCGAGATTGTGTTTGAGGGCGAAGCCGTACGCTGGAAGGGCCAAGGGCTGGCCCGCCAACCCGCCGATCGCGCGCAGGTGACGCGGATGCGCACCAACCTGTCGATGGTGTTTCAACAGTTCAACCTCTGGTCCCACATGACCATTCTGGAAAACGTCATGGAAGCGCCGGTCACCGTGCTGAAGCGCGACCCGGCGGAAGTGGAGGCGAAAGCGCGGCACTACTTGGCCAAGGTGGGCATTGCCGACAAGGCCGAGGCTTGGCCAGCCCAGCTTTCGGGGGGGCAGCAACAGCGCGCGGCGATCGCCCGGGCCTTGTGCATGGAACCCCGCGCGCTGCTGTTTGATGAGCCGACATCCGCCCTTGATCCAGAGTTGGAGCAAGAGGTGGTCAGGGTCATCAAGGCGCTGGCCGAAGAAGGGCGCACCATGATCCTTGTGACGCATGACATGAAACTGGCGGCCGATGTGTCGGACCATGTCAT
>JAIYDR010000058.1 GCA_027487395.1 Rhodobacter sp. | reverse complement strand
TCTCCAGCCCTTCGCGGAGGCGGCGTCTCAGTTCGGTGCCGTAGATGTCCAGCACAGTCGATCCTGCGGGCACTTCGTCCACGGGGTAATATTGTGCCTTTTCCTGCACATAGACCATCTGTTTGAAATCGACCATCTCGATGCCAATTTCTTTTTGATGCTCTGCCACCAGCGTTTGTGCGGCGTAGGGGTCGTAGAAATCCTGACCTGCGCTGTTCTTGCCCGGACCGGCATGGTCACGACCAACGATGAAATGGGTCAGCCCGTGGTTCTTACGGATGATGGCATGCCACAGCGCCTCACGCGGGCCGCCCATGCGCATCGCCAGATTGAGCAACGACAGGTGCGTGGTCGAGGCCGGGTATTGATCGAGCACCGCTTCATAGCAGCGCACACGGGTAAAGTGGTCCACGTCGCCCGGTTTGGTCATGCCGACGACCGGATGGATCAGCAGGTTCGCCTCGGCTTCCTTCGCGGCGCGGAAGGTCAGTTCCTGATGCGCGCGGTGCAGCGGGTTGCGCGTCTGGAAGGCCACAATGCGACGCCAACCCATCTTGCGGAAAAACGCGCGGAGTTCATTCGGTGTGTCGCGGCGGGCCTTGAAGTCATAATGCATCGGCTGCTGGATGCCGGTGATCGGGCCGCCAAGATAAACGGGGCCAGCCACATTGTGCAGGTAGTTCACGGCTGGGTGTGCCAGATCGTCGGCACCAAAGACCTTTGCCGCCTCATTCGCCTTGTTCGGCACCCATTTGTCGCTGATCGACAGAATCGCCAGGATCACGCCTTCCTGATCACGCAGCGCGATGTCCTGACCGGGGGCGACTCCATCGGCGAATTTCTCAGACACATCCAGCGTCACCGGGATCGGCCAAAGCGTGCCATCGGCGGTGCGCATGCCTTCAACCGTGCCGTTATAGTCGGCTTCGGACTGGAAGCCCTTCAGCGGGAAGAATCCGCCGTTCATCAACAGTTCCAGATCACAGACCTGACGCGCAGTCAGGTCCCAGGATGGCAGGCTGGCCGCCTGAAGCTTTAACTTTTGGGCGGAGTCCGAGGAAACATACAGCTCCGGGATCGGGGCATGATTGGCAATGGTCATATCTGGGCCTCTGGGCAAGAAATGCGCGCTGGCAGCGGAGGTGCTGCCGTCGCGCGGGGCTTTACGCCCCTTGGGAATAGATTTCCAGCAATCTTGAAAATATGCAGCGGAAAAAGGGCGGAAATGCTGCGTTTTCGGGGCAGGGTGGGAAAATGTTGGCCCCTGCCACGCAGGGACGGAAAGGTCTTTTCGGCTGACCGGACCGGCGCGCGATGACGGACCGGACAGCAGCGGTCAATGCGTCCCGGCGAGGAACTTTTCCGCGTCCAGCGCCGCCATGCAGCCCATGCCCGCGCTGGTGACGGCTTGACGATAGATGTGATCTGTCAAATCCCCCGCTGCAAAGACGCCGGGGATCGAGGTGCGGGTGGAGCCGGGTTCCACCACGACATAGCCGCCGTTGTGCAGTTCCAACTGATCCTTGACCAATTCCGACGCGGGCGCATGACCGATGGCGACAAAGAAACCAGCGCAGGGGATGTCGGTCTCTTCGCCAGTATTCACATTGCGTGCGCGCACGGCGGTGACGCCAAGCGGGGTGTCGGTCCCCAACACTTCATCCACCGTGTGATTCCACAGCACCTGCACCTTGGGGTTCTTGAACAGACGGTCTTGCATGATCTTTTCGGCACGGAAGCTGTCGCGGCGGTGAATCAACGTGACCTTGCTGGCGAAGTTGGTCAGAAACAGGGCCTCTTCGACCGCGGTATTGCCTCCGCCGATCACCACGACCTCTTTGCCGCGATAGAAGAACCCGTCACAGGTCGCGCAGGCAGAGACGCCAAAGCCCTTAAAGCGCTCTTCGGACGGCAGGCCCAGCCATTTGGCCTGCGCCCCGGTGGCAAGGATGACGGCATCGGCGGTGTAGGTGGTGCCGCTGTCGGACTGCGCCACAAAGGGCCGCTGCGACAGGTCCAGCGACAAGATGTAATCGCTGATGATCTCCGCCCCCATCGCGCGGGCATGCTCTTCCATCCGCACCATCAGGTCAGGGCCTTGGACATGGCTGTCACCGGGCCAGTTTTCCACCTCGGTCGTGATGGTCAACTGCCCTCCGGGTTGCAGACCCTGCACGAGGATCGGTTCCAGCATGGCGCGGGCGGAATAGACCGCCGCCGTATAGCCCGCTGGGCCAGAGCCGATGATCAGAACCTTGCTGTGCCGCGTCTCGCCCATGGTGTGCGTCCCTCTGTCCGGTGTCCGGGCAGGACATATAGGCAAACAGGGCGGCAGGGGAAGGCCTGTCCCGTTGCGTCACTCTCCCGTTGCGCAGAGGGGGGCTTGTTTGAAACTCTCGCGACAATTTCTTGCGTGATGTTGAAACATTGTTGCGCCAGAGCGGTTGCGTGCCTAGATAGACCCTTAACCGGGGGTCAACCGCCGGACAAAGGGGAAATCATGGCCGGCTCGAAACTCGATCCGATCGACCGTCACATTCTGGCCGAGTTGCAGGCCGATGGACGTATGACAAATGTGGAATTGGCCAAGCGGGTGGGCATCAGCGCGCCGCCTTGTCTGCGTCGTGTCCGCACGCTGGAAGAAGCGGGATACATCAAAGGCTATCACGCTGACATCGATAGCCGCGAGTTGGGGTTTGAGGTCCAGGTTTTCGCCATGGTACGGCTGCAAAGTCAGGCTGAGGCGGATCTTGCCACCTTTGAGCAGCGCTGCCGCGATTGGCCTCTGGTCCGCGAATGCCACATGCTGAACGGTGAGATCGACTTTATCCTGAAGTGCGTGGCCCCGGATCTGTCCAGCTTTCAAAGCTTTCTGACGGGTGAGTTGCTGAAGGCCGAAAACGTCTCGACCGTCAAAACCAGTCTGGTGATCCGTTGCGCCAAGGATCAGCCCGGCGTGCCGTTTGATGTGCTGGAACAACGGCTGGCCAAACTGGCCTAAAGCTCTGCGGAAAATGGAAAAGCGGCCCCATGAGGGTGTGCAGAGGGTCACACCGGGGGCCGCCTGTCAGAGCAAAACCGTTCCGCCCATACCCACGCCTGGACCATGACAACCAGCGCGGTCATTGCGGAACGACCATAGGACAACTGTGGCGTCTTCATGGCCACATGTCAAAGTCTTGTCGGATTCGCGGGCTTTGCTGCAAACGATCCCACGCCGATGGGTGGGATTGTTGCTGGTCTTTGCGCCAATCGCTGCAAAAAAAAGGCGAATCATTGGGGCAGGCTTGGCCTTGAAAAAGCAAAAGGGCCGGACGATTGCCCGACCCGACGATTGCCCGACCCTTTGGGTCTATCGTTTACTCTGTCGCGGATGGCTGAACGCCTTAGCGCGCCGCTATGGCGCGCGGTTTCATTGCCACGCGCAAGTCGATCTTGGTCGCATCCGGGCGACGGCGCTGTCCACGCTGGAACGGCAAGCCGATCTGCGGTTCCAAGCTGGCGGCGAGCACGGATTTCAGCCAGCGACGGTCTTTCTTCATGGTCTGTCCCCTCTTCCTGATCCGGGTTCGGCACGTTGCCGTGATGGGGTCACCATCGCCGGGCAATGCGGCAGGGTTCGGGCGGCAATCAGGACATTTCTGGATCCTGTCCCGCCAGCGCCTTGCAGCGTCGCTTCAAAAGCTTAACACGAGGTTTCGGTACCAACCGTTCAGCGCGGCTGTATCTTGTGGTCGGGGTGTGACAAAGGTCAGGGCGTGAATAGCCTTTATGGTGGATTTGCCGCAATCCCGGCGCAATTCACCCCGGCGTCACAGCCGGATAACTGAGATCAACCGCCCGTAATCCGCCTCACGCAGGTGGGTCGTGCGGCGGAAGGAAAAGAATCGGTCCGGGTCGGTATAGGTGCAATGCCGCGTCCATTCGGCATGGCCAACCCCTGCGGCGCGCAGGCGCGACAGGCCAAAGGCAGGCAGGTCAAACAGCATCCGGTCGCCCTGTCCTCGGGCAAAGAAGCGGGCGTTGTCGCGGTCGCCATCGGTGAAGGTCTCAAAGAACTCGGGTCCGACCTCATAGACGGCTTGCGAGATGGTTGGCCCGATCACCGAGCGGATGTTGCCTGCCGTCGCGCCTAGGGCGACCATTGCGGCCACGGTCGCTTCCAGCACGCCGTCATATGTGCCGCGCCATCCGGCATGGGCAGCGCCAATGACCCCGGCCACCGGATCGGAAAACAGGACTGGCTGGCAATCGGCGGTCAAGATACCAAGTGCCAGACCGGGGGTTGCTGTCACCATCGCATCCGCCGTTGCGCGCGCATCCGTGGCGGCGTTCACCGTCACCACATCTGCGGAATGCACCTGATGCACCGTCACCAGTTCGGCCAGCGTCAGCCCCATCGCCTCGGCCACGCGGGTGCGGTTGATCTGTACGGCTTCGGCAAGGTCAGAAGATCCGGTGCCGCAGTTCAAGCCGGAAAAGATGCCTGAGGACGCCCCCCCCTTGCGGGTAAAGAACCCGTGTCGGACAGGGACGGCGTCAGAGGTCAAGATTTCCAGCATCACGGGTCAAATCCGGCAGGAGGGATGTCACAGTACAGCGCCAGCGCCTTAAACAACGAACCCATTTCCGCCGGATCGGTCAAGCGCCGAGTGGCCTGTTGATGCGCGGCCAATCGCGCGCCGGTCAAGGATTGGGCCAGACGTGCGCTGCGGGCGTTGATGCCCAGACGGTCCAGCAGCGCGCCTTGGGTCATCATGCGGCTGACGCGCGCCGGGGCGGCGGCGGCGGCAAGGGCGGCAAAATCGACATGGGCGGTCAAATCGGCCTCTCCTGGCGCTGCCAGTGGATCGGCAAAGCGGTGGTCCTGCAAGGCTTGGAACGTATCGCCTAGCGATTGCCAATCGCCGTAATCCACGATGATCGCCGCCCCGCCGTTTTGCGCGATGCGGGTGCCGATGGCGGCGATGATGGCGGCGGCGGCGGGGCAGGTTTCTACGACATCGCCATCGCGCGTGTCGGCCAAGCGGTGCGCCAGCGTGGCCAAGGTCGCCGGGGCGCTGCGGCCAAGGCGCAATCGTCCGTCACGCAGGCCCACAACGGTTTCCGCCCAACCTTGGCCCACCCGCGTAAACTGGCGGATCGGCAGGGCGTCAAAAAACTCATTCGCCAGCAGGAACAATGGCGTGTGGTCGGGCAGGTCCTGCACGCTGTCGGCCCAAGTCACAGCGTGATCGCCCAAGGTTCGGCGTTGCACGGCGCGCAGGGTGGCCGATGCCTCAACCAGATGCACCCGTGCGGCGGCGTGAAACCCCGGTATCCCGCGCGTGGCGCGCAGCACATCAGCTATCAGCGTGCCGCGACCGGGGCCAAGCTCTGCCAGCGTAAAGGCGGGCGCCCCCTGATCAAGCCACGCTTGCGCCAAGGACAGACCCAGCAACTCGCCAAAAATCTGGCTGATCTCTGGCGCGGTGGTGAAATCCCCGGCGGCACCAAAGGGATCGCGGGTGGCGTAATAGCCGTGCTGCGGATGCAGCAGACAGTCGGCCATGTAGTCCGCCAGGGTGATTGGCCCCGATGCCGCGATGCGCGCGGCCAAAAGATCGGCCAGCGGCGTCATGCCGCGCGCCGCGCCTTTGTGATGAACCAGACCCCGGCCAAAACCATCGGCAGTGACAGGATTTGCCCCATGGTCAGACCATAGCCCGAGACATGCAGCGCAAGGCCCAAGGGATTGCCCTCGGTCACGAATTGCGCGTCGGGTTGGCGAGCGAATTCGACGATAAACCGTGCCACGCCATAGCCCGCAAAGAACAGGCCCGCCACACGACCCGGCCAGAAAAACCAACCGCGCCGCCAGACCATCACTGCGATCAGGATGAACAGCAGCAAACCTTCTAGCGCTGCCTCGTACAACTGGCTCGGATGGCGTGCGCAGACGCCCACCACGCCGGGGCAAAACTGCGCCGCCTCGCCGGGGAAGGCCACGCCCCAAGGCAGGCTGGTGGGCCGTCCCCATAACTCGGCGTTCACGAAATTCGCCAAGCGACCCAAAAAGATGCCGATAGGTGCGACGGTGGCCATCAGATCGGCCACGGGCAGACTCGGCACCTTTTCCCGGCGGCAGAACCACAGGCCCGCCACCACCACGCGCAAGAAGCCGCCGTGGAAGGACATCCCCCCCTCCCACACCCGCAACAGATGGGATGGGTTTTCCAGATAATACCCCGGTTGATAGAACAGCACAAAGCCCAAGCGTCCGCCGATGATCACGCCAAGGATCACCGCCGTGAGCAGCCGTTCCACCTGTTCGGGCCGCATCGGCGCGGCACCTGGCCAAAGGCGTGGGGTTCTCACCATCTGCTCGATCAGTTTCCAGCCGATCAGCAATCCGGCGATATAGGCCAAGGCATACCAGCGCAGGGCCAGATGAAAACCGCCGATGTCGATCGAGAAAAGCTCTGGCGACAGGTTAGGAAAGGGGATGTAGGACATGGGCACCCTTGGCTCGCGCGTTCGGGGAGGTTGTCCGGGCTGGCGCGGCACAAGTCAACCTCTGGCCTGCGACGCCTTGCGGACTTGTGAAGCTGGTATAACGGGCCATATATGGATCAAAGCCGAAAGGATGATGCCGATGCAAACCCGCAACAAGTTCTTTGACGACATGTCGCAATTGATGACCAATGCGATGGGCGTGGCCCAGGGGGCCAAGACCGAGGCTGAGACCGCGATGAAGGGCTTTGTCGATCGCTGGATGGCGGATCGTGATTTCGTGACGCGCGAAGAATTTGATGCCGTCCGCGCCATGGCCACGCGGGCGCGCGAAGAAAATGCCGCCCTGTCGGCGCGCATCGCCGCGTTGGAAGCCGCGCTGGCCGCCGGCAAGTGACGGATCAGTCTGAGCTGGCCTCAGGCGGGGGGAAGCCGTCGCGCAGATAGCCGCGCAGCCGTTCAAAGTCCAAAGGTTTGCGCATCACCACACTGGCGCCCGCCCGGCGAAAGCGCTCCATCTCTTCCCCTACGACAGCGGCGGTTACGCCGATGATCGGCCGGTCGTGTCCGGCCGCACGCAGGGCGCGGATCAGATCGTCCCCATCCATTTCCGGCATGAATAGATCGGTGATGATGACATCGGGCTGGATTGCCAACGCCAGTTGCAGCGCCGCGCTGCCATCGGCGGCGTGATGCACCACTGCGTTGATCTTTTCCAGCCGCGCGCGGGTGATTTCGGCGACCAGAGCATTGTCTTCGGCTAGAACCACGCTCCAGTCCCGGTCCTTCACGCTGCCAGCAGGGGTCCGGGCGGCATCTGGTTGGGCTGCCTTGATCTGCGCCTCGGTGGCGATCGCTTCGGGCAGGCGGATGACATAGCCCGCGCCACCACCGTCGGGACGGAAATGCTCAAGCGTGCCGCCCAGCATCTGGATCGAGCCGCGCGCGATATAGAGGCCAAGCCCGCTGCCATCCGGGGCTTTGCGCGGGTCTGCCCCGCCGCGTTCAAAGGGTTCAAACAAACGGGCCACATCGGCATCGGGAATGCCCACACCGTCATCGATGATCTGCCATTCGCTGGTGGGCATGAAGTCCGCAATCGGCTCGCCCGCGCACCAATGGATCACGATGGATTGGCCGCCGCTGTGGATGATCGCGTTGCGGACCAGATTGTTCAGCGCCTGCCGCACGCGCATCACATCGCCGACCCGCGCCTGCGCCGCCCCAGCCCCCAGTGCCAGCCCAACCGCGATGCCTTTGGCCTTTGCAGGGCCCTCATTCGTTGCGCGGATGCTTTCGGCCAGATCGGCGGGGACGTAGGGCACCAGCTTCACCGGCAGGTTTTTCTCCGGGTTCACTGCTTGGCGCATGTCATCCAGCACGGACAGCAACTGATCGGTCGCCTCGCGGAACTTGCGTTGCAGCTTTTCGCTATCGCCGCCGTCGCCCAGATCATCGGTCAACAATGAGATGACAGAAGCGGGCGTTCGCAATTCATGCGAGATGATTGAGAACAACTGGCGCTGCTTCTCTTCGCGCCGGGATAGCTGGTCGAGGGCGTCACGCAACTTGGCTTCGCGGTCTTCTGCCTCGGTCATGTCCAGCAAGATACCATAGGCGGCAGTTTCTCCACTGGGTGTGCGCTCTGACCACAGGTGGCAGCGCAGCACATCTGCTGCCCCGGCGGCCGAGGCCATATGCAATTCCAGCGCCCGTGCCGCATCGCGTTCAGCCTGCAAGGCGCTGGCAAGGGCGGCGCTATCGGCGGGCATGAACGTCGCCTCCAGCACGGAAAGAGGGCCGTCAGCGGGCAGGCCCAGCATGCGCTGCGCCGCCTCGTCCAGACGGAAGCGCGCCGTGTCACGGTTGACGGCAAACAGACCGACGCCAGCAAAATCGCGCGCCCGGTCAAGTTTCAGGATGGCCCCATCCTTTTCGTTGATCAGGTGGTCGCTTTGCCCCTTTAGCACCATCGCAAAGGCCACCATCGTCAGCCCGATCAACGAATAAGCCGAAAGCATCTGATCTGCCGGGGAAAGCGCGACAGAGTCGTTCAGGAATTCGCCTGTCAAGGCGGCATAACCGGCAACACCAAAGATACAGGCATAGACCCCCACCCCCGCCGGATTGGTCAGCACAACAACGAGGCCGACAATGATCACGTCAATCTGTGGGTGAAGCCCGATGCCCATCGCCTGCAGCGGGACCAAGGCGGGAAAGATCAACGCCAATGCCAGTGTTCGCAGAAACTGCCCTGGTCGCGGCGATTCGACGGCGGCGAGCAAGAACACCGATACAACCACGCTGCCGCGCAAGATTCGCTTAATCGCCAGCACCGTGTAATCGTCGGTAAAGCCGTAAACATCCCTCATCTCGGCAGGTAGGCTTGCGGCCAAGCGCAACATCACGGCCAATTGGATCAGGCACAGGACTGCGAAGATGAAGTAACCGCTGAGGCTGGTGAACAGGTCCAGCGAATGGGGCCGCATTCGCCCGCGTCCAACGGTATAGACGATGCGGTACAATAGGCCGGTCAGCAGTCCGCCAACAAGGTGGATGACGAACAACACGCCAACCAGTCCTGGCGTCATTCCCGGCAGCGCGTGCCAGGCCACCGCCGCTGAAAAGGGTTGGTAGAACGGGTAGAGAAAGGTCGCCAGATAGACGAGGAAAGGGATCCAAATCAGCCTGAGCGGATAAAGGAAGAATCCCAAGATGATCGTGTAATGCGCCACATGAGGGGTCAGGTTGACGGCAAGCCGAGGATCGCCATGCAGCCCTGCACCGGCCGAAAGCAGACCCGTCCAAAGCGCCACGGCCGAGATGTAAAACAGAGTGGCAAGCGCCGGATTTTGCGCGATCGCTTCGCGAATGGCCGCAATGCGCGAGCGTTCAAAGTCGCGCAGCACATAACTCTCGCCTGACTCCCCGGTGTCAGGCGATGCGGCGCGCAACAATCTGGGTACCCGAACCATCAAGACCAACCGCTCCCCCATGCAACGGATAAAGAGATACGAACGGGGAAAAGGAAAGCCACCCTTTTGGACAGTGAGGAAAGGTCGGGTCGTCCTGAAGTATCAAAAAGGCAAACCCGTCGCGCTAGATGCAACGTTCCGAAGCCATTGGTACGATGCTGCGCGTGACGTGTATTTCTGCGGCGAGACAAACATCACGGCTCTGAACATGGGGCGCATGTCTCTTTCTGAAACAGCAAGGGTCTGTTGTCGGAAACACGGTTGCGATCGTCGCACAGTTGCCAGCCGAAAGGGTGGCATTGGCCGGATCAGACAGCGGGATTGCCTGTTCTTTTCGGCGTGCCAGTTCGACCTACTCTGCCTCAGCTCTGCGGTGCTGTTGGCGAAGGCATTGGCCACCGACAATCAGATCGGCCCTGTGCTGTCATTGTGTATCGTTGTCGAGAAAGAGACGTCCAATCGGTGAGAGCATGGCTTGGCTTCGTCCGGGAGGTCGGCCACCCGCGCCGACAGACCATCTTGCGACGCATGTTTTGAAATGCCTTCGGTCCAACAGCCGACATAGGCAACCGCCCCAGAATGCCTGCCGAGCGCGGGGGCGACCATCGTGTTCGACTGGGCGCAATGATCTTCGGACGGCATCTCAAGCGTAAGCTTCAGGTCAAACGGCACCGCCGTTCCTTCGGCGGCGACCAAGGCAAGATCGGAAGGACATACAACAGACGTAACTTGCGTCTTTCACCCTGCCAGCAACTCGGCAAAAGGGATGATCGAGTGGGGACTCCGAGAGATGTGCAGCACCTTTTGGTGAATTCTTCGACCTGTTCAGCACGGTGCGTCGCGTTTCAGCATGCATCGAGTGCCGTGGGCCACCCTCGTGAACTTGTCCACAAGAGATTTCGCAGATTTTGCTTTACAGGCTTTCGCTTCGGGCGCAGCATCAATATCTGGTAATGATTGCGTCCGGCGACACTGCTTCTTGCCGGACACCCAGCCTGTAGCGGAACTCGTGCCGCTTGGGGCTTTATGATGGGGCCGGGCCATGTCGCTGACTGAAGACTTCCTTTCAACCGACGATCTTCACCCGATCGACATTGTCGAAACGCTGGCCGAACATCATGCGTGGGAGTTTGACCGCGTCACAGATGATCAGATCGCCATGGCGGTCGAAGGCTTGTGGCGGACCTATGCCCTGACCCTTGCTTGGTCAGCGCGGGATGAAACGCTGCGTCTTATCTGTACCTTTGAGATGGAACCGCCCGAGGACCGTCTGCCTGCGCTTTATGATGTGCTCAACCGGTGCAATGACACAGTCTGGACCGGGGCTTTCACCTTTTGGACCGATCAGCGGCTCATGGTCTGGCGGCAGGGGTTGCCCTTGGCGGGTGCGATGGGGGTGAACCCTGACCAGATCGACAGGATGATCAGACAGGCCGTGACGGCGGCGGAACGGTTCTACCCGGCGTTCCAACTGGCGGTTTGGGGCGACCAATCCCCGGCCGAGGCGATGAAGGTCGCCATTGCCGAGGCTTATGGTCGGGCCTGACGTAAAGCGACCTTGACATCTTGCCGCTGACCGACGCATGTAAAGCAAACTTTACATCGAGGCGATAGCATGGATTCTTTTGCACGGTTCCAGGCCCGATCCGGCCTGGTGATTTTGGCGGTCTACGCAGGATTTGTCTTGTGGATGATCGATGGCCTGGCGCTGGGGCAGCGCAGTCCGCTGGCAATTCTGTTGGTCATGGTGGTGGCTTTTGCCATGGGAGCGGTGCTCTTTGGCGGGCTATGGGTGGCTCATATGCGCAGCGATGGAGACCGCCATTTGGCAGATGAGCGCGAGGCGGCCATTGAGGCGAAGTCCGAGCGCCTTGCTGCGCAAGTCAACGATACAGGACTACTGCTTTTGGTGCTGCTGGCCTTATCCGAGGCTGAATGGGGGTGGATGGGCAGCTTTGCCCTTACCCGAATGGAGGGGCTGGTCTTCGCTCTGGTCAGCTTGTCGGCACTGTCCGGGCTGGTGCGCTTTGTCGCGGGCGCACGCGCGGCGATGCGGTCGTGATCCGTAACCATCTTCGCGTGGCGCGCGATGCCGCTGGATTGACGCAGGCCGAGCTTGCCGCCACCCTTGGCGTATCGCGCCAGACGGTGATTTCGCTGGAACAGGGGCGCTACCTGCCGTCTCTGGAATTGGCGCTGCGGCTGGCTCGACAATTCGGGCAAAGGGTTGAAGACTTGTTCGAGTTGTTTGATGTTGAACTACCAGATTGAAGCGCCTTCCCTCCCGCCCTAACGTACGACCAAACAGGGGGACTGGGATGACGCTGGATCGGGTGGCCCAAGGCGGGCTGGTGCTTTTGGGCTGTGGCAAGATGGGGTCCGCGCTGCTGGCGGGCTGGCTGAAAGTGGGGGTGCCTGCAACCTCGGTCTGGGTGATCGAACCAAATCCTTCGGATTGGCTGGCGGCCACTGGCGTGCATCTGAACGCCGGGATTCCATCTGCGCCAGCCGTGGCGCTGTTGGCGGTGAAGCCGCAGATGATGGGCGCGGCATTGCCCGCATTGCAGGCGCTGGGCAATGGCGCGACGCTGTTCGTCTCAATCGCCGCCGGAACCACCATCGCGGCCTTTGAGGCGGCCTTGGGTGCAAGGACGCCCATTGTGCGCACCATGCCCAACACGCCCGCGATGGTGAACCGTGGGATCACGGCGCTCTGCCGCAACGGGCTTGTCTCGGATGCCGATATGGCGCTGGCGGTGGACCTGATGGCCGCCGTGGGGCAGACGGTCATCCTTGACGGCGAACACCAGATTGATGCGGTGACGGCGGTGTCAGGCTCTGGTCCCGCCTATGTGTTCCACCTGATCGAGGCTTTGGCGACGGGGGCTGAGGCCGAGGGGCTGTCACCCGCCGTCGCGATGCAACTGGCCCGCGCCACGGTTTCCGGTGCCGGGGAGTTGGCGCAGCAATCACCGGATTCGGCAGCGCAACTTCGGATCAATGTGACCTCTCCGGGGGGCACCACGGCGGCGGCGCTGGCAGTCCTGATGCCGGAACTGCCGGGGCTGATGACCCGCGCGGTCAAGGCAGCCGCGGATCGTGGGCGGGAGTTGGGCAAATGACCATAACCTACGATGATTTCGCAGCGGTCGATATCCGCGTCGGTCGCATCACCCGCGCCGAACCTTACCCAGAGGCCCGCAAACCCGCCATCAAGCTGTGGGTCGATTTCGGGGCCGAGATTGGCGAGCGTCGATCCTCGGCCCAGATCACCCGGCATTACACGCCCGAAGGGTTGGTGGGGCGGCAGGTGCTGGGTGTGGTGAATTTCCCGCCGCGCCAGATCGGCAAGTTTGTCTCTGAGGTGCTCGTGCTGGGCCTGCCCGACGCGGATGGAGAGGTCGTGTTGATCGGTCCCGGCCATGATGTGCCGCTTGGCGGGAGGCTGTTCTGATGCGCCTGCTTGTCACCCGCCGTATGCCTGATGCCGTGATCGCCGCTGCCCGTTCGCGATTTGATGTGGTTGTGCGGGAAGTGGAGTCTGAGGTGCTCTCCGCAGACGAACTCCGCGCCGCGTTGCGTGACTTTGATGTGGTGATGCCGACGCTGGGCGACCGGTTCTCTGCGGCTGTCTTTGCCGATGTGGCAACCCCCCGTTGCCGGTTGCTGGCGAATTTCGGGGTGGGCTTCAACCACATCGACGTGTCCGCCGCTGCTGCCGCCGGGGTGGCCGTGACCAACACGCCCGGTGCGGTGACCGATGCCACGGCTGATATCGCGATGTCGCTGATCCTGATGACCGCGCGGCGGTTGGGCGAGGGCGAACGGATCCTCCGCGCTGGTCAGTGGCAGGGTTGGGGCCCGACGCAGATGCTGGGTCAGCATGTCAGCGGCAAGACGGTGGGCATCATGGGCATGGGCCGCATCGGCAAGGCCATCGCGCGGCGCTGTCATTTCGGTTTTGGGATGCAGGTGGTTTTCCACAACCGCTCTGCTGTCAGTGACCCCGGCGTTCCGGCAAGTCAGGTAACCTTGGATCAAGCGATGGGCGCGGATTTTGTCGTGGTTGCTGTGCCGGGTGGGGCCGCAACGCATCACCTGATCGGGGCGCAGGCCTTTGCTGCGATGAAACCGACCGGCATTTTCATCAACATTGCGCGGGGTGATGTGGTGAACGAATCCGCCCTGATCGAGACTTTGCAAGCGGGCCGGATCGCAGGGGCGGGTCTGGATGTCTATGAGTTTGAGCCCGCCGTGCCGCCAGCCCTGATGGCAATGCAGAATGTCACCTTGCTGCCGCATCTGGGCACCGCTTGCCTTGAGGTGCGGCAGGCCATGGGATTGATGGCGGTAGACAACCTGATCGCCCATCTGGACGGTCGCACGCTGCCCAACCGAGTGAATTGACTTTGGCGAGAGCGCGATGATCATCTCGCCTACTCGCCGGTTTGTCTTTGTGCATATCCCCAAGACCGGGGGAACATCCCTGTCGCTTGCGTTGGAGTCACGGGTGCGAGGGGATGACATCCTGATCGGGGACACGCCCAAAGCACGGGCGCGCAAGCGGCGGTTGGCCGGGCTGACCCCGGCGGGGCGGCTGTGGAAACACGCCACGCTGGCCGATGTGGCGGGGGTGGTGCCAGAGGATCTGTCTGATTGGTTCATCCTGACTTTGGTGCGCAATCCATGGGATCGGCTGTTGTCCTATTATCACTGGTTGCGCGCGCAATCCTTTGACCACCCTGCCGTCCGTTTGGCCCGGTCCACCGAGTTCAGTCGCTTTTTGAACGATCCGAACACTCGCGCCGCATTTGCCGCTTGGCCCTCTTCCGCCTACACCCGCGATTCTGCGGGGGTTGATCGCGTGACACTCGCCGCCCGCGTGGAACAGCTAGAAGTAGAGTTGCAGCCGCTGTGGAGCCACCTTGGGTTTCGCCTAACCATCCCGCGCGCCAATGAAAGTGACCGCCCGCGCGACTGGCGTCCCGCCTATTCCGATGCTGATGCTGCCTTGGTTGCCACGCTCTGTGCCGAAGATATTTCCCGATTTGGATACAGTTTTGACGGATTGTTCATGCATCAAGAGTGACATGCCTTGATGCTGCCACGGCATTTCCGCCGTGGCGTCATGCTCGATCACGATGCTCAGACCGTAACGCTCAAGTAGGTGGTAACTTTATGCTGTGGCTCGATAAATCTCGGATTGACGATCATTCCGCCGCTGTGGTGGCTGAGGGTCTTTATGCCTTGACCCCTGTGGCGACACCGCAGGGTTGGGTCCGGGCAGGATCCTTACTCCCGGGTGCAGAGGTGATGACTTTTGACGGTGGGCCGCTCCGCATCGCGTCTGTTTCCAGCCATCGGTTGGACACGAGCGCACCGCGTGCCGCATGGCCATTGCAGGTGCCGATGGATGTGCTGGGCAACACCGAACCTGCCGTCCTGCTGCCCGAGCAAGGTGTGATGATCGACAGCGATTTGGCCGAGGAACTGTTCGGAGATCCCTTTGTCACCGTCCCTGCTTCGGCGCTGGAAGGGTGGCGCGGGATCGTCCGGGTGCCGCCCTTGGCGCAGACTGTGGTTAAGCTGGCGTTTGATACCCCGGCATTGATCTACGCCGGGGGGGATATGATGGTGGTCTGTCCGGGCCTGCCGATGCTGTCGCTTGCGCATGGGGATATGGGCACGTCGGTCCCGCCGCTTGGTCCGGCCGCCGCGCGCCATCTGGTCGCCTGCATGATGGCCGCAGAGGCGCAAGAGGGTGCCCGCCGGCAACTGGCGGGCTGAACCCGTCAAGCCGCCTGCGCTTCCCCGGTGTCGGGATAGAACACGCGCCCCGTTGCCGCCATGTCGCGCAGCATTTGGGGCGCGGTGAAGCGGTCGCCTTGCGTCGCGGTCAGCTGATCGCAAATCTCCACCGCCCGCGCAGCACCAATGATGTCCAGCCAGCCGAAGGGCCCGCCAGACCACGGCGCAAATCCCCAGCCAAGGATGGCGCCCACATCGCCTTCGCGGATGTCGGTCAGAACGCCATCTTCCAAAGCGCGCACTGCCTCAAGCACTTGGGCCATCAGCAGGCGGTGTTGCACGGTGGTCAGGTCGGGTTGGGTATCGGCTATCGGATAGTGTGCGTCCAGACCGTCCCACAACCCCTCACGTTTGCCCGTCGCGTCATAGGCGTAGAAGCCGGAGTTGGATTTCTTGCCCATGCGCCCTTGGTCGGCCATCCAGAACAGCACCGCATCCACCGCGCCATCGGGATAGGCATCGCCCATTGCCGCTTTGGTCGCCTTGGCAATCTTGACCCCAAGGTCGATCGAGGTTTCATCGACCAGTTGCAGCGGCCCCAGCGGCATGCCCACCAGCTTCGCGGCGTTCTCGATCAGGGCGGGTTCCACCCCTTCGGCGACCATGCGGATGCCTTCGTTGATGTAGGGGATGATGCAGCGATTGGCGTAGAAGAAGCGCGCGTCATTCACCACGATGGGCGTCTTGCGGATTTGCCGCACGAAATCCAGCGCTTTGGCCACGGCGGTATCCCCGGTTTCCTTGCCCCGGATGATTTCCACCAACGCCATCTTGTCGACCGGGCTGAAGAAATGGATGCCGATGAAATTCGTCGGGCGCTGGCTGGCCTTGGCCAAACCCGATATTGGCAGAGTGGAGGTGTTGGTGGCAAAGATGCAGTCGGTGCCGACAACTGCTTCGACCTTGGCGGTCACCTCGGCCTTTACTTTCGGGTCTTCGAACACAGCCTCAACGATCAGGTCACAGCCGGACAGCGCCGTGTAATCGGTGGTGGCGGTGATGCGGGCCAGCACTTCGGCCTTCTTTTCCGCCGTCACCTTGCGGCGCTGGATGCCCTTGTCCAGCAAACCTTCGGAATGGGCCTTGCCGCGATCCGCCGCCTCTTGCGTCGAATCGATCAAGACAACCTCAATCCCCGCATTGGCCGAGACATAGGCGATGCCCGCCCCCATCATGCCCGCACCGATGACGCCCAGCTTTTTGACCGACTGATCCGCCACTTTTGGCCGGTTCGCGCCCTTTTCCAGCGCTTCCTTATTGATGAACAAGGACCGGATCATCGCGGTGGAGGAGGGGTTCATGAGAACGGATGTAAAGTGCCGCGCCTCAATCTTCAGCGCAGTGTCAAGGGGCACCAAGGCCCCCTCATAGACCGCTGCCAACAGCGCCTTCGCCGCCGGATAGACGCCCATGGTCTTGCCCATCACCATCGCCGAAGCGCCGACAAAGGTCATGAACCCCGCCGGATGGTAGGGCGTGCCGCCGGGCATCTTGTAGCCCTTGGCGTCCCAAGGTTTGACATGGTCCGCGTCTTTTGCCGACAAAATCCAGTCTTTGGCGCGGGTCAGCAACTCCTCAGGTGCCACGACCTCATCAATCAGGCCCGCGGCTTTGGCGGATTTGGGGTCAGACAGCTTTCCCTCCAGCAGGAAGGGCGCTGCCATCATCGCGCCCATCTTCCGCACAAGGCGGGTGGTGCCGCCCGCGCCGGGGAAGATGCCCACCATGATCTCGGGCAGGCCAATCTTGGCCTTGGGATTGTCCGCCGCGATGATGCGGTGGCATGACAAAGGCAGTTCCAGCCCGATCCCCAGCGCCGTGCCGGGCAGGGCGGCGACAATCGGCTTGCCGCCCTTCAGTGTCTTGGGGTCCATGCCCGCGCGTTCGATCTTACGCAGGACAGAGTGCATCGTCATCACGCCGTCAAAGATCGCCTTGGCCCCGCCCGCGCGCATCTGGGCGATGACGTTCAAATCCATCCCCCCGGCAAAGTCTTTCTTGCCTGAGGTGAGGATGATCCCCTTCACGCCTGCATCGGCCAGCGCCTGATCTATCAGGTCCGACAGCAGCGCGAAGGCATCGGTGGACATGACGTTCATGGACTTTGCCTTGACGTCCCAAGTGATGGTGGCGACGCCGTCGGCATCCACGGCATAGGTGAAATCGGTCATGGGGTTTCTCCGTAAGGGGTGCCATCGCGGTGCAGGTAGCGGCGCTTTGGGCCGTCCTTTTCCGTGACAAGATCATGGTCGGTGTAATGGATGCGGTCACGCGTCGCCCGCGTGCCGATGACAAGATACCGCGCCGGGGCGACAGATCTGTTGTCTAAGCGGTGGCCGATGGCCTGACTCGCAGGCCATGCGGCGGCATCGCCGGTGGTTAGGGTGGACTCGGTTTCCTCGACCAGCACCACCTGACCAGACAGCATCAGGATCATCTCATCCTCGGCCTCATGCCAATGGCGATGGCCTGAGGATGACCCCGGCGGCAATTCTTCGATGAACGCGCCGAATTGGGTCAGCCCGCCGGGATCGGACAGCAGTTGATAGCGGTAAGGACCGGGACCGGGGCCAAGGATGGGATGGGTCGGGTTATCCGTTGCCCAATCGGGAAGCGTCAGCAATCCGCGCGGACGGCCCAAAGCGGGCAGGGGCGGCAGGCTGGCATCCTGCGGGGTCGCCGCAAAGGGGCTGCCATCGCGGCGTGTGAAGGTGGCGGTCGTTCCTGCCATGCTCACCATCAGGTCGACATCGGAATAAGTGGCGACCTCGGCCACTGCCTTGGTACCGATGACCAAAAACCGCGCCTCCTCCTCGGTCTGGTTTACAAAGCAATGGCCATCCGCCACACCCGCCGGAAAACAGGCGACATCGCCGGGGTGCATCACGGCGCAGCCATCATCCTGCACCAGTGTGCATTGGCCTTGGGTCACCAAGACCATCTCATCTTCTGCCCGGTGCCAATGCCGCAAAGACGAGCGGGCACCGGGCGAGAGGATCACGACATTCACGCCAAATTGCGTTAATCCGCCCGCTTGCGCCAAACGCTGCGACGACCGCCCCGCCATCATCGTGCCAAAGGGCGCGGGATAGATTGAACTGGTCTTGATCGAGACAGAGCCGAGGTCGATCACCGGCATGGCAGCCCCCATCCGGCGGCAGCTACCAATCCTCGCATGGGGGCGGAAACACCCTTGGCTGAAACGATACCGGAAGCGGCCGCGTTTCCGTCAGTGTCAGCCCTATGGTCTTGTAGGTGTCGTCTTTGGGGCGGCAGACATAGACCGTGCGATACCAGCGCGCGGTGTCGCCGGCCCGCATATCGCAGGTCTCTTTCCAATGCACTGTGACCTGTCGCCCGCCATGCGCCAGCGGCGCCACATCCTCTAATTCCCCAACCACGCGCAGGATGCCGCGTGCCTTTTGGGACAGGTGCTGACGCGACAGCGCCTCCCATAGGTCTTGCGGGTTGGTGATTTGGTAGAATGTGCCGCGAAACCGGGACCAGAACGGGATGACGTAACCCGCCACTGCCTCGTCGATTTGGCCCCGCAGGATCAGGTCGGTCCGGTGCTGGAAGATCGACAACAAGGGATGCATCAGAACAAGACTTCAAAGGAACAATGCAGGGTCTTGTAGCGCCTCTAGCGGCGCTGTCATCCAAAAACCGCCTTGGGCCCGCACTTTCTGGTTGCATTATGTCAAAGCCGCTCGATGATCGTGGCGGCACCCATGCCACTGGCAATACAAAGGGTTGCAAGACCCACACTTTTTCCCGAACGCTCCAGCTCATCCAAGAGGGTGCCGATGATAATCGCCCCAGTTGCACCAAGCGGGTGGCCCATCGCGATCGAGCCGCCATTGGGATTGACCTTGGCCGGGTCTACATCAAAGGCCTGCATGAAGCGCAGCACGACTGAGGCGAAGGCTTCGTTCACCTCAAACAGGTCAATGTCGGTGATGGTCATGCCCGCGTCGCGCAGGATTTTTTCGGTCACGGGGACGGGGCCCGTCAGCATGATGGTGGGATCTGTGCCGATTTTCGCCGTGGCGCGGATGCGAGCGCGGGGTTTCAGCCTATGTGCCTGCCCGAATTCGGCATTGCCAATCAGAATCGCCGCCGCGCCATCGACGATGCCCGACGAATTGCCCGCATGGTGGATATGGTTCACTCGTTCCAGATGCGGGTATTTCAGCAAGGCCACCTTGTCGAAGCCGGGCATGGATTCACCCATGTCCTTGAAGCTCGCCTTCAGCGCGCCAAGGGTCTGCATATCGGTGCCGGGGCGCATGTATTCGTCATGGGCCAGAATCGGCAGGCCGTTCTGATCGGTGATGGTGATGACGGACCGCGCAAAGCGGTTGTCGGCCCAAGCCGCCGCCGCGCGGCGCTGCGATTCCACGGCCAAGGCATCGGCCTGATCGCGGGTGAAACCGTATTCGGTGGCGATGATGTCCGCCGAAATGCCTTGCGGCACAAAATAGGTCTTCATCGCCAGCGTCGGATCAACCGCAATCGCCGCGCCATCCGAGCCCATGGCGACGCGGCCCATCATCTCAACCCCGCCGGCGATATAGGCCTGGCCTGCACCGCCCTTGATCTGGTTTGCGGCCAGATTCACCGCCTCCATCCCGCTGGCACAAAAGCGGTTGATGGCAAGGCCGGGGATGGATTCATCAAGGTCCGACAGCAGCACGGCAGAGCGCGCGAGGCATCCGCCCTGTTCGCCCACCTGCGTGACATTGCCCCAGATGACGTCTTCGACCGCGTGGCCCGTCAGCCCATTGCGGTCCTTGATCGCATTCAGGATTTTCGCCGAAAGCGCGACCGAGGTCAGTTCATGCAGCGCTCCATCGGCACGCCCTTTGCCGCGCGGGGACCGGACGGCGTCATAGATATAGGCTTCGGTCATGGTCGTCTCCTCAGGCCCGGTCGGCGGGATTGCCGGGCATCATGTCATAGGGATGTTTCCAACCGGGCAGCGCCGCGATGCGGGCCAGCCAGCGGGTGATATGCGGCCAGTCGGCGCGCGTGAAACCAAAGGGTTCGGGGTAAAAGAGGTAGGAACAACAGGAGATATCGGCGATGGTGACACTGTCGCCCACCATCCAGTCGCGGGTGGTGAGGTGGGTTTCCAGAACCTTCAACGCCGCCATCAGGCGGGCTTGCAGGAAGGGAATCACGGCGTCGGGGCGTTTGTCGGCGGGCAGGAAATTGGACAGGAAGCGCACCGTCCCGGCCTGTGATGACAGTTTGTGATTGTCCCACAGGATCCAGCGCAAGACCTCCGCCTTGTCGGCGGCGGTGGTGCCGCCAAGTTTGCCCGTGCGTTCCACGGCGTCAAACTGGATCACGCCAGATTGGGTCAGGATGCGGTCCCCATCGACCAGAACCGGGACTTCGCCCATCTCGTTCAGCTTGCGAAACTCTGGGGTGCGGGTTTCGCCGTTGAAGAAATCCACGAATACCGGCTGCCAGTCGAGGCCCGCGAGGGTCAGCGTCAGCGCCGCCTTATAGGCGTTGCCGCTTTCGCCGAAGCAATAGAGTTTCATCATCACGCGGCCCTCCCAGACCCAACCCCCGGGGGTTTTACCCCCGGACCCCCAGGGTATTTTTCCCAAGATGTAGCAACGGTTTCTTCATCTTTTGCCCGCATCCTCCAAGGCGCGGTACAGGCTGGGGAGCCGATGACCGCCCAAGGTGAAGCGCCGCATTCCGCCCGAGGATAGCCAAGCCGTAGGCACGGGGTGCGGCGTGACCTTGCGGCTTCATCTTGGCCCAAATACCCAATTCCACGGTCTGCCCCCTGCGCTAGCGTTTCCGGTCGTCCAGTTCCGAATTGAACAGCCTGAGCCGGTGGGTCAGGTTGTCCTTGTCCGTGACGCTGTCGAAGTGTTCGAATAGGAAGGACAGCGCCTCGCCCTCATCCAAGCCGGCCTCAGCCGAAAAACGTTTCAATCTGCGGTAGCCGTCTTCGGTCATGGCGACGGGGAAACGGCGGGTCAGGCGGAAGCGTTTGGGCATGGCGGGCTCCGATGGATGCAGCCAAAGGTTAGAACGCGGCGGCGTCGAGGGCCATCACCGTTTCCGCGCCGGTCTGGATGCGGGCCAGATGCATGGCGACAGCGGGCAGGTGGCGGGCCATGTAATAGCGTCCGGTTGCAATCTTGGCCTGCAAGAAGTCTTTGTCGCCGCGCCCCTGATCCAAAGCCGCATAGGCCGCCCGCGCCATCCGCGCCCACATCAGGCCAAGGCAGACATGGCCCATCAGATGCATGAAGTCATAAGATCCGGCCAACGCGTTGTTGGGGGTCTTCATGCCGTTCTGCATGAAATACATCCCCGCCGCTTGCATGTCCTTGGACGCTTGCTTCAGCGGATCGGTAAAGCCTTTCATCCGCTCGTCGCCTTCGGTTTCCTTGACGAAGGTTTTGACCAAGTCAAAGAAGGCCATGATATGCTTGCCCCCATCGGCGGCGAGTTTGCGGGCGACCAAGTCCAGCGCCTGAATGCCATTCGCGCCTTCATAAATCATGGCGATCCGGGCATCGCGGGCGAATTGGGACATACCCCATTCTTCGATATAGCCATGCCCGCCATAGACTTGCTGCGCCGCCACCGCCATCTCAAACCCTTTGTCGGTCTGGAAGCCCTTGATGACCGGAGTCAGCAAGGACACCAGCCCTTCGGCAGCCGCGTCGCCCTTGCGGTGGCTGGCGTCGATCAGCGACGCCCCCCAGAAGGTCAGCGCGCGCGCGCCTTCGACGAAGGACTTTTGGTCCATCAGGTTGCGGCGGATGTCAGGGTGGACAATCAGCGGATCGGCGGGGCCGGTCGGGTTCTGCGCGCCCGTAACGGCGCGGCCTTGCAGGCGGTCCTTGGCGTAGTCGAGGGCGTTCTGATACGCCGCCTCAGCGACGGCATAACCTTGCAAGCCGACGCCAAGCCGCGCTTCGTTCATCATGGTGAACATGGCACGCATGCCTTTATGCAGATCGCCCAGAAGGTAGCCCGTCGCGCCGTCATAGTTCATCACACAGGTCGCATTGCCGTGGATGCCCATCTTTTCTTCGATCTTTCCGACCGACAAGGCGTTGCGCGCGCCAAGGCTGCCATCGGCATTCGCTAGGAATTTCGGGACGATGAACAGCGACACACCCTTGGTGCCCTCGCCCCCACCCGGCGCTTTGGCCAGCACCAGATGGATGATGTTTTCGGCCAGATCATGCTCACCTGCAGAGATGAAGATCTTCTGCC
>JAIYDR010000241.1 GCA_027487395.1 Rhodobacter sp. | reverse complement strand
TGACGATGACCAAAGGTATTTGCTTACTCCCGGCCGAGCAATCTGCCGGAACAAAGCCCGGCCGCGCGGTGACATCCCGCGCGTTGCGCGGCCGTCGCCCATCGGCTGCGGCAGCAAGGAACGTCGTCGCGACAAGCACCCTTCTGCTTGGTAGTGTCAGCGGTCAGCACAGGGCATCCTGTCAACGGACCAATCCGACTGAGTGATCACAGGTCCGGCGCGCCAAGTTGGAAACACGGGCCGAGGAAGCGGGCGAAGCGCCGGTAGAGCGGCGCAAACACCCCCCCGAATCCCTTCCCCAAGCCCCCTATTCCCTGCTACATATGGGGACATGAACCAGCACGCCCCCAAGATATCCGATGCCTCTGGCCGTCCGGTGATCCGGCAGCTGGATGAGGCTGCCGTGAACCGCATCGCGGCGGGGGAGGTGGTGGAGCGTCCGGCCTCGGCCGTCAAGGAGTTGGTGGAAAACGCGCTGGATGCCGGGGCAACGCGGATCACGGTGGACTATGCCAATGGCGGCAAGACGCTGATCCGGGTGACGGATGACGGCTGCGGCATGACGGCAGAGGATTTGCCCTTGGCCCTGTCGCGGCATGCGACGTCAAAGATTGACGGGTCAGACCTGCTGGACATCCGCAGTTTCGGCTTTCGGGGAGAGGCGCTGCCCTCGCTTGGGTCTGTCGGCCGGTTGACCATCACCTCCCGCGTGCAGGGGGAGGCGGCCGCGCAGATTGCCGTGACAGGCGGGCGGATGGCGGCGGTGAAGCCCGCCGCGCTAAGCCGTGGCACGGTGGTGGAGTTGCGCGATCTGTTCTTTGCCGTTCCGGCGCGGCTGAAATTCCTGCGCTCAGATCGGGCGGAGTCCCAAGCGATTGCCGATGTGGTCCGCCGTCTGGCGATGGCGGAACCGACGGTGGGGTTTACCCTGCGCGATGTGACGGGGGGCGGTGACGGGCGGGTGATCTTTCGCGCGGACCCGGAACCGGGCGATTTCTTTGATGCGCTGCATCGGCGGTTGGCGGCGGTGCTCGGGACAGAGTTCATCGACAACGCGCTGAAGATCGATGTGGAGCGTGAGGGGCTGCGGCTGTCCGGCTATGCCGCCCTGCCCACCTATTCGCGCGGCTCGTCCGTGCAGCAGTACCTTTTTGTCAATGGCCGCCCTGTGTTGGACCGTGCGCTGTTCGGCGCGCTCAGGGCCGCGTATTTCGACGTGCTGTCGCGGGATCGGCATCCGGCGGCGGTGTTGAACCTGATCTGCGATCCGCAACGGGTGGATGTGAACGTTCACCCCGCCAAGGCCGAGGTGCGATTCCGCGAGCCTGAGGCGGTGCGGTCCCTGTTCATCACCAGCCTGCGGACGGCACTGGCAGGGGCGGGGCATCGGGCCTCAAACACCCTTGGCACAGCCACACTTGCGGCTTTTGCGCCCGAAACCCCGACCTTCGTCCCTCGGGTGTACCAGATGGACCGCCCTTCGCAGGGGGCGCTATCGCGGGCCTTTGCCTATCAGGCCCCGGAGCCAAGCGCGCAGCCCGGCTTTGCCGAAGCGCCTTCGGCGCGGGTGGAACCCGCCAAGACGGACACGCTGGACCGTCCCCTTGGCGCTGCCCGCGCGCAGGTGCATGAGAATTACATTATCGCCCAGACCGCCACCGGGATGGTGATCGTCGATCAACATGCCGCGCACGAGCGGTTGGTTTATGAGCGGATGAAACGGCAAATGGCGGAAAGCGGCATCGCAGCGCAGGCGCTGCTGATTCCGGATATCGTGGAGCTTTCCCCGACCGAAGCCGCGCGCATCCTTGATCTGTCGGTCGAGCTTTACCGCTTTGGCCTTGGGATTGAAGCTTTTGGCGGTTCGGCCATCGCGGTGCGCGAAGTGCCCGCGATCCTTGGCCAAGTGGATGCCACTGCCTTGATCCGCGATGTGCTGGATGAACTTTCTGACCTTGGTGACAGCCAGTTGGTGCAGACCAAGATCGAGGCGGTACTGTCGCGCATGGCCTGCCATGGCTCTGTCCGGTCCGGCCGCCAAATGCGTGCCGAAGAGATGAACGCCCTGCTGCGCGAGATGGAGGCCACCCCCCTGTCGGGCCAGTGCAACCACGGGCGACCCACCTATGTGGAATTGAAACTCTCCGACATCGAAAAGCTGTTCGGCCGGCGCTGATGCTGACGTTTGGTGCCACTCAGATTGACCTGACCGATCCCCTGACTCTGGCGATTGCCGGGGCGGTGGCGATTATTCTGCTGATCCTGCTGTTGACCCTGCGCGCGGCGGCGCGGGCGGGGCGGATGGCCGAACCCATGCTGCGTGAAGTGTCGTGGATGGCCGACCGCGTGCAATCGCTGTCGGATGGGCAGGAACGGCTGGCAGGCGGATTGCATCACGTTTCGGAAACCACCGCGATCAGCCAATCCTCGATGCTCAAGCTGATGGAACAACGCCTTGCTGACGTGCAGCGGCAGATGACAGAGGCGTTGCACGGCACCTCGACCCGCACCGCGCGGTCCTTGGGCGAGTTACACCAACGGTTGGAAACCATCGACAAGGCGCAAGCCAACATTGAAAAGCTGTCCGGTAATGTGCTGTCCTTGCAGGATATTCTATCCAACAAGCAAACGCGCGGGGCCTTTGGCGAGATTCAGTTGAATGACATCGTGCAAAAGGCGTTGCCGTCAGATGCCTATACGATGCAGGCCACGCTCTCGAACGGGCGGCGGGCGGATTGCCTGATCCACCTGCCCAATCCCCCCGGTCCCATCGTGATCGACGCCAAATTCCCGCTTGAGGCCTATGAGGCGCTGCGCCGCGCCGAAACACCCCAACAAGCCGCCGAGGCACAGCGTTTGCTGCGCGGGTCTGTCCGGGCGCATATCAAGGCGATTTCAGAGAAGTATATCCTTGAGGGTGAAACCGCTGATGGCGCGCTGATGTTTTTGCCGTCTGAGGCGGTCTATGCCGAACTCCATGCCAATTTTCCCGATGTGGTGCGCGAAGGCTTTGCCGCCAAGGTCTGGATCGTGTCGCCCACCACCTGCATGGCCACGCTGAACACCATGCGCGCGGTGCTGAAGGATGCCCGGATGCGCGAACAGGCCGGGGCGATCCGGCGGGAGTTGGCGCTGCTGTATGGCGATGTGGAACGCCTTGGCACGCGGGTGGAAAATCTGGACCGGCATTTCGGGCAAGCGGCCAAGGACATCGAAGAGATCAAGATCAGCAGCGAAAAGGCCGCCCGCCGCGCCCGTCGTCTGGATAACTTCGACTTTGAAGAGATCGCCGCGCCCATCGTTGCGCCGCTGATCGGACCATCGCAGGCCGCCGAATGAAACTCCTGACCCCCGCCGATTACATCCGCCAGCCATGGAAGAATGGCAAAGGCGAGACGGTGGAACTCTCCCGCGCGGATCGGGGCGGCGCGATGCTGTGGCGGTTGTCGATGGCGACGGTGGCCGAGGATGGGCCGTTTTCCCTTTTCTCGGGCATTGACCGCAATCTGACCGTGCTCGACGGGCCGGGGTTCCGGCTTTTGGGGGATGGGATCGACCTGCCCTGCCTGCCCCTGTCACCGGTGGCCTTTGCCGGGGATGTGGCAGTGCGGGCAACCCAGACCGGGGGGCAGATCTCTACCGATTTCAACGTTATGACGGCGCGGGGTCTGCTCTTAGCGCAGGTGGACGTGCGGACGGTGCCGGGCAATCTGGCCGCCGCAGACATGACTGCCGTTTTCGCGCTGGGTCAGGCGGTTGTGAACGGCCAACACATGACGCGGCACGACCTGATCCTGACCGAGGCTGCCTGCCACATTGCCCCCGTGGACCCCGTTCTGATCGTGCAGTTGTTCCTGTGCTAGACGTCAGATGCGGAAGAACGGCTGCGCAAGGCGTGGAATCAACCCGTTGAACCGCAACGGCGCATCTGTCGCCGCCAGACAAATGCAATCCATCCCGGCTTCGGCCACCGGCGTATGCTCGGTCGCCTGATCCGCGATCTCCACATCGCCGGGACCGAAGCGGTCGGCGTCATCGCGGAATGCACCTTGCAACACCAGCGTCAATTCTATCCCGCGGTGGCCGTGATCCGGAACGGCCTGACCGGCGGGAATGTGCAAGAGACGCGCCGAAGCACCCTTGCCGGTGGGCAAAATGGCCTGCCGCACGCCTGCGCCAATGCTGCGCCATTTCACCTGCCCCAGATCACCGCCGACATAGTCTGCCAAAGGCGCAGGCAACACGCCGGCCCTTTTGCGCGGCGCCACGCGGGATTGCGGCACAGCGTCGATGCAGGCATCAATCCGGGCGAAACAGGCATCCAGACTGCCATCCCTCATCGTCGCCAGATCGCAGAGGTCCAACACGGCCCCACCGACCACTTCAAACGCGGCCAGTTGCGCGCGGCATTCGTCACAGAGCGAGACATGGGTCGCCACGACCAGATTAAACGCCTCTGGCAGATCGCCTGCTGCATAGGCCATCAGAAGTTGGTCACTTAGGTGGTGCCGAATTGTCATTCCGTCGTCTCGCCTTCAACTCATCTGCAGACGCAGCTTTTCCAACGCCAATCTGATGCGCGATTTGATCGTGCCAAGGGGCAGACCCGTTTCGGCAGCCAATTCGCCATGCGACAGGTCACCGAAATAGGCGCGTTCGATCAAAGCGCGCTGCTTTTGCGGCAACTGGGCGAGCGCCGCACCCAGTCGCGTGTTTTCTTGCGAGGCTTCGTACAGGTCGGCCCCATCCGGTTCCGCTGTCGGTCCCCAATCCAAATCTTCCGGTTCTGGCCTGCGCGCTTTGCGCAAGGCGTCGATCCGGCGGTTGCGGGCGATGGTGAAAATCCAAGTCGCCACCGAAGCCCGCGACGGATCAAAGAGATGTGCCTTTTGCCACAGCGAGGCCATGACATCTTGCGCACATTCTTCGGCCAGCGTGGCATCGGCCCCTGATTTCATCAGAAACGACTTCACCCGCGGGGCAAAGTGCCGAAACAGCGCGGCAAATGCTGCACGGTCCTGATCATCGCGCACGCGCGCCATGAGCACCGCCCAATCCGTGATGTCGTCCGTTGCCTGCACGGCAGAGCCTTCCTTCCGGCGCGTAACCTGTTGTCCCTGCGCAGCATATGGCCACGCGGGCAGGTCCGCATCCAGTTTTTCGCTCTGACCGGCATCCAACATCATGACGCTCATACGGCCCTCATGATCGGCTGGATCACCACGTCGATAAAGTTTTCACTCTCTGCTGAAACAGTGCGGTTGATCCAAGCGTAGGAAACCAGCGTAAAAGAACCGTAGCCCAAAAAGGAAGTGTTGCATGCCGTTCGAATCCCTTGGTTCCGCCCCACGCCGTATTGCCGTCATCGGGGGGGGAATCGCCGGCATGGCCGCCGCGCATCTGCTGGCCGATCACGACTCTGTGGTGCTGTTTGAGGCTGAAAACCGCCTTGGTGGCCATGCCCGCACCAAACTGAGTGGCAAGCGGGGCGATCAGCCCGTCGATACCGGCTTTATCGTGTTCAACAAGGCGAACTATCCCCACCTTCTGCGCCTGTTTGACGATCTGGCGGTGCCCTATACCGAAAGCACCATGACCTTTGGCGCGTCGCTGGACGGCGGGCGGGTGGAATATGGCCTTGCCTCGATGGATGCGCTGTTTGCCCAGCGCAAGAACGCGCTGAACCCGCGCTTTCTGCGGATGCTGCGCGACATCATGCATTTCAACAAACACGCCGCCGCCCATGCCACCGATCCCGCGCTGACCATCGGCGGCCTGTTGCAGCGTCTGGGCACCGGCGATTGGTTCCGTGATTACTACATCACACCGTTTTCCGGGGCGATCTGGTCCACGCCAACGACCGGCATTCTGAACTTTCCGGCGCAGGCGCTGGTGCGCTTCTTTGAAAACCACCACCTGATGCAAGTCAGCGGCCAGCACCAGTGGTACACGGTGCGCGGTGGCTCAATCCAATATGTCAACCGCCTGCAAGCCAGCTTGACCACCCGCGGCGTGGACCTGCGGCTTGGCGTCCCTGTGGCGGCCGTCAAGAGGACAGAGGGCGGGGTGATGGTCCGCGCCACCGGAGCAGAGTGGGAGTTGTTTGATGAGGTCATCTTTGCCAGCCATTCCGACCAGACTTTGGCCCTCTTGTCCGATGCGACCCCAGCGGAATGCGCCGCGCTGTCCGCGATCCGCTATCAGCCGAATGAGGCGATCTTGCACCGCGACCCGTCGGTGATGCCGAAGAACCGCAAATGCTGGTCAAGCTGGGCCTATGTGGAACCCAAAGGCGGCGCGGGCGGGCGGATTGATCTGTCTTACTGGATGAACTCTTTGCAACCGATCCCGATGGATGACCCGATCTTTGTCACACTGAACTCCAACGGGGGCATCCGTGACGACCTGATCGACGATGTGACGACCTTCCATCACCCGGTCTATGATGTCGCCGCACTGGCCGCGCAAAAGACCATCCGCGCGATGAACGGAGCGCAAAACACTTGGTTCGCAGGGGCTTGGATGCGCAACGGTTTCCACGAGGACGGCTTTGCCAGCGCCTATGACGTGGTGCAAGCGATGCGCGCCCGCGCAGGCGAAAGGCAATTGGCCGCATGAAAACGGTCGATCTGATCCGGGGCGAAACCTTTCACGGTCGCAAGGGCGCGGTGGCGAATGCGTTTCGCTACACCGTGGATTACCTGCTGCTGGACCCGGATCAGTCAATCGGCCCGAAGCTGTTTTCCCGCAACCGCGCCAATCTGACAGCCATCCACGACATTGATTTTGGCGGGCCAAAGGGCCAGGGGCGCGGCACCGCATGGGTGCGGCAGGTGCTGGCCGACCATGGCCTGCCGGGGACCGAGAAGATTCTTCTTCTGGGTCAACCGCGCGTCTTGGGCCATGTGTTCAACCCGGTGTCGTTCTGGCTGTGCCACGATGCGGCGGGTGCTTTGCGCGTGGTGATTGCCGAGGTGTCAAACACCTATGGCGACCGGCACAGCTATCTGTGCCACCGCGACGATCTGGCCCCGATCGTCCGCACCGATACCATCACCGCGACGAAGTTGTTCTACGTCTCACCGTTCCAGCCGGTTGAGGGACGCTACGCTTTCCGCTTCGACCTGCGCGAGGATCGCATCGGGATTTGGATCGACTATTCGACCGAAACCGGTGGGTTGTTCACCAACCTGATCGGGCCACGCGTGCCACTGACCAACCTTGGGATTGTGCGCGCCTGTCTGCGCCGTCCTTTCGGATCGCGTCGGGTCTTGGCCTTGATCCATTGGCAGGCCCTGAAGCTGGCGCTGAAAGGTGTCACCTTCCGCAATCGCCCCGAACCGCCCGCACAGGATGTGAGCCGATGACCGCGGCGGCAGACAGACGGTTGTGGATTTGGGGGATGTTCGGCGGGCTGATCGCGATGGCGGGCCTTCCGATCTATATCCACGCACCCAAGTTCTTTGTCGACCAATACGGCGTCAGTCTGGCCGCGCTCGGTCTGGTGCTGGCGGCGCTGCGGCTGGTGGATGTGGTGCAAGACCCGGTTTTGGGCTGGCTGGCCGGGATCACCCGCGCGCGGCGAGGGCTTTGGGTCGCCGGGGCGGCGGTGGCGATGGCGTTGGGGATGGTTGGGTTGTTTGCCCTGCCTGCGCCTGTAGCACCCTTGGTCTGGTTCGCCCTGACCATGCTGGTGGTGTTCAGCGCCTGGTCGTTCCTGAGCATCTGCTTTTACGCCCAAGGCGTGACCCGGGCCGAGGCGATGGGTGCACAGGGCCACATCCGCCTTGCCGGTTGGCGCGAGGGTGGGGCGCTGGTCGGGGTCTGCCTTGCCGCCGTGGCACCCGTGGCGCTGGCAGGTGTGACCGACAGCCCGTTGGCCCTGTTCGCGCTGATCTTCGCCGGGCTGACGCTGGTCACTGTGGCACTGATGGCCCCGGAATGGCGCGCGGCGGGGGCGACACCTCCCGCAGGCTGGGCGGCCTTTCGGCCGGTGCTGGCCGATCCCCTAGCGCGCCGTTTGCTGTGGATTGCACTGCTGAACTCGGCGCCGGTGGCCGTCACCTCGACCCTGTTCTTGTTCTTCGTCGAAAGCCGCTTGCAAGCGCCGGGGGATGAGGGCTGGCTTTTGCTACTGTTCTTTCTGTCGGCCGCAATCTCCACTCCGTTCTGGTCCCGCGCTGCTGCAACCTTTGGCGCGCGCAAGGTGCTGCTGGCCGCGATGGGGCTGGCGATTGCCACCTTCCTGTGGGCCGCCACCTTGGGCGCGGGGGCGCTCTTGCCCTTTGCGCTGATCTGCATCGCCTCTGGTGCGGCCCTTGGCGCGGACAACACCCTGCTGCCTGCCATCTTTGCCCGCCGCCTTTCACATCTGGCCGGAACCGAAGCGGCAGCGTTTGGCCTTTGGGCCTTTGTCTCAAAACTCTCGCTTGCGCTTGCAGCAGCGGTTCTGCTCCCGCTTCTTGGCGCGGTTGGGTTTACCCCCGGCCCGACCAACAGCGCTGCGGCGCTTGCCACGCTCTCGGTGCTTTACGCCATTATCCCCTGTATCCTGAAGGTCTTCGCACTGGGCCTTTTGTTTCTTACCGATGTGCCGGAGGTCTAAACCATGTCTCCCCTCGCCCCGTTTCTGCTCGGTGTGGTCCTAGCCGTGATCCTGATCGTAGTGGGGATGCGCGTGACCAGTTTTCGCAGCCAAAGGCCCGCCGATCTGGCCGGGCGCGGCCCTGCTTTCGACCTGCGACGCCATCTGTCCGGCCCGATCCTCTGCGAAGGCGTGATCTATGGCCCGACGGGCAAGGTCGCCTCCCGCTTCGTCGCGGATATGGAGGGCCATTGGGAAGGCAACATCGGTACCTTGCAAGAGGTTTTCCGCTATGACAGCGGGCGGGTGCAGGACCGCCACTGGAAGCTGACACTAGGCAATGACGGGAGCATCCGCGCCGAAGCCCCCGATGTGGTTGGCATCGGCCAAGGCGTGGTCGAAGGTCCCGCCGTCTGCCTGCGCTACCGGATAAAGCTCGACGACGAGGCCGGAGGCCATGTCCTCGATGTGGTCGATTGGATGTATCTGATGGACAACGGCACCATCATGAACCGCAGCCAGTTTTCCAAATTCGGCATCACCGTCGCTGAGCTGGTCGCCACCCTTCGCCCGGTGGAACGGCGGGCAGCGGCATGACCGATTTTCAGGGCAAGCGCTACTGGCTGGTCGGCGCGAGCGAGGGCTTGGGTCTGGCACTTGCCAAACGCATGGCCCGCGCGGGCGCGCAGGTGATCTTGTCGGCCCGCAGCGCGGATCGGCTGGCCGAGGCAGTGGCGCAGGTTGGACCGCAGGCAACCGCCCTGCCCTGCGACGTCGCCGACAGTGCCAGCGTCCACGCGGCGGCGCTGTCGCTTGGCGATCTTGACGGCGTGGTCTTTCTCGCCGGGGTCTATTGGCCAACCAAGGCGCAGGACTGGGACGCGAAAGCCGTTGAGACGATGATCGACGTCAATCTGACCGGATGCGCGCGGGTGATGGCAGCGGTCGTTCCCGGCATGGTGGCGCGGAATCGGGGGCATGTGGTCATCACGGGATCGCTGTCGGGATTTCGGGGTTTGCCGGGGGCCATCGGCTATGGCGCGTCCAAGGCCGGCTGCATGTCGCTGGCAGAATCGATGCACTGCGATTTGCGCGGCACGGGGGTTCGGGTGCAACTGGCCAACCCCGGATTCATCCGCACCCGCCTGACGGACAAGAACGATTTCAAGATGCCGCAGATCATGGAACCCGAAGCAGCGGCAGAGATCATGTTCACCCACATGGACCGTGGTGGGTTCAGCCGCAGTTTTCCCACGCCGTTTCAATGGGTGTTTCGCCTGTCGCAGTTCCTGCCAGATGCGCTGTATTACCGCCTGTTTGGCGGCTGACGCGCTCCCTCTTTTTTGCCCCTTCATCTTGGCGCAAATACCCCACGGGGGTGCGGGGGTGTGAAACCCCCGCTTCTGTCCGGTCAAGCAAGCGCAGGCTTATCCACCCACCCCGTTTCCAGGGCCTGCGCCCAACCCTTGGCCCCGGCGGCCTGTGCCAGCCCGATCATCCGCGCGGGATCATAGGGCACCAGACGATGCGTCACCGCCCAATCCGGCCCTTGCCGGTCAAGGATCATATAGCTTGCATGCGGCGAGCCGGCGCAGACCCGATGCGGGCGGGGGGTGTCGTCATCAAAGGCGGGCAACCCGACAGAGCCGGGGTTGACCACCATCCGCCCATCGTCCAGCCGCACCACGCGGGCGCGATGGGTATGACCACACAGATACAAACGCTGCGGCCGTCCCTCAATCTCTGCCGCGATGGCAGCAGGGTCGGCGCGGTGAACCTCGCCATCCGTTCCCACGGTTTCCAACCAATAGACGGAATCGTTGCGCGGCGTGCCGTGGCAGGCAAGGACATCCTCGATCACCAATCCGGTCGGCAAGCCAGCGATCCAACCGAGCGTCATGCGGTCCAGCTTGGGATAGGTCCAAGCCTCCCACCCCTTGTTCCGGCGGGCAGGGTCCAAAAGCCAGCGGTCATGATTGCCCAACACCGTCAGATTGGGCACGCCTTCCAACAACGCCGCCGTTCCCATCGGGTCCAGCGGGCCGGACAGAACATCACCCAGATTGATCAGCAAGTCGGGCGAGAAGGTCAGCATATCCGCCAAAACTGCCGCCAATGCGTCTGCATTGCCGTGGATGTCGGACAGGATGGCCAATCGAGTCATGCGTCGCTCCTTTGCCGCAGATTAGCGCAAAGGCAGTGCGGGAGCATGGCGTTTGTCGGGCATTTTCGGGGCGGGCATTTTCGGGGCAAGGGTTTTCTGGGCAGGCGGCACGCCCGCCCCAAGGCGATCACTCCGCCGCAAAGGTCCAGCCAGAGATGGCTTTGGGTTCAAGAAATTCTTCCAGCCCCCAGACCCCACCTTCGCGCGCACGGCCCGATTGCTTGACCCCGCCAAAGAACGATCCCGCGCCACGCGATCTGCCGTTCATCTCGACCATGCCGGATTTCAGCGCCAGCCCAAGGCGGTTGGCCCGCGCCTTGTCCTGCGTCTGGACATAGTTGGTCAGACCATAGGGCGTGTCATTGGCGATGCGGATCGCGTCTTCTTCGGTGTCAAAGGCGATGATCGACAGCACGGGGCCAAAGATTTCCTCGCGTTCAATCGTCATGCCGGGGGTAACATCGGCAAAGATCGTCGGCTTGACATAGAAGCCGCGGTTGAACCCTTCGGGCAGACCCGGACCGCCCGCCACCAGACGCGCGCCTTCGTCGATACCCTTCTGGATATAGCCTTGGATCTGGTCCCACTGCCGCTTGTTCACCACGGGGCCGATATGGTTACCCGATTGGTTGGCGGGGCCGACCTTGATGGCATTGGCAATTTCAGCCGCCTTGGCGACGGTGGCGTCATAGACCGAGCGTTCCACCAACAGGCGCGAGGGCGCGTTGCAGGATTGGCCCGAATTTTCCATCATCCGCTTGACCGACCGTAAGACCGCGCGGTCATCGGCATCGGCGAACAGCAGGTTCGCGCCCTTGCCGCCCAGTTCCAGCGTCACACGCTTCAGCGTGTCCGCCGCCGCGACCGAGATGGCCTTTCCGGCGCGGGTTGATCCGGTGAAGCTGATCATTTCCACATCCGGGTGGGTGGAAAGCTGCGTGCCAACCCCCGGCCCGTCGCCGTTCACCAGATTGAACACCCCCGGCGGGATGCCCGCATCGTGGCAGAATTCGGCAAAGAGCATTGCGTTCAGCGGCGATTCCTCGCTCGGTTTCAGCACGCAGGTGCAGCCCGCCAGCATGGCCGGGATCGCTTTCAGCGCGATCTGGTTCATCGGCCAGTTCCACGGGGTGATCAGGCCAACCACGCCGATGGGTTCCAGCGCCACCGCCGCACCCGGCGCATGCGCACCCAGCGGGCGGACCCATTCGATCTGGTCAAAGGCGGTCAGGAAGTTCGTCAGGTGCCACGGCAGGCAGGGGGCCTGATCGGAGCGCGCAAAATCAATCGGCGCGCCCATTTCGATGGAGATGGCCTGCGCCATCTCCTCGGCCCGCTTTTCGTATTGGGTCAGGATGCCCGCGACCAATTCTTTGCGCCGCGCGGGGGGTGTTGCCGCCCAAGCCGGAAAGGCCGCCTTGGCAGCCGCCACCGCCGCATCGGTATCGGCCTTGGACCCGAGAGAGATGGTGGCACAGGCGTCTTCGGTCGAGGGATCAATCACCGCATGATCGCGGGCCACGGCAGGGGCGACCCATTGGCCGTTGATATAGAACTCTCGTTTCGTGATCATGGCGAACCCCTGCGTGAAATTTGATCATATTCTGACAGGTGCCGCGCCGTGGCACAATCCTGCAACCGACAGGACAGCGTCGCAATCGGCGGGCCGGCGCTGGCACAAAGGCTGTCGCGGAAGGTGCGGGAAACGGAATGCCATGCCAAACCCGCGCTCTGGATCGCAACACTGTTCTCTTTTGTCGCGCAAGGATAGCGGGGGGATGAAACTTCTTTCCCTTTGGCGTATTTGAGTCTCAGCAATCCGACAGGAGTCACCATGTCCGTCCGCATCAACGACATCGCCCCCGATTTCACCGCCGAGTCGACCGCTGGCACCATCCATTTCCACGATTGGTTGGCTGGTGGCTATGCCATCATCTTCAGCCACCCGCGCGATTTCACCCCCGTCTGCACCACCGAATTCGGCGCGGTGGCGCAACTGGCCCCGGAGTGGAAAAAGCGCAACACCAAGGTGATCGGCGTGTCGGTGGACTCTGTCACCGACCACGAAAAGTGGAAGCGCGACATCGAAGCCTTTGGCGGCGCGGTGGCGGAATTCCCGATCATTGACGACTCATCGCTGACCGTGGCCAAGGCCTATGACATGCTGCCCGCCGATTATTACCTGCCGACCGAAGGCCGCACCCCGGCGCATTCGGCCACCGTCCGCACCGTCTATATCATCGGCCCGGACAAGAAGGTGCGCCTGACCATGACCTATCCGATGAGCGTGGGCCGCAATTTCGCGGAAATCCTGCGCGCGCTGGATGCCGTGCAGGCCACTGACGGCGTGCCACTGGCCACCCCCGCGAACTGGGTCCCCGGTCAAGATGTGATCGTGGCGCTGGCCTTGAATAACGAACAGGCGACCGAGCGTTTCGGCCCCTTGGACATCAAGCTGCCCTATCTGCGTTTCGCCAAAGCGCCGCAGAAGTAAGGTTTCAGGACCAAAAGGCAAAAGCCCCGGTGCCATCGCCGGGGCTTTTTCATACGCACCTGAAACATCTGCGCCCAATGAAAACGGGCGGCCCACGAAAAGGCCGCCCGCAAAGTCACCCACAAATGCGGGACGGGATCACGCCTCTTCGGCGTCATCCTTTTTCTTTTCGACGATCTCTTCGCCGGTTTCCTGATCGACCATCTTCATGCCCAAACGGACCTTGCCGCGATCATCAAAGCCCAGAAGTTTGACGCGGACCTCTTGACCTTCCTTCAACACCTCATTGGGATGGGTCAGGCGCTTGGAGGCGATCTGCGACACATGGACCAGACCGTCACGCTTGCCGAAGAAGTTCACGAAGGCACCGAAATCGACCAATTTCACGACCTTGCCGATATAGACCTTGCCCTCTTCCGGCTCAGCCACGATCGACCAGATCATGTCATAGGCTTTCTTGATCGCATCCGCCGAGGACGAAGCGATCTTGATGATGCCGTCATCGTTGATATCAACCTTGGCACCCGAGACTTCGACGATCTCACGGATGACCTTGCCGCCCGAACCGATGACCTCACGGATTTTGTCGGTCGGGATTTGCAGGGTTTCGATCTTGGGCGCGTATTCGCTAAAGCCCTGCGGGGCCGACAGCGCCTTGTTCATCTCAGCCAGGATGTGCAGACGACCGTCTTTGGCCTGCGCCAACGCCTGCGCCATGATTTCCGGGGTGATCCCGGCAACCTTGATGTCCATCTGCATCGTGGTGATGCCGTTTTCGGTGCCCGCCACCTTGAAGTCCATGTCGCCGAGGTGATCCTCGTCGCCAAGGATGTCAGTCAGAACGGCCCAGCGGCCATCTTCTTCAAGGATCAGACCCATCGCCACACCGGCGACCGGGGCTTTCAGCGGCACGCCCGCATCCATCATCGACAGCGACCCGCCGCAGACCGAAGCCATCGAGGAGGAGCCGTTCGATTCCGTGATCTCGGACACGACGCGGACGGTATAGGGGAAGTCGGTCGGCGCAGGCAGCACGGCCTGCAGCGCGCGCCAAGCCAGCTTGCCATGGCCGATTTCCCGACGACCGGGCGAGCCGACACGACCCACTTCGCCAACCGAATAGGGCGGGAAGTTGTAGTGCAGCAGGAAGTTCGAGCGCGAATTGCCGTGCAGGGCGTCGATGATCTGCTCATCCTCGCCGGTGCCCAGCGTGGTCACGACCAGCGCTTGGGTTTCGCCACGGGTGAACAGGGCCGAGCCGTGGGTGCGCGGCAAGATGCCGGTTTCCGACACGATCTGACGCACGGTCTTGTTGTCACGCCCGTCGATGCGCGCGCCACCGGTGATGATGTCACCGCGCAGGATCGACGATTCCAGCTTTTTGATCGCCGAACCAAGGTTGATGTCGGCCTTGTCTTCGTCCGACATCTGCGACTTGATCGTCGAGACAGCGGCAGAAATCGCGTTGGTGCGGTCTTGCTTGTCCTTGATGGCAAACGCGGCGCGCATTTCGGTTTCGCCAGCCGCTTTGACCTTGGCGTAGATCGCGGTCAGATCGGGGGGCGAAAAGTCGAACGGCTCTTTCGCGGCATCTTCGGCCAGATCAATGATCAGGTCGATGACGGGCTGCATCGCGGCATGGCCAAATTTGACCGCGCCCAGCATTTCGTCTTCGGTCAGTTCATAGGCTTCGGATTCCACCATCATCACGGCGTCTTTGGTGCCGGCGATGACCAGATCCAGACGCTGCTCGGGGTTGGCACGCAGGTTCTGCATGTCGTCCACGGACGGGTTCAGCGTGTAATTGCCGTTCACAAAGCCGACCCGCGCCGCGCCGATGGGACCACGGAAGGGCACGCCCGAAATCGTCAGCGCAGCCGAAGCGGCGATCATGGCGACGATGTCGGAATCGTTGTGCAGGTCATGCGACAACACGGTTGCCATCACGAGGACTTCGTTCTTGAAGCCTTCGACAAACAGCGGGCGGCAGGGACGGTCGATCAGACGCGAAACCAGCGTTTCCTTTTCCGAAGGACGCGCCTCACGCTTGAAGAAGCCGCCGGGGATCTTGCCCGCGGCATAGTATTTTTCCTGGTAGTGGACGGTCAGGGGGAAAAAGTCCTGACCCGGCTTTGCCTGACGGGCAAAGGTGACGTTGGCCATGACCGAGGTTTCGCCCAGCGTGGCGATGACGGTGCCATCGGCCTGACGCGCAACTTTCCCGGTTTCCAGCGTCAGCGTTTCATCGCCCCACTGGATGGATTTCTTGACGACATTGAACATAGATCGGTTCCTCTGAGGGGTGCCCGGCCCTCCGGCCCCTCGCATCTGGCGGCCCCATTGCCGCCACCCCCTATCCTTCGCATGTGCCCGGGGGTGTGGGCCTCACGTCGCAGATGGCCGCGCCTTACAGGAAAACGGGTGGTTTGGGAAGGGGGACAGGGGATGGGGGCAGCATGTTGACAAACTTTGCCAAGATCAGCATGCTCGGATTATGGCAACGATGAACATCTCTCTTCCCGAACAGATGAAAGCCTTCGCTGAGGCGCAGGCTCGCAATGGACAATATGCCAATGTCAGCGATTACATGCGCGACTTGATCCGGCGCGATCAAGATCGGCGTCAGGCCATCGTCGAAATCCAAGCGCTGATTGACGAAGGGCTGGCGTCGGGGCCCTCGCAACCTTTCGACATGCAGACGTTTCTTGCTGAGCGTGAGGGGCGTTGACGCGCCAACTTGTTTTGGCACCTGCGGCCATCGCTGACCTTCAAGCGATTTACCGACACTCCTCAGAGCGTTGGGGCAAGGATCAGGCGCAAAACCACCTTCAGTCTTTGGATTGCATCCTTCGGCTTTTGGCCGATCTTCCCGAAAT
>JAIYDR010000333.1 GCA_027487395.1 Rhodobacter sp. | reverse complement strand
GGGTGGGGGCGAGCCGGGACAGGGGAGTTTGTTTTAAAAAAGCTTCGGTGTCGTTGCGGTGTGAAGAGTGTCTTCAGGATTTTCGTGACCGGTGTGCCGGTTACATCGAATGCTGGTCTTAGTCCGAATGTAAGAAAGTTCAAGGGGTGCAAGCGTGGTATGGGCGGTTATACTTCCAAGTGTCTTTAATGAGTTTTTTCCGCGTGGAGAATTCGTCGGATATAATGAAAAGCTTGAAAATGCCTATCGCGAGCTGTCGCCGCGCGATGAAAATGGAGAGACTTTTCGCTCAGCCAACAACTATAATTACTGGGTTTCAAGAAAATTTACGATGCAATGGGTGCCTGAGGCATCGGCACAGAATCCGCTGGACTGGGTGAAGGATTGGGAATGGCCTGATCAATATGTGCTGAAAAACGAATACAAGCGCAAAGCTTCTTTGATAAATATGACAAATCGGATTCTGTGCGTAAGCGACGAACTTCGGCGGCTTATCGAAAGCCTTGATCCTGACACGCATCTGTTCCGGCCCTTGGACTTGGTTTTGCGGAACGGAAGGCCAAGCCCTGAGCAGTTTTTTACGATGATCATCAGAAATTGGCGCGAAGCCATTCGACCGGCTGAGAGTGATGAGGGAGTTCTTTATCGGTCATCTCTATCAGGTCTGTATACTGTTCCGATACAAGGGGTTAAAGAGTTCAGGAGTGTTGCAGTAGCAGAGGAGGCAGCCCGGGGTTGTCATGTCTGGAAAGACCGCACCATTCTCAGTGTGGATTTCTACATATCTGACAAACTCCAGTCAGCCGCCAAAGAGGCGGGTATTCGTCTGCCGCCGCATTTCAAGTTGAAGTCTGTATGAGCAAAGCCCCCCGTCAAACCCCCACATCCGGCCCCGGACAGCCCAGCGGTTCGGCACTTTGTTTGACCTCGGACAGATGCGTGGCGCTGTCGCCGGAGAACAGCGCCTCTAGCCCTTCTTCGCCTTGCCAAAAGGTCCAGCATTGCGGGGTGGGGTCGTCGTCATAGACAAAGCAGATTTGGTCGTCTTGGGCGTAATAGATGCCGTATTGGCAGATGTCCTTGGTAAAGGCCCAGACGACGCGGCGATCCTTCAGGTATTGCTCGGTCCCCCAGACACCGTTCTGGTCGGCATAGGACAGGGTCTTGCCGGTGACGTAGCTTTCAAACTGCTCCACGGTCAGCGGCGGGCCGTCCTGCGCTACTGCGGGCAGGGCGAGAAGGAGGGGCAGCAGAAGGGCAAAGCGGGTCATGACGGCTCCGACATGGTATCCCGCACAGATGCCACCCCCGGCGTTGCGGTGCCAGTCACGCCTTCGTCAAACTGCCGCCAGCGCGCGACATGGGGCCGCATCACCCGCCGCCACAGGGGCGGGACCAGCGCCAAAGTGCAGGCGAGTGGCAAGGGCAGCGGCAGGCGCGGGGCATCCTCCACCCCCGGCAGGCGCAGCGCGGGATAGGGGCGCAAGGGGTGGGCGTGGTGATCCGAATGGCGCGGCGCGTTCAGCATCATTCCGCCCGACAGCCACTGTCCGCCGTTCCACGAATGACGCGGCCCCACAGGCTCTAGCCGCCCATCGGGAAGGCGGCGGCGGAGCAGGCCATAGTGTTGCACATAATCCGACAGGTGGATTTGCAATTTGGTATGCAGGCAAAGCAAGGCCCAAACTGCCAGCCCCGGCCCACCGCCCAGTGCCAAGGCCACCATAGCCGCCAGCCCGGTGATCCCGGCATAAAGCACATAGGGATGCAGCCCCTTCGCCCGCCTTGCCCTTAGCGCTGTCTCAGCGGCCAGGCCCTTCCGAAAACCCTCCAATTCCGCCCGCAACAGGAACCGCCAGAACCCTTGGCCAGATCGCGCCGTCGCTGGATCGTCAGGAGTCGCCACATGCACATGATGCACAAGTCGGTGGCTGGAGACATGGTGCCCCATCGCCAAGACCCCATAAACCGCGATCCCCAGCCGGAACAGCCGCCGGTCGGCGCGGTGGATCAACTCATGCGCCGCAGGATGCGCGACCTGACCGAGCCAGAAGCCTGCGGCAAGGATCAGCGCGGCCGCCTCTGCCCAATCCAGCCGCCAAACGTTGATCACGACCAAGGCCATCAGGACCGGGGTGATCACAGCAATCACCGCCAACAAGGCATCGCTGCCGGTAAACTCCGCCCCCTCTGGCGCGTCCGCCTCGAACGCGGGCAGCACAAGGTCCAGCCCCGCCACGACCAACCCCAGATACAGAACCGCCAGCCAGACCCAAACCCCGCCCCAAGCCGCCAATAGGCATAAGGCTGCCGGGATCAGCGCCATCGCGGCAAAAGATGTCACCTGCACCCGCATCCAAACCTACCATTGTTCTGCCGAAAGACCCTAGCACGCTCGCCCAAACCCGTCAGCCCTTCCCCTTTGCGACAAAACTGCCTAGGTGAAGACCAGACCTGCAAGGATGATATCTGCAAGGAAGACGGGGCCATGTCCTTTTTCAAGAAGCTGCGCGACCGCATGTTCCGATCCTCGGACAAGATCGGCGAGGGGCTGGAGGCACTGGTCACCGAAACGCCGACACCTGAGGAACCCGCCAGGCCGGGGCTCATTGGTCGGCTTCTGGGGGCCACGGATGCGCCGCGCCGTCTGGTCGATGACGCGATGCTCGAAAGCCTTGAGGAATTGCTGATCCAATCCGACATGGGCGTGGAAACCGCCACCCGCGTTACGGCCAACATCGCCGAAGGCCGCTTTGGCAAACGCATCTCCACCCCTGAATTGCGCCAAGCCTTGGCCGATGAAATCGCCCGCATCATGACGCCGGTGGCCAAGCCGATGCCGATCTACCCCAAGCGCCCGCAGGTGGTGCTGGTGGTGGGCGTCAACGGCTCGGGCAAGACCACGACCATCGGCAAGCTGGCGAGCCAGTTCAAAGCGGCGGGCAAAACGGTCATCATCGCGGCGGGGGACACCTTTCGTGCCGCGGCGGTCGAACAGTTGCAGGTCTGGGGCCAACGCGCGGGCGTGCCGGTCCTCACCGCGCCCGAAGGGTCCGATCCGGCCAGCCTCGCCTTTGACGCGCTGACGCAGGCGCAGGACACAGGGGCTGACCTTCTGCTGATCGACACGGCGGGACGGCTGCAAAACCGCGCCGATTTGATGGAGGAACTCGCCAAGATCGTCCGCGTGATCCGAAAGAAAGACCCCACCGCGCCGCACAACACCTTGCTGGTGCTCGACGCCACCACGGGCCAGAATGCGGTAAGCCAAGTTGAGATTTTCCGCAAGATCGCCGACGTCACCGGCCTTGTGATGACCAAACTCGACGGCACGGCCAAGGGCGGCGTCCTCGTCTCGCTGGCGGATAAGTTCGGCCTGCCGATCCATGCCATCGGTGTGGGCGAGCAAATCGACGACCTCTCGCCCTTCGACCCCGAAGACTTCGCCCGCGCGCTGGTCGGGCAGGACTGAGCCACGTCTTTCTTTTGCTTCATCTTGGCTCAAATACCCCGCGGGGGGCTGCGGGGGGTGTGAAACCCCCCGCTCCTTGGCGCAGGCGTGATCGCGCCACCCCAGAACTCTCCTTGCCCCCTCCGGCGTTCCGCGCCACAACTCCGCCCACACCAAGGGGGACACAGCATGGCCGAAGGACGCAAGATCAACGGGACGCTGAAGGCGGCGCTGGAGTTTGGGCCGATCCTTTTGTTCTTTGTCGGCTATCTCAAGCTCAAGGATCAGACCTTCCACATCTTGGGGACCGACTATCAGGGCTTCCTCGTGATGACGGCCTTGTTCATCCCGATGATGCTGGTCACCACAGGCCTTTTGTGGGCGCTGACCGGCACCCTCTCGAAGATGCAGGTGGCGACGGTTGTGCTGGTGGTGGTCTTTGGCGGGCTGTCGGTCTGGCTGAAGGATGAGCGGTTCTTCAAGATGAAGCCCACGATGATCTATCTGATCTTCGGCGGCGTCTTGGGCTTTGGCTTGCTTCGCGGGCAATCCTACCTGCGGGCGGTGATGGATGCAGCGCTGCCCTTGACGTATGAGGGGTGGATGATCCTGACCCGGCGCATGTGCGGGTTTTTCTTCCTGCTCGCCGCCGCGAATGAGGTGATCTGGCGCACGATGTCCACCGATGCTTGGGTGAATTTCAAGACCTTCGGCCTGCCCTTGGCGATGTTTGCCTTCCTTTTGACCCAAGGCGGCGTCTTGAGCCGTCACAGCAGCGAAGAAAAACCTGAAGGCGACAAGAACGCAAAGTAGCGGGGGCAGCGTGATCCACCCCCAAGCGGTTTGCGCCCCTAACCTTTAACGCTTGAACAAAATCTCCTGCGCCTTTCGGTCATTGGCGGCGTTGCTGACAACCTCTGCCCCAATGGCTGCGCCTTTCACAAAAGCCGGACGTGCGGCCAACTCTTCCAGCCAGCGGCGGAAAGAGGGCTTGTCGTCTAGGGTCTGTTCCTGACGCTCCCACCCCGTGGCCCAAGGC
>JAIYDR010000416.1 GCA_027487395.1 Rhodobacter sp. | reverse complement strand
GCTTATGGCCGTCAAGGCGGGCGCTTGCCGATGACCGTGGTGGGCGCGGCGAACCCCGTGCCGGTGCGTTACGCTTTGCCGGTGGCATCTGCGCAGGTGAAATCGGCGGTGCTGCTGGCAGGCCTAAACGCGCCGGGGCAGACCGTGGTGATTGAGCGCGAACCGACGCGGGATCATTCCGAGCGGATGCTTCTGGGCTTTGGCGCGGAGCTGACGGTGGAAAAGACCGCTGAGGGCAATGTGATCACCCTGACCGGACGGCCAGAGTTGCGTCCGCAGAGTGTGGCCGTGCCGCGCGATCCGTCCTCGGCGGCGTTCCCGGTCTGCGCGGCGCTGATCGTCGAAGGGTCGGATATCTTTGTTCCCGGTGTCAGCCAGAACCTGACCCGCAACGGGTTGTACCTCACGCTGGTAGAAATGGGCGCGGATATCGAATTCCAGAACCCGCGCGAAGAGGGCGGCGAGCCTGTGGCTGATCTGCGCGTGCGCTTTTCGCCCAACCTCAAGGGCATCGAAGTGCCCGAAGAGCGCGCGCCGTCGATGATCGACGAATACCCGATCCTGTCGGTGGTGGCCTCTTTCGCCGAGGGGACCACCATCATGCGCGGGGTCAAGGAATTGCGGGTCAAGGAAAGCGACCGCATCGACGCGATGGCGCGCGGGCTTGAGGCTTGTGGCGTCAAGGTCGAAGAGGATGAGGATACGCTGATCGTCCACGGTCTGGGGGCGGGCGGCGTGCCGGGCGGGGCCACCTGCGCCACCCATCTGGATCACCGGATTGCGATGAGTTTCCTGGTGTGCGGGATGGCCGCCAAGGCGGCGGTATCGGTCGACGATGCCTCGCCCATTCTGACGTCTTTCCCGATCTTTGAGGGGCTGATGACCGGGATGGGTGCCCTGTTGTCGCGCGGTTGATCCCGCGGACGATTTTTCTGCGATTAATCGAGGGGGGCTGTCTGCCCCCCTCGCCCCTCTCGGGGCTCACCCCCGAGGATTTTTGGACAGAGAAGACGGGGCGTGCAGTGATCTTTACGGTAGCCATCGACGGACCTGCGGCGGCGGGGAAGGGCACGATCTCGCGCGCGGTGGCGGCGCGGTTTGGCTTTGCCCATCTGGACACTGGGCTTTTGTATCGGGCGGTGGGGGCCAAGGGCGGTGATCCCATCGCGGCGGCGCGGGGGTTGATGGCCGAGGAATTGGCACGCGGCGATTTGCGGACGCTGGAGGCGGGGCAGGCGGCATCCCGCGTGGCGGTGATCCCAGAGGTACGTGCGGCGCTCGTGGCGTTTCAGCGGCGGTTTGCGCGGGCTGAGGGTGGGGCGGTGCTGGACGGACGCGATATCGGCACGGTGATCTGCCCGGAGGCCGAGGTGGAGCTCTATGTCACCGCCAGTGCCGAGGTGCGGGCACATCGGCGCTGGTTGGAACTGGGCGGGGAGGCTGCGCATATTCTGGCTGAGGTCGTGGAGCGGGATGCCCGCGACATGGGCCGTGTCGATGCGCCGTTGCGTCCGGCGGCGGATGCGGTGATCCTTGACACATCGGGAATGACAGTGGCTGAAGCCGTGGCACAAGCCATCGCGTTGGTCGCGGCGCGCATGGCGGGGGAGTAGGCGGATGCTGACAGGATTGCGGATACCGGATCTGGCGGGCAAGGCGGTGCTGGTGACGGGGGCCTCTACCGGGATCGGGGCGGCGTTGGCGCGGGCCTATGCGGCGAAGGGCGCAAAGGTGGGCCTGCATTACAACGCCAGTGCCGAGGCCGCCGAGGCTGTCGCCAATGAAATCCGGGCGGCGGGGGGTGAGGTTGCGCTGATCCGCGCCGATGTGTCGAACGGGGCGGGCGCGCGGGAAGCAGTGGCGCAGGCGCTGGCGGCTTTTGGGCGGTTGGACGGCTTGGTCAACAACGCAGGCGGCATGGTGCGGCGGGTGCCCTATGCCGAAGTAACCGAGGCGGATTACGACGACATCATGGACTTGAACGCACGGTCAGTGGTCGTGGCCTCGCAAGCCGCCATCGCGCCGATCAAGGCGGCTGGCGGTGGGTTCATCATCAACACCACGTCCGTCGCGGCGCGCAATGGCGCGTCGGGCGGGGCGGGACTTTATGGGTCGTCCAAGGCCTTTGTCCACAACGTGACGCGCGGGATGGCCAAGGAGTTGATCCCCTTTGGCATCCGGGTCAATGCCGTGGCCCCCGGCGTGATCACCACCCCGTTCCATGAGCGGTATTCGACCGAGGCGCAGTTGCAAGCGGCGCTGGCCACCATCCCTGCCGGGCGCTTGGGCGTGGCGGCGGAATGTGTCGGGGCCTATCTGTTCCTGTCGAGCGCGGCTTTGTCGGGTTACATCATCGGGCAGGTGATCGAGGTGAATGGCGGGCAGTTGATGCCCTGACGCCTTAGGCGGCGCTGACCTCTGTGGCGTTTTGCGCGTCAAAGGTAATGCGGGCCGCGTCGATGGCGGCGTGATGGGTCAGCGCCCAATCGGCCAAGACCGCGACGGGGCCGCGCAGGGAATGGCCCAGCGGTGTCAGTTCGTATTCCACCTTGGGCGGGATCGTCGGGTGGTAATGGCGGCTGACCAACCCGTCGCGTTCCAGATCGCGCAATGTGAGGGACAGCATGCGTTGCGAGATGTTCAACTCGCGCTTCACCTCATTGAAGCGTTTTCGTCCGTTCCGCAGGGTGAAGATGATCAGCACGCTCCAGCGGTCACCGACGCGTGAGAGAACGGCGTTGATGGTCTGGCATTGGCCTTTGGAAATCTCACAAACCGGCATAATCCCCCCCGTCTATAGTATGCCCAATGTGACCGAGGCACAAAAAGATGCGTCCTTGTGGTGGTCTTTCGGTTCACTTTATTCATCTGGTATTGATTCTATACCATGGCGGCGGCTCTGCTGCCAGTTGAAAGGACCTCCTCGTGCTGCAAGAAAAACTGAATTGGCGCTATGCGACCAAGAAAATGGACCCGTCGCGTAAGGTGCCGGACGAAAAGCTGGCCCATATCCTTGAGGCGATCCGCCTTGCACCGACCTCCAGCGGGTTGCAGCCATTTGAAGTGTTCGTCGTGACGAACCCTGATGTTCGCGCCCAACTTCGCGCCGCGGCCTATGACCAGGCGCAGGTCACCGAAGGGTCGCATCTCTTGGTATTCGCCGCTTGGGACAATTACACCGAAGCACGGATTGACGCGGTGGCAGGCGATATCGCGGCCAAGCGCGGCGGGACGAATGACGCGGTGACGACCTATTACACCAACCTCAAGTCGATGTATCTGCCCCGCTCGGCCGAGGAAAACTATCAGCATGCCGCGCGTCAGGCCTATATCGCGCTTGGCATGGCCTTGACGGCGGCGGCTTTTGAGGCGGTGGATGCCACCCCGATGGAAGGCTTTGATCCGGCGAAAGTGGATGAGATCCTTGGTCTGCGCGAAAAGGGTCTGCGTTCGGTTGCCCTGATGCCCATCGGCTATCGCGCAGGTGAGGGCGATTGGCTGGCCGGGCTGCCCAAGGTGCGCCGCGATCTGGACGCGTTGGTGACCGAAGTCGCTTGATCCGGCTTTACCGGAATTTCGCCCGCGCCCTTTGGGACGCGGGCGTTTTGATGCCTGCGTTCTGGCTGGTCTTTTTGCCATGAAACCGGGAAGATGGCTGGCAAACGGGGGGGATGACCTATGGATATGCTGATCACAGGTGCGAACCGGGGGATCGGGCTGGCCTTGGCGCGGCATGCCGTGGCGGGCGGGGCGCAGGTGATCGGCACGCATCGCGGGGCGACCCCGGCGGCTGAAGGCATTGACTGGCAAGCGTTGCAAGTCACAGACCCGGCCTCGCATCATGATCTGGCGGCACGATTGGCGGGGCGATCGATTGATCTCTTGGTCTGCAATGCCGGGGTCTTGCTGGACGGGGCGGAGTCTTTGGACAACGGCTATCCCGCCGCGATGTGGGCTGAGACTTTGGCCGTGAACGTCACGGGGGTGTTCCTGACGATCCAATCGCTGTTGCCGAACATCCGCGCGGCGAAGGGCAAGATTGCCATCATCTCATCGCAGATGGGATCGGATACCAAGGCTCCGGGCGGCAGCTATATCTACCGCGCCTCCAAGGCGGCGGCGCTGAACATTGGGCGCAATCTGGCGACCGATCTGCGCGGAGACGGGATTGCCGTGGGCATCTACCATCCGGGCTGGGTCCGCACAGATATGGGCGGGCCGCGTGCGGATATCTCGGAAGATGAGGCGGCGACGGGTCTGCTGGCGCGCTTTGCTGCGCTGTCGCTGGCGACCACGGGCTGCTTTGAGAATTGGGACGGCAGGCCGCATCCCTTCTAAGCGCCTTGCCCCGCATTTGCCCAAGTTTCCTTGCGTCCCGACCGATAAGCCGCTATAGGCCCGGCATCCTGACGGGTAGGGCGCATGGGTTCGGTTTTCCGGCCCCTGACAACGTTGCCTGAAAGGGCCAGTCAAAGACCGGCGGAGCCAACCGCATGGCCAGAAATCATCGGTAAAGGAAAAACTCGCACATGTGCGCCAAAGCTACCATGGAAGACTTCGAAGCCCTGCTTAAGGAAAGCTTCGAGATTGACACCCCCGAAGAGGGAACTGTTGTCAAAGGCCGCGTCATCGCCATCGAGGCAGGACAGGCCATCATCGACGTCGGCTACAAGATGGAAGGCCGCGTTGACCTGAAAGAATTCGCGAATCCCGGCGAGAACCCGACGATCAACGTCGGCGATGAAGTCGAAGTGTATCTCGACCGTGTCGAGAATGCGCGCGGCGAAGCTGTGATCAGCCGCGAGAAGGCCCGCCGCGAAGAGGCCTGGGACCGTCTCGAAAAAGCCTATGCGTCGGAAACCCGCGTCGACGGCGCGATCTTCGGCCGCGTCAAGGGTGGCTTCACCGTCGATCTGGGCGGTGCCGTGGCCTTCTTGCCGGGTTCGCAGGTTGACGTTCGTCCGGTCCGTGATGCTGGCCCGTTGATGGGCATGAAGCAGCCGTTCCAGATTCTGAAAATGGACCGTCGCCGTGGCAACATCGTTGTTTCGCGCCGTGCGATCCTTGAAGAATCGCGCGCCGAACAGCGTGCCGAAGTCATCGGCAACCTGACCGAAGGCCAGTCCATCGACGGCGTCGTGAAGAACATCACCGAATACGGTGCCTTCGTTGACCTCGGCGGCGTTGACGGCCTCTTGCATGTGACCGACATGGCATGGCGCCGCGTCAACCACCCGTCGGAAATCCTTGCCATTGGTGAAACTGTCAAAGTGCAGGTCATCAAGATCAACAAGGAAACCCATCGCATCAGCCTGGGCATGAAG
>JAIYDR010000032.1 GCA_027487395.1 Rhodobacter sp. | reverse complement strand
CCATCAACCCCGGCAAGTCCGCGCCCGCCCGCAATTGGCCGGTGATGGTCGAGGACATCTGATGCACCGTGGCAAAGGGTTCCACGGCAAAGAGTTCCGGCACCTTGACCGATCCGACCCGAGAGATGCGCGAGATGTCATTTCGCAGCAAATCCACGATCATCAGGTTTTCCGCCCTGCCCTTGTCAGAGGCCGCCAGTTCAGCAGCAATCGCGGCATCCACCACGGGGTCGGGATCACGCGGCGCGGTCCCCTTCATCGGGCGGGCCGAGATCGTGCCGCCCTTCACCCGAAAGAACAATTCCGGACTGCGCGAGATCACCACCGGCCCGACGCCAAGGTCGCAATACATCCCATAGCCCACCGCCTGCCGCGCCCTGAGCGCGCCGTACAGGTCCAGCGGGCTGCCCGCCAGCAGGCGGCTGGCCATCGGGAAGGTCAGATTGATCTGGTAGCAATCCCCTGCCGCAATATAGGCCGCCACCCGGTCAAAGGCACGGCCATAGGCGGCGCGGCTGACCAAGGGGCGCGGCGGGGACAGCCGCGCCAAATCGGCTCCGGCAGCGGCCTGCGCCAGTGTTGACGCGGCATCGCGGGGCGCGTCATAAATCCCCAGCGCGACCAGCGGCCCTGCGCGGTGGCGCGGCATCAGGGGGCTGAGTTTGGGTTCCAACGCAAAGCCTGCCTCATAGGCCAGATAGCCCGCAACCCATGCCCCGGACCGGCGTGCCGCCTCGGCCCGCGCCAAAGCCGGGACCACCTCACGCGCCGTCATGGCCACCACCACATCGCGCGGGGCGTCAAACAGCGCAGGGCTGCCCTCGGGGCCATGTTCGCACAGGATCAACCGCGTCTCTCCGTTGCCGGTCAAGGAAAGCATCTGCCAACGGGAACCCCCCGGCAGACCGCCCAGATAGCACCACCACCCCGGCCCGACCAGTCCACCCGCGACACCCTGCCACGCGGTCGCGGCTTTGCCCATCGAAGCGGCGGCAGGGCGATGAAACGCAACCAACCGCGCAGCAATATCTGAAAAGATCGTTTCAGTGCTTGCCGGATTGGAAAAAACGGATTCTTATTCACCGGCGAGCGGCGGGACCAACCGCCCCGACTTCTGACCGAGACGATAACGGACAACAACGCCAACACCAGCGGGGTAGATCATGGCATCGGACGATTACACCGATCGTGACAAGAAACAGGACGTCGCCGTCCTGCACAGCATGGGGTACGCGCAAGAATTGCAGCGCTCCATGTCGAAATTCTCGAATTTCGCCATCTCCTTCTCGATCATCTGCATCTTGTCGGGGGGCATCAACAGCTTTGCACAGGCGATCTCGTCTGTGGGCGGCGCAGGGGCTGGCATCGGCTGGATCGTGGGCTGCCTTCTGTCGGGCATGTTCGCGCTGGCGATGGCACAGATCGCCTCGGCCTTTCCGACGGCGGGGGGGCTGTATCACTGGGCCTCGATCCTTGGAAACCGGTTCTGGGGTTGGCTGACGGCATGGCTGAACCTGTTGGGCCTGATCACCGTTCTGGGCGCGATCAACATCGGGACAGCCTATTTCTTTGCGGGCACCTTTGGTGGGCTGATCGGCTTTACCGGCACCGACATGCAGGTCGTGACCTTTGTTGCCGTGATCACCATCGCGCAAGCGCTGCTGAACCATCTGGGCATCAAGGTCACCACAATGCTGACCGACGTGTCGGGTTATCTGATCTTTGCAACGACCGCCGTTCTGGTGGTCGCCTGCTTGTACTTCGCCCCGGCCATCGACATTTCGCGTCTGTGGACCTTCACCAACTATTCGGGTGATGCAGGCGGCGGTGTGTTCCCGCAATCGGACAACATGGGCTATCTGTTCCTGCTCTGCCTGCTCTTGCCGGTCTATACGATCACCGGCTACGACGCCTCGGCCCATACGTCCGAGGAAACCATGAGCGCGGCCACCTCCGTGCCCAAGGGGATCGTGACGGCGGTGTTCTGGTCGTCGATTGTCGGCTGGATCATGATCTGCTCGATCACGCTGGCCATCCCGGATATGGCCGTGGCGGCTGGCCAAGGCTGGGGCATGTTCTTTGGCACGATGGATGCCATCATGCCTGCTGGCCTGAAGACCGTGCTTTTTGCGGGCATCTTCATCGCTCAATTGCTCTGTGGTCTGGCAACGGTCACTTCGGCCAGCCGGATGCTGTTCGCCTTTGCCCGCGATGACGGCATGCCCGTCGGGTCGAAGGCGCTGGCGAGCGTGTCGCCCAAGTATCGCACCCCGGTGGCCGCAATCTGGACGACGACGGTGCTCTGCATCCTTTATGTCTTGTTGGCCATGAGCATCAAGGTCGGTGGCACCTCGATCTATGTGATCGTGGTGAACTCGACGCTCGTGTTCCTGTTCTTGTCCTTCACCGTGCCACTGGTGGCGGGGATGTTCGCCTATGGCACCGCCAAGTGGCCGACCCCCGGCCCTTGGGCGATGAGTGGCGGCGTCTACAAGCTGGTCACGGTTCTGTCGGTTGTCGGCATGGGCGTGATCCTGTTCATCGCCGTCGCCCCGCCGAATGAGCGTGTGCTCTATGTGGTCTTGGGCTTCCTCGCGCTGGCGCTGATCCTGTGGTTCGCCGTGGAGAACCGCCGCTTCGAAGGCCCGCCAACGGGGAGCCGCATCGCCGCCCGCAAAGCCGCGATTGCAGCGGCAGAGGCGGCCGTGGGCGAACGGCGCTGATCCGGCCACGGATTGAAACGACAGGGGCCGGGGGGAAACCTCCGGCCCTTTTTCTTTGGCATGCGCTTGGGCAGGGGTAGCGGCTATGCTCCACCCACCCACAGTCCCTTGCGCCGCGCCTGTGAACCCCCTAAACCCCCGTCAATTTGCGCGTAGCACGAATCCGAACCCGCACCCTTCTTGGGGCTGGGTTCCACCATGCGGGACAGGAACAATGCCGAAGAGAACCGATATCAAATCCATCATGATCATCGGCGCCGGTCCCATCGTCATCGGGCAGGCCTGCGAATTTGACTACTCGGGCGCTCAGGCCTGCAAGGCGCTGCGCGAAGAGGGGTTCCGCGTCATCCTCGTGAACTCGAACCCCGCGACGATCATGACCGATCCGGGTCTGGCGGATGCCACCTATATCGAGCCGATCACCCCTGAGGTGGTCGCCAAGATCATCGAAAAGGAACGCCCTGACGCCCTCTTGCCCACGATGGGCGGGCAGACCGCGCTGAACACGGCGCTGGCGCTGGACGATTTGGGGGTCCTGGCGAAATTCGGCGTGCAGATGATCGGCGCGAACCGTCACGCGATTGAGATGGCCGAAGACCGCAAACTCTTCCGCGAGGCGATGGACCGCATCGGTCTGGAAAACCCCAAGGCCACGATCATCGCCGCGCCCAAACTGGCGAACGGGAAGTACGACATTGGCGCAGGTGTGCGGCAGGCGGTGGATGCGCTGGAATACGTCGGCCTGCCCGCCATCATCCGGCCCGCCTTTACCCTCGGCGGTACGGGGGGCGGTGTGGCCTATAACCGCGACGATTATGAGGCCATTGTGCGCTCGGGCCTTGAAGCCTCGCCCATGGCGCAGGTCTTGGTGGACGAGTCTCTGCTCGGCTGGAAAGAGTTCGAGATGGAGGTTGTGCGCGACAAAGCGGACAACGCAATCATCGTCTGCTCGATCGAAAACATCGACCCGATGGGCGTGCATACGGGTGACAGCATCACCGTGGCACCGGCCCTGACGCTGACGGATAAGGAATACCAGATCATGCGCAACGGCAGCATCGCCGTGCTGCGCGAGATCGGGGTGGAAACCGGCGGCTCCAACGTGCAATGGGCGATCAACCCCGCTGATGGCCGCATGGTGGTGATCGAGATGAACCCGCGCGTGTCGCGTTCCTCGGCCCTTGCGTCCAAGGCGACGGGCTTCCCCATCGCCAAGATCGCCGCGAAACTGGCCGTGGGCTATACGCTGGACGAGTTGGACAATGACATCACCAAGGTCACGCCTGCGTCGTTTGAGCCGTCCATCGACTATGTCGTGACCAAGATTCCGCGTTTTGCCTTTGAGAAATTCCCCGGCTCCATCAACAACCTGACCACCGCGATGAAATCCGTGGGTGAGGTGATGGCCATTGGCCGCACCATCCACGAGTCGTTGCAAAAGGCGCTGGCCTCGTTGGAAACCGGCCTGACCGGCTTTGATGAAATCGCCATTCCGGGTGCACCGGACAAGGCCGCCATCATCAAGGCCCTTTCTGAGGCGACGCCTGATCGCATCCGCGTCATTGCCCAAGCCATGCGCCACGGGCTGTCGGATGACGACATCCAAGGCCCCACCGCCTTTGACCCGTGGTTCCTGTCGCGCATCCGCGAAATCATCGACACCGAGGCGGAGATCCGCAAAACTGGCCTGCCGATCACTGCCGAAGGCCTGCGCAAGCTGAAGATGATGGGCTTTACTGATGCCCGTCTGGCCAAGCTGACCGGCCGAGAAGAAGGCCAGGTCCGCCGCGCCCGCCGCAATCTGGGCGTGACGGCGGTGTTCAAGCGCATCGACACCTGCGCTGCGGAGTTTGAGGCACAGACGCCCTACATGTATTCCACCTACGAAGCCCCCGCGATGGGCGATGTGGAATGTGAAGCGCGTCCGTCGAACCAGAAAAAGGTCGTCATCCTAGGTGGCGGGCCGAACCGCATCGGTCAGGGCATCGAGTTCGACTATTGCTGCGTGCATGCTTGTTACGCGCTGACGGCGGCGGGCTATGAGACGATCATGGTCAACTGCAACCCGGAAACGGTGTCCACCGACTATGACACCTCGGACCGGCTTTACTTCGAACCGCTGACGCTGGAACATGTGCTGGAAATCCTGCGGGTGGAACAGGACAACGGCACGCTGCATGGCGTGATCGTGCAGTTCGGCGGCCAGACCCCGCTGAAACTGGCCAATGCCCTGCACGCCGAAGGCATCCCGATCCTTGGCACCACCCCCGATGCCATTGATCTGGCCGAAGACCGGGAGCGGTTCCAAGGTCT
>JAIYDR010000141.1 GCA_027487395.1 Rhodobacter sp. | reverse complement strand
TCGGTTCGCTGACACGCGAAGAGGCCCGCGCCAATTTTGTCGAAGAACGTGCGGCGGCGGGCGAGGTGGTCGATCCGGCGGCGATCAACCTTGAGACGCGCAGTGACGCAGCGTTTGAGCATTACTGGCAAGACCAGATGCACCTGCGCGATTACGGTCAGGATCAGCCGCGCGTATTGCTGGAGTTACAGGCACGGACAGGGGCTTTGGGCATGGAAGCCGCGAGCGCCTATGGGGTGGATATGATCCATGCTGCGCGTCTGACCGGGACGGATGTGAATGGTCAGCCGCAGGATTTCATCGGGCAAGAGATGCTCGACATGATGGCCGAAAGCTTGATTGACACTCGCCCCCTGCGCCTGTCCCTGCGCAACCGCGCGGTAGACGATGTGGCGACCTATGCCTGGGAAAATGATGACAAACTCGTTGCCTTCATCACCCTGCGGGATCAGCCCCCCGGCGCATTGGATGTCCGCGTGCCGGGGTTGGCCAAGGGGGCATATCATTCGGTCTGGGCCGAGTCCTTGCGTGCCGATATCCCGCAGGATTGGATGACGCGCTTTGGCATTCCCGACCGGCCAGATGTGGACGAAAGCCCGGAGTCACACAGCTATGCCTTGGGTTTGCGGGAAAGCGTCAGTGTTGGCCGGGACGGGGGATTTCTGAAGCTGGCCATCACCGCAGAGGATCAGGTGATCCGTCTGGTCTTTGCCAAGACCGAGGCTGGCGCGCGCGACATTGCCGAATGGGCGGACGGCTCACCGATTTCTTTGCTGCGCGACCGGCAAGACGCTGTGCCGCCCGACAGTGTCCCCGACCTGCCGCCCCCGCCTGTCACACCCCCGCCTGTCACACTCCCGCCCGTTGCCCCCTCGCCGAAACCTGCCGATGGGGCGCAGATCGACCCCACTCCTGATGCCGATGGCAGCGATCTTGACCCACAAGACGCCGCCGAGACGGACCTTTCCGCCATCTTGGGCGGGGCGGTCCTTGCCTTGGGCCTGTTGCTGGTGGCCGTTTGATCCACCTCGACTAGCCTCCTGTCGCCAACAAAGGCCCCAGCAAGGGATTGGGAAAGCGGCGGTCGCGGGTGACAGCGTAAAAGGTTTCGCGCATCCCCTCCAGCCGTCCCGCCTCAACCAACAGACCCGAGGCGAGTTCATCTTGCACCACGATGGTGGGCAGCACCGCCACTCCGGCATCCTCGCGCGCCAAAAGGCGCAGCATCGCCATATCATCCGCCTCCGCCGCAATCATGGGCAAGATGTCCAAACGCGCCACCAAAGCGTCGAAAGCCGCTCGCAGGGCCGTTCCGGGGCCGGGCAGCACCAAGGGAAGGCTGGCCAGCACCTGATCCACCCGACGCGACACGGCGCCAAGACGCGCAGGCGTGCCCACCAGTGAGACCGGCTGTTCAGCCAAACGATGCACCAGCCATGGGCTGTCCGCCTCCCTCGCAGGGGCAAGGTTGGTCAGCACCACATCCAGGGCCAAGGCATCCAGGGCCCGGAGCAGTTCGGCCTGTGAACCCGATTGGATCACCACATCCACATCCACCCGTTTGATCAGCGGCCGCAGGAACTGCATCTGAAAGTTGCGTGACAGCGTGGCGAGTGCACCGACCCGCAACGCACGGCGGCTGCGACCCACCTCGCGCAGGGTGGCGGTCAGATCGTCCGCAGTGCGAAAGATCGCTTCGGCATGGTCAAGGGCAATCCGCCCCGCCTCGGTCAACACCAAACCGCGCCCGCGCCGCGCGAAGAGGTCATGACCAAGAACGGCCTCTAACGTTTTGATCTGGGTGGATAAAGCTGATTGTGACAGGTTCAGCTGCCGCGCGGCCCCGGTCAGTGTCCCATCGGTTGCCACGGCCCGAAACAGGCGCAGGTGATGCAGGTTCAGGGGATGCATTGTTCTATCCAATAGAATGATTAAAGCAAAAATATGTAATTTTCTAGAATAACGTCAACCGCTATCTCGGCCAGCAACGCTTTCGTAACGTCAAGAGGCCGACATGACTGTGCTCCCCCCGCTGTCCCTACTTGCTCCGCTTGTGCTTTTGGCTGTGGCGCTTTTGGCCATCACCCGCCCGCATCGCCGCCCCAAGGCCCTGCCCGCTTTGGCCGAGGGTGCGGCCCTTGCCACGCTGGGCCTTGCACTGGCGGCGGTGGTGCAACTCTTGGCCTTTGGTCCGCAAGTTGTCAGTTTGGGCGAAGGGATTCTGACGCTGTCGCTGCGGCTGGATGCGATCTCGGCGACGATGGTGACGCTGGTGGCCTTTGTCGGCTGGATCGTCGTGCGCTATTCGCGGCGCTATCTTGATGGTGAGGCGCGGGAGGGTGCGTTTCACGGCCTGATGCTGGCCGCGCTGGCCGCCGTGCTGGTTCTGGTGCAGTCGGGCAGCCTGACTGTGCTGGTGCTTGCCTTTGTTGCGGTAGGTCTGGTGCTGCGGCAACTGCTGTTGTTCTATCCTGACCGCCCCGAGGCGCAGCGTGCTGCCACCAAGTTCAGCTTGGTCTGGGGTGCGGGTGATGCGGCGCTGCTTCTGGCGGCGATCCTGCTTTGGGTGGCCTTGGGCGCCACGGATGTCGCGGCTTTGGGGCCTTTGGCACAAGAGCGGCTGGCCCAAGGCGACCTGCCCTTGGCCGCAGGCTTTGCGGTGGCGCTGCTGGTCTTGGCGGCGGCGCTGAAAACGGCAGCCTTCCCTCTGCACGGTTGGCTGACCGAGGTGATGGAGGCCCCGACCCCGGTCTCTGCCCTGCTGCATGCCGGGATCATCAACGGCGGTGGCTTCCTGCTGATCCGTCTGGCCGAGGTGGTGCAGACCAGTGCGGGCGCGATGGCGGCCTTGGTGATGCTGGGCGGGTTTACGGCGCTGTTTGGAGCGGCGGTGATGCTGACACAAAGTGCCGTCAAGACGGCGCTGGCTTGGTCCACTGTGGCGCAGATGGGCTTTATGCTGCTGCAATGCGGCTTAGGGCTTTGGGCGCTGGCGCTGCTGCACATCGTGGCGCATTCGCTGTACAAAGCGCATGCCTTTCTGTCGGCAGGGGGCGCGGTACAGGCGGTGGTGGCGGTGCGGCGGCCGGGGCCGGTGGCGGTGCCCAATGCTGCTGCCGTGGCGCGGGCCTTTGCGCTGGCGCTGGCGCTTTATGTCGCGGTGGCCACGGGCTTTGGCATGGTGGCCGGACCGAAATCGGTGCAGGCGCTGGCGCTGGGCGTGATCCTGATCTTCGGGGTGGCCTATCTGGTGGCACAAGGTCTGGCCGATGCCGCCCCGCGTGCGCTGACGCAGCGCACCGCGTTGGCCTCTCTGACGGCCGCTGTCGCCTACTTTGGCTTTCAGGTCGTCGCCGGTGCGCTGTGGGGGCCCTATCTGCCTGCTGCCCCGGTGCCCGGCGCGCTGGAATGGGCGCTTGTGGTGCTGGCGCTGATGTCCTTTGGCCTTGTCGCGGTGGCGCAGGCGCTGTTCCCGCTCTGGGCGCATCACCCGGCCAGCGCCGCGCTGCGCGTGCATCTGGCCAATGGCCTGTATCTGAACGCTTTGCTTGACCGGATGATCGGCGGGTTCTCTGCCGCGTCGAAGACCTGACCCCTTGATGCACGGAGACCAACAGATGTTCCTGAAACATACCCAAATCGCACCAGACCGGGTCTCGCATCTGCTGCGTGCGGCTGAGGCTGCGGCAAGGGCCATTCCCCCGGCTTTCCCCTTGACCGCGACGGTGGCGGTAAACCCCTTTCTTGGCCAAACGGCTGAGGATTTGGCCACCGCCAGTGCCCGGATGGCGCGGGTGGCGGGGCTGCATCTGACCCTGCCGCGGGCCGAGTATGCTGCCAAAGTCGCCAGTGGCGAAATCACCGAGGACGACCTTGCCGCCGCGCTTGTCGCCTGTGCCTCGCCCCTGAAGCCGGTTGATCTGGCCCTCTTGAAGGCGCGGCTGACGATGCCCACACTTGCGCCGCAGCCATTGCCCACGCTGGCCGATCTGGCAGCGGTTGAGACGGGCGAAGATTGGCCTGCCACCATCGCGCGCTGCATGGGGCTTTGGGCGGCGGGGCATTTCGACCTTGGCCAGGCGCTGTGGACGCCTGCGCCGGGGCGGGGGGCCTATGCCGCGTGGCGCGATTGGGCGACGCATGACCTGACGCCAGAAATCGCCGGGCTTTCCGGCTTTTGTGCCCATGTCGCCGCCGCCCCCGACAGCGCCGAACGCGCCATCCTGCGCGCGGCCGAGCGGTTGGGCCTGACCGATGCCGCCGCCGAGACCCTGTTCCACCGGCTGCTGATCGATATCGGCGGCTGGGCACAGCATGCGCGTTGGTTGCTCTGGCAGGCCGAATTGCAGGGCGGCACGGACGCCACTTTGACAGATCTCTTGGCAATCCGGCTGATCTGGGAAGAGGCGCTGTTGGACCACGCGCCAGATGTTGGACAGCCCTGGAGCGAGGTGGTCGCCGCGCATGGCCTTCCCGTCGCCGCCACCCCCGACACCGTGCTGGACGCGATCTTGCAAGAGGCTGTGGAACGTGCCGGGCAACGGGCTTTGGCCGCGCGGTTGGTGGGGCGTCAGTCACACGCCGCCCGCCCGGCGTTGCAAGCGGCCTTCTGCATCGACGTGCGGTCCGAGGTGTTTCGCCGTGCGTTGGAGACACTGGACCCCGGCATCGCCACGCTGGGCTTTGCCGGGTTCTTTGGCCTGCCCGTTGCCCATCGGCCGCATGGCACGGACGCGGTCGCGGCGCATCTGCCGGTCCTGCTGAAACCCGCCCTGACTGCGCATTCCCATGCCGCAGCGCCGGTGGAAGAGGTCGCCCGCATCGCGGCACGCGGGGCGCGGGCTTGGGGGCGGTTCCGGCAAGCGGCTGTGTCCTCCTTCGCCTTTGTCGAAGCGGCAGGCCCTCTTTACGGCTGGAAACTGCTGCACTCGGCGCTTGGTCTTGAGAAAGCCGCGGCAGTCGATCCCGCCCCGCAATTTGACGTCGCCCTCAGTGCCGAGGCCAAGGCCCAAACCGCCGCCGCTGTCATGCGGGCGATGAGCATGACCACTGGCCATGCGCGCCTTGTGCTGCTGCTGGGACATGGCGCGCAGGTGACCAACAACCCGCATGAAAGCGCCTATCACTGCGGCGCTTGTGGCGGGCAGACGGGGGCAGTCTCGGCCCGGTTGCTGGCGGGTTTGCTGAACGATCCCGAAACCCGGGCCGGGCTTGCGGGGCAGGGGATCACGCTGGCGGAGGATGTGCATTTCCTGGCGGGTCTGCATGACACCACAACTGACCGCATCACGCTTTTCCCGGACCAACCCGCGCCCAACCATGCAAGTGACATCGCGGCGACGCAGGATTGGCTGGCGCGGGCCGGGGTCTTGGCGCGGTCCGAGCGGGCTTTGCGGTTGCCGGGGTCAGGAGATGTTGCCCTGCGGGCAACCGACTGGGCCGAGGTGCGCCCCGAATGGGGTCTGGCTGGCTGTGCCGCCTTTATCGCCGCCCCGCGCGCGATGACGTCAGGGGCTGACTTGGGCGGGCGTTCGTTCTTGCACAGCTATGACTGGCAGGCGGACAGTGGCTTTGCCACGCTGGAGTTGATCCTGACGGCCCCTGTGGTGGTGGCAAGCTGGATCAGCCTGCAGTATTATGGCTCGACTCTGGCGCCGCAGGTCTTTGGCGGCGGCAACAAGCTGATCCACAATGTGGTGGGCGGTTTTGGTGTGGTCGAGGGCAATGGCGGCCGCTTGCGCGCTGGTCTGCCGCGTCAGGCGGTGCATGATGGGGCAAAAGCGGTGCATGATCCTCTGCGCCTAACGGTGCTGATCGAGGCCCCGACGCAGGCCATCACCGACATCCTCGCGCGGCATCCGGGCGTGCGGGTGCTGTTTGACAAGGGGTGGCTGCATCTGATGACCTTGGATCAAGGCCAGATCGCCGCGCGTTATCGCCCCGGTTTGGTATGGGAGACCGCTGCCGGTTGATCCCCAACGGATCTTCGCAAAAGGGAGCGACAAAAGGATAGGCGGCACCCATTCAGGGTGCTGCATTTCATGTTTTATTGTTTTGAAAAATATAAGTTAAATATCGTTTGGTTGATTGATCCGGCTAAAGTGTCCGATCCGATGTCCGTCCTATGCAGTAGCGAAGGGGCGGACGCCGCCTTCAGACGACGAAAGGTATAAGGGGTCAAGACATGCGGCTGACGATCAAGGCGAAACTGATTATTGTTATGGCGGCGGTCTTTTCCCTTTGGGGATATGCAACCTTCCTTGGTCTGACCAAACTCTACGCGGCGCAGGCGGCCTTCACAAACACGATGGATGTGAACATCGAACATCTGCTTGAGATTGAAGAACTCATCTCGACCAAGAAAAACGTCCGTATCGCCGTAGGTCGCGTCTTGCTGACGCCAGCCGATGCCCCGGCAGCATTGCGGAACGAACGCCTTGAGGTGGTGAAGCAGAATGCCGCAGAGGTGGACAGGTTAATCGCACTGCTGCTGGAGGATACTTCCGACACTGTGTTGCATAAGATGGTCAAGGATTTTGATGTCATCCACAAGGCCGCGTTCAACTTGCAAATCAAGATCGTGACGCTGCAAGCCGATGGCAAGGTACAAGAGGCAATCTCCACCTATCATGCAGAGGGTCAGGCAGTCGCTGACCAGATTGACGCCGCGCTGTATCAGATGCGCGATCAGGTCAAGACAACCGCCCATGCCAAGGAGGACGCCATCGCCGCAGCCTATGAGACGTCGCGCGATCAGATCCTGATCCTTTTCGCCGTCTCGGTGATTGTGGCGATTCTGGTCGTTGCTTGGGTGATCGTCGGGATGTCACGCGGCTTTGCCACCTCGATCCGCTTTGCCCGCGCAATTGCTGGCGGCGATCTGAGCCGGACCCCGACTGTGCGCGGGCGGGACGAGCTTTCCCAGCTTCTTGCCGCCCAGACTGACATGATCCTGAAGCTGCGCAGCATTGTGGGGAATGTCGGCGGTGCCGTGCGCAATGTCGCGCTGGGCGCGAGTCAAATGGCCGCAACCGCCGAAGAACTGAGTGAGGGCGCTGCACAACAGGCGGCATCGACCGAGGAAGTCTCAACCGCGATGGAAGAGATGACGGCCAATATCCGCCAAAGTTCGAGTAACTCCAACACCACCGAAGGCATCGCGGCCAAGTCGGCGAAGGACGCGCGCGAAAGCAACACGGCTGTCGCCGAAGCCGTGTCCGCGATGCAGACCATCGCCGACCGCATCATGATCGTGCAGGAAATCGCCCGCCAGACCGACCTTCTGGCCTTGAATGCCGCAGTTGAGGCGGCGCGTGCAGGCGAGCATGGCCGTGGTTTCGCAGTGGTCGCGGCTGAAGTGCGCAAGCTGGCAGAACGCAGCCAAACTGCCGCCAGTGAGATTTCCGCCCTCTCGATCACCACCGCCCGTTCGGCGGCGCGGGCCAGCGAAATGCTCGGGGGTTTGCTGCCTGATATCCAGCACACGGCAGGTCTTGTCGCGGAAATCTCGGTCGCCGCAAATGAACTGTCGATCGGATCGGGGCAGATCAACCTGTCGATCCAGCAGTTGGACCGGGTGACGCAGGCCAATACCTCGGCCTTCGAGGAAATGGCGTCGTCAGCGGCGCAGCTTTCCTCGCAGGCCGAAACGTTGAACGAGGTGATGACGTTCTTCACGTTGGCTCCGTCTCAACTTAACGCGGCTGAGGCGGTTGCGACGGCCGATCCGGTCTTGCATGCTGGCATCGCACGCGGGGCCGAAAGTCCACAGGCGCCAGCGCGTCTGGCGGCCTGACGGCGGCAGGCTTGCGCCGCTGACCGTAGACAGGCGATAACCTGCGGCCAAAGCAGGGAGAACGCGTATGGATGCGGACGTCATCATCATCGGGTCGGGTATGGGCGGCGCAACACTCGCCGCCGCCCTCGCGCCCCTCGGGCAAAGGATCGTGATCCTTGAGCGCGGGCTGCATCTGCCCGACAGCCCTGAAGCCCGCGATCCGGTCGCAATCTTTCAGCGCGGGCATTTCAAGCCCAAAGAGATATGGCACGACGCCGAAGGCCAGCCCTTCAATCCGGGCAACTACGCCTTTGTTGGCGGAAATACCAAGCTATACGGCGCGGTCTTGCTGCGCTACCGGGCCGAGGATTTTCATCCCTTGCGCCATATCGGCGGGATGACGCCGGGCTGGCCCATTGATTATGCCGCGATGGAGCCGTTCTATTCGCAGGCCGAAACGCTGTACCGGGTGCGCGGCGATGATGCGGGCGATGCGACGGTGCCGCCGCGGTCCGCGCCCTATCCCTATCCCCCCGTGCCCGATGAGCCGGACATCGCCGCCCTGCGCCGCGCCTTTGTTGCGCAAGGCTTGCATCCCTCAGCCCTGCCCTTGGGCGTGGATATTGACGCCTGGCTGGCCCGTGCGCCCACCACATGGGACGCCTTCCCCGACAGCACCGGAGCGAAGTCGGATGCCGAAAGCTGCGGTCTGGCCGAGGCGCTGCGCTATCCGAATGTGACCTTGCAGACAGGCACACGCGTGACGCGCTTGCTGGCTGAGGGGCGGCGGATCACCGGCGTGCAGGTGGATGGCCCGAACGGCCCCACCACGCTGACTGCGGGGACGGTGTGCCTCTGTGCCGGGGCGATCATGTCAGCGGGGCTCCTGCTCGCCTCGGCCAATGACGATCATCCCAACGGTCTGGCGAATGGCTCCGACCAAGTGGGCCGGAACTTCATGAACCACAATCTGACCGCGATGATTGCGGTCAATCCGTTCCGGCGCAACCGCTCGGTCTATGAGAAAACCATCCAGATCAATGATTTCTACCTGACAGGTGGGCCGGGTGGCGAGCCCTTGGGCAATATCCAGATGCTGGGCCGGATCACTGGACCGATCTTGGCGGGTGAGGCGGGCTTGCCCCTGTGGCTGTCGCATTGGCTGTCGGAACATTCGATCCACATCATGGCCATGTCCGAGGATTTGCCCGATCCGAACAGCCGCGTGATGTGGCGCAATGGCGGCGTGGTGGTGGATTGGCGGCGCACCAATGTGGAAGCGCATGATATTCTGGTGGGCAAGCTCAAGGCCGCGATGCGGCGGGCGGGGTGGCCCATCACCCTGGCCAAGGGGTTCCCGAAGTCAAAGCCCAGCCATCAATGCGGCACGGCGCGGATGGGGCAGGACCCGGCCACCTCGGTCGTCGATGTGAACCTGAAGGCGCATGATCTGGATAACCTATACATCGCTGATGCGTCCGTCCTGCCGACCTCTGCCGCCGTCAACCCGTCTTTGACAATCGCCGCACTGGCGTTGCGTCTGGGGGCGCATTTGGGGGCGCATCTGGCGCGCTAAGGCGCGATCCACTCAGCGACCGAGGGCAGAAGGGGCCGGAAATAGGCCACCATCCGCCCCGGTTCTTCGGCTGTTGCATCGGCGCGCCAAGGGGCCACGCCGTGGATCAGGTGACGATGCAGGATCACGGCTTCCCCCGGTGTGCCCGGCAGTTCCACTCGGGCACAGCTGCGGAATACCTCGGCGCGGGCGGTCTGGTAGGCGTCGGTGATGTCCACCTCTTCCGGATCGTCTGCTTGGGACAACAGGGGGACAAGGGCAGCCTGCATCACCAGATGACTGCCCTCCCACACGACCAAAGGCGCAGCCCCGGCATCCGCACGGTTCAAGGGCAGGCCCAGAATCCACGTATGCGGTTCCTTCACATAGCGCCGCTTTTCCGGCCCCACGGGCAGCAAGCCATCCAGATGCGCCGAATCCCGGTTCAGGCGAAAGCGGTAGGCGGCCTCGGACTCTGCCTCGGACGGCAAAGGGTAGCCTGCGCGGGTGGTGGAGACCTGCGCGCGGTGCAGCGGCATCGGCTCAAGCCCCAGCACCTCCCACGGCAGCGGAACCCCGGCGACCGTGCCGTCAGGATCATTCTCCAAAGCCTCAAGCCCGACGCACCACGTCCCGCCACAGCGCCAGTCGGAGGACGCCCGCACTGCCGCCGCCGCTGGGTCCCGCGCCGCCTCTGCCCAAGCCCTCAGCGCCGGATGTTCCGCCACACGCCGCCATCCTGCCCTGTTCATCCTATCCTCCCGCCCCATCTGGCCCCCACCGGTTTATAGGCGTATGGGAGAGACATCATTCCCCCAGCCGAAAGCCCGTCATGTCTGACCGTATCCTACGCCCCGCGCTTGTGCTGGGGCTTTTGTCCTGCATCGGTCCCTTTGCCATCGACATGTATCTTCCGGCGATGCCCGATATCGGTGCCGCGCTGGGCACGGATGTGCAAGGGATGCAAACGACGGTTTCGGCCTATTTCATCGCCTACGGTCTGGCGCAACTGATCTACGGGCCATGGGCCGATGCCGCAGGGCGCAAGCGGCCAATCTATGTTGGCCTGTGCATCTTCCTGATCGGGTCGCTGATCTGCACCTTCGCGCCCACGGCCGAATGGTTGATTGCGGGTCGTGCGGTGCAGGGTCTGGGCGGGGCGGCGATGATGGTCGTGCCGCGCGCGATCATCCGTGACCTTTACACGGGCCACGCCGCGACCAAGCTGATGGCGGCGGTGATGCTGGTGATCTCTGTCTCGCCCATGCTCGCGCCCTTGGCGGGGTCCGGCCTGATGGCGGTGGCGGGGTGGCGGGCGATCTTTGGCGCGCTGGTGGTGGCCGGATGCCTGAGCCTCATGGTCCTGACCTTTGCCCAGCCTGAAACCCTGCCCAAGGAAAAGCGCCAGCCGCTGGACCTGTCCGCGATGCGGCGGGGTGCCGGGGTCTTGCTGACGGATCGGCGCTTCCTTGGCCTGACCTTCCTTGGCGGCTTTGGTATGGCGAGCTTCTTTGTCTTCATCGCCTCGGCGAGTTTTGTCTATACCCAAGGCTTCGGCCTGTCGCCCACCGGCTTTTCCTTGGCCTTTGCGATCAATGCCATCGGCTTCTTTGCCTCATCGCAGATGGCCTCCAGCCTTGGCCTGCGCTTTGGCGCACGGCGGGTGATTGCCGCGGCCAGCGCGGGTTTTGCGATCTGCACGGTGGCGCTGTTTGCCGTGGCCTTGGCTGGCGGCGCGACGCTGATCGTCTGCATCGGCGGGTTGTTCCTCGCCAATGCCTGCCTTGGGCTGGTGATCCCCACCACGATGGTGCTGGCGCTGGATGACCACGGCAAGATTGCGGGTCTGGCCTCCAGCCTTGGTGGCACGTTGCAGATGCTGGCGGGCGGGCTGATGATCGCGGCAAGTGGGCCGTTCTTTGACGGCACCGCCACGCCGATGCTGGGGTCGATTGCGCTCTGCGGTGTGATGGCCTTTGTGCTCTCGCGTGTGGCCTTGGCCCCGAAGCGCGGCGTTCAGGCGGCCTGAGCCGCCCGCGTCACCTCGGCCAGGGCGGCGGTGTAGACCTCCAGCCCAGCGCCGTTGGCGGATGCGCCCTCAGACAGCACCCGCCGCCAGCCCCGCGCGCCGGGGCGACCATGGAACAGGCCCAGCATGTGGCGGGTGATCTGATGCAGCCGCCCGCCCTGTGACAGATGATCCGCGATATAGGGCTTCATCGCCTCGGCCACCGCAAACACATCCGGACCTGGCGCATCCCCCCACAGCCCATCCGCCCCGATCAGGACCGAGGCCGGATCGTGATAGGCCGCGCGTCCGATCATGACGCCATCAAGGCCAGCGTCCAGCATGGCGCGCACCTGATCCAATGAGGTGAAACCGCCATTGATGCAGATCGTCAGATGCGGGAATTCCGCTTTCATCCGCTGCACCAGTGCATAATCCAGCGGCGGAATCTCGCGGTTTTCCTTTGGCGACAGGCCTTTGAGCCAGGCCTTGCGGGCATGGATCACGAAATGGGTGACGCCCGCCGCCGATACGCGCGACAGGAAATCGGGCAGCGCGGTTTCGGGGTCTTGCTCATCCACGCCGATGCGGCATTTGACCGTGACGGGGACCGAAGCGGCCTCCATCATCGCGGCCACGCAATCGGCCACGAGTTGCGGACGCTCCATCAGCACGGCCCCAAAGCAGCCCGATTGCACGCGGTCTGACGGGCAACCGACGTTCAGGTTGATCTCGTCATAACCGTAAGGGGCCGCCAATTCGACCGCACGGCGCAACTCCGTAGGGTCCGATCCCCCCAGTTGCAGCGCGACAGGGTGTTCCGCGTCAGAATAGCCCAGCAACCGATCCTTCGGCCCGTGGATCACCGCAGGGGCGGTGACCATCTCGGTATAGAGCATCGCGCGGCGGGTCATCAGGCGGTGGAAATACCGACAGTTCCGATCCGTCCAATCCATCATCGGCGCGACCGACAGGCGGTGCGGGTGTTGGTTTGCGGGGGCTAAATCGGTCATCACGTCGCCTCAACACTCGGCCATGCGGGTCCTTGCCGTCGTCAAGGCAAGATATGCGCCGCCTCTATCAACTCTGCGCCCCGGTTTCCACCACGACTTCCCGACGCATTGCGTCATATCCCTGTCATGCCCGCGTGTCTTTGTCCGGTGGGACATAGCAAAGCGGACAGACCCATGACCGGAGCGAAAGATTGGCTTGAGGCCGAATTGGCCGACAGTTTCGACGAAGAGATGGAGCTAGAGCTTGAAGATGCGGTGCTGTCGCGGGAAATCTCGCGCATCTACAAGGACCGTCATCCCGATATGATCGACCGGCGGGTGTATTTCGAAACCCTGATCCGTCTGCAATCGGAACTGATCAAGCTGCAAGACTGGGTGCAGTATCACAAGAAAAAGGTCGTCGTGCTGTTTGAAGGCCGCGATTCCGCAGGCAAAGGCGGCGTGATCAAGCGCATCACCCAGCGCCTGAACCCCCGCGTGGTGCGGACCGTGGCGCTGCCCGCGCCATCGGACCGCGAAAAGACCCAATGGTATTTCCAGCGCTATGTGCCCCACCTGCCAGCGGGCGGGGAAATCGTGCTCTTTGACCGCAGTTGGTACAACCGCGCCGGGGTGGAGCGGGTGATGGGTTTCGCCTCCGAAGATCAGGT
>JAIYDR010000226.1 GCA_027487395.1 Rhodobacter sp. | reverse complement strand
GGTCTTGGTCAGCACGAAGCGATCTGCCGCACCGACTTGGCGGCGCCCCAAAGGCTCGGTCGTCAGTTGCGCCAGCGCGTGCAGCGCATCGACGGCGACGATGGTTTCATCGACCACGATGTGGTTCACCAGCACCGGATCGCCCTGGATCGCCGCGACAATCGCGCCGGGATCGGCGAGGCCGGATGTCTCCAAAACGATCCGCTCTAACCGCGCCTCATCCGCCGATACCCGACTGCGTTCATCGCATATGCCGCGCAAGGCGGCCAAAAGATCACCCTGCCCCGCGCAGCAGCAGCAACCGCCTGCCAGCAACGTCATCCCGGCAGCGCCCGACAGCAAGGCGTCATCCACCGGCACCTCTGCCGCCTCATTCACTACGACATGCACACGCGGACCAAAGGCCCCGACGTGCAACTGGTGCCGCAACCATGTGGTCTTGCCGGAGCCGAGATAACCGCCCAAAAGGGTCAGGCGCAGCCGCGTGTCAGTCATCCAGATACTCGTCATCCAGATACCGGGGATCAAGGGGGTCAATCGGCTGGCCTGCAATCCGCTCCGCCTCGGCCCAGACATCATCCAGCGTCTGCACTATGGTCTGTGCGCCTGCCATCGTGCCCATCTGGATTCCGGGAACAACGCCGCCGTCATGCGCGGTCAGGCCGTAAGGTTTCAGCACAGAATTCAACAGCGCCGCGCGGTGAAAGCGCGCACGCAGGCGGTCGCCGGGGGTGGCGGCCCCGGCATCGGTCCAATGGCCGGGGGCAGCGGGGTTGCCGCAGGCGTTACACATGGAACGTGCCTTCCACAGAACAACCGGGGGGCTGATGCCCCCCGGCATCGTGACAACGTCTGCGCCGAGGGTTGCTCCCCGGCGCGGGGATCAGATCACCTCAGGGCGGCTTGCACCGGCAAAGGGATAACGCACGCGGAAGTCATTGGCGATATCCTCGAACGTCGCCCATTCCACACCCGAATGCTTGGAGATGTATTCGATCAGGCGTTCCAGCATCAGCAGCACCTGCGGACGGCCCGCCACATCCGGGTGGATGGTGAAGGCGAAGACCGCATAATCCATCTCACGATAGACCCAGTCGAACTGGTCGCGCCACATTTCCTCGATATCGCGCGGATTGACGAAGCCGTGGCTGTTCGGGGCCTTCTTCATGAACATCATGGGCGGCAGGTCATCGACATACCAGTTGGCCGCGATATCGACGAGGTCGATTTCCGTGCCATGCTTCAACGGATGCATCCAGTCCTTGGCGGACTTGGAATAGTCGATTGTGTTCCAGCTGTCGCCCACTTTGGCATAGAAGGGCTGGAAGTCGCGGTAGCCTTGGGAGTGGTCATAGGTGAAGCCGTGCTTCAGCAGCAAGGCCGCGGTGGAATTCGACATCTCCCACCAAGGCGCCACATAGCCGCGCGGCGCTTGGCCGGTCAGACCCTTGATCAACTCGATGGACTTGACCAGCACGTCTTCTTCTTGCGTGGGGGTCATGGCGATGGGGTTTTCGTGCAGATAGCCATGCGCACCCACCTCATGCCCGTCCTTGACAATCATCTCCATTTCCTTGGGGAAGGTCTCAAGGCTGTGGCCGGGAATGAAGAACGAGGTTTTCAGGTCGTATTTCTTGAACAAGCGCAGCAGGCGCGGCACGCCCACTTCGGTTGCGAAGATGCCGCGCTGGATGTCCGACGGGCTGTCGCCGCCGCCATAAGAGCCGATCCAGCCCGCCACCGAGTCAATATCGGTGCCGAAGGCACACATGATTTTCTTAGCCATTCGTTTCGTCCTCCTGTTGCCTTTGTTGGAACGGCAGCGTCACGACTGCCGCTTTGGATGAAGTCGGGTCAGCCCCGGATCGCGCCCTCCAGCGCCAATCCTGCGGACAGAATCTGTCGGTCGCGGCCATGACGGGCGCTCAGCATCAAGGATGTCGGCATGCCATCCGCATCCGCGCCGTTCGGGATCGCAAGGCCGCACCAATCGAGGAAGTTGCCCAAAGCCGTGTTCCGCAAGGTACGGAAGTTGTGGTGGAAAAACACCTCAACATCCGCTTCCAGCGGCGCAATCGGCATGGCCACGCTGGGCGTGGTCGGGCAGATCATGATGGCATCGCCCAGACGGTCATTGATCGCGGCGATCAGGCGGCGGCGGTGGGTTTGCAATTCCCACAGGTCAACCGCGCTCATCTTATCCGCCATCCGGATGCGGCGGATCACGCGGGGGTCAATCTGCGACTCGAGCGGGGTATTCAGCCGATCCCGATGCACCAAGGCCGCCTCAACGGATGTCATGGGGCCAAGCCGCGCGATGATATCCGCCGTCTCGCGCAGTTCCGGCAAGGCAATCCGGCGGATGCGCGCGCCCGTCGCGGCAAGGCGCTGCACGGTGGCGTCAAAGGCGGCGGCGACGGCGGGGGCCAGATCGTCGAACATCACCGTATCGGGGATGACGAAATCAAGGCTGCCCGGATCAGCGGCCATCGCGTCGGGCTGGCGGAGGCCACGCAACACGGCATCCACAAGCACGCAATCCTGCACGGTCCGGGCAAGAGGGCCAAGCGTGTCCAAGGTGGGCGAGAGCGGGAACACGCCCCCCATCGGGTGATGACCCGTTGAGGTTTTGTACCCCACCACCCCGTTGAACGCCGCCGGAATACGAATGGAACCACCGGTATCGGTGCCGATGGAGAAAGGCACGATCCCCGCCGCCACCACCGCGCCCGACCCTGACGACGACCCACCGGGGGAACGTGCGACCAAGGGATCGCGCGGATTGAGCGGGGTGCCGTAATGCGGGTTCAACCCGATGCCGGAATAGGCGAATTCGGTCATATTGACCGCGCCCACCGTCACCAGACCCGCCCGCCGCCCGGCTGCCACCAGCGCAGCATCCTGCGCCGCAGGTGCCGACCCGCGGAGCACGGCAGAGCCTGCGGTCGTCACGGTATCCCTCAGATCAAACAGATCTTTCCACGCCATCGGCACGCCATCCAGCAGGCTGGCCGGATTGCCCGCGCGCAGACGCTCGCGCGCGGCCCGCGCCTCGGACATCGCGCGATCCCGCGTCTGGCGGATGAACAGCGCCGCGTCCCCATGCGCGGCGATGCGGTCAAAAACCTGCTCGGCCAGTTCAACGGGGTCAAGCGTTCCTGCGCGCAAATCCTGCGCGAGAGAGGCTGCGGTTTCCATGCTCATGTCTTTACTTACGGAAGGATCAGGGTTGCATCCGATGGGTTCCACACCACAAAGGCCCCTGCCCCCGTGGTCAGGCTGTCGCGGTATTTGTCGGCGTGACCTTCCAGCGAGACAGCCTCGCCGCTGGGCAGGGTCATGCCGATTTGCAGGATATGGCCGACAAGTTGCTGGCGGGTGATGGTGCAGGGCAAAAGGTTGCGCCCGTGACGCGCACGAATATCCGCCTCAGACATCGTGGCGGGCAGCACCTGCATCGCCTCGGCGGGCAGAACAATCGACGCGGCAGCACCAGCGGTGGCGGTTTTGGCGGTGCTGTCGGCCAGCAAGGGACCAAAGGGCGTGTCCACCGTCACCAAATCATCTGCCACATTGCGGACCGTGCCGGAAATCAACGTGTTGGCACCGATGAACCGGGCGGTGAAGATGCTTTGCGGGCGGGTGTACAACTCGCGCGGCGGGCTGATTTGTTCGACCCGTCCGGCGTTCATCACCACGATGCGGTCAGAGAGAGCGAGTGCTTCGGATTGGGCGTGCGTCACGAAAACAAAGGTTATGCCCAGATCGCGCTGCAACAGCTTGAGTTCATTCTGGATCGACTTCCTAAGGTTGGCATCTAGCGCGCCAAGCGGTTCATCGAGCAGCAGAATATCCGGCTCGACCACCAAAGACCGGGCCAAGGCGATGCGCTGGCGCTGTCCGCCCGACAATCGGTTGGGGCGGATATTGGCAACATCCGACAGGCCCAGCTTGTCAAGGATGCGGTCCACCTTGCGGTTCGCCTCATCGATGGGCAGACCCTTCACCTCAAGCCCGAACATCACATTCTCGCGCACCGTCATATGCGGGAACAGCGCATAATTCTGAAAGATCATCGAGGTGGGGCGTTTTTCCGGCGGCAGATCATTGATCCGCTTACCCCGGATCATCAAATCGCCCGAGGTGATCGATTCAAACCCCGCAATCATGCGCAGCGTCGTCGTCTTGCCGCAACCCGAGGGGCCAAGGAATGCGATGAACTCCCCCTTGTCCACATCAAGGTTGAAGTCGATGACGGCGGGCGTGCCGTTATCATACACCTTGCCGATATGCGAAAGTTGCAGGTCGTAGGCCACGGGCGTTCCTCGGATTGCAGGTCGTCGTGTGGCCGGGACGAAACCGCCCCGGCCACGCTGTGTTCAGATCAAGCGGAGAGGAATTCGTCCCACTTGGCGATCAGCAGGTCATACTCATCCGGCCACTGGTGCCAGTAAGCGACGTTCGCTGCACGGGTCGCCAAGGAACCGCCGTCGCGCAGATCGCCTTCTTTGATCCCGCGCTCTTCGGCACCAACCCACGGTGCGCCTTCGTACCAGAAGGCGTACTTTTCGGGGGCCATGACGGCTTTGACCTTGTCGTTGGGCGAGTAGTAGCCCTGTTCGGACACGGCAACCGCCGGGCCGCCCGACAGCCAGTAGTCAGCATAAGCGGTGACCGCATCGAGGTTCGGCGACGATTTCAGCGCCGAGATACCGATGGACCAGCCCCGATAGCCGTTCTTCATGGTGGCGTAAGAGCACTGAACGCCCTGTGCCTTCACGGCCATAACAGCCGGCTGCCATGCGTCGGCCAGGATCATCTCGCCCGAAGCCAGCAGGTTCACGAGTTCGCCGAAGTCACCCCAGAGGGCGCGGAACTGGCCTTCTTTCTTCTTCGCGATCAGGAACTTGGCCGCTTCTTCGATGGCCGCTGCGTCCGGGTTGCCGGGGTTCTTCACCTCAAGCAGGCCCAGTTCGTTCATGGCCATAACGGCCTGACCGAAGGCGATCAGCGGGTCAACGTTCAGGCCGGTCTTGCCCTTGAACTTGGGGTCGAACAGCGAGGACCACATCGAGGCTTCTTCTGCCGAGACGAGGTCGGGGCGGTAGCCGATGGAGTCGAAGTTGTACACGGTCGGAACCATGTTCAGCGCGGTTTGCGACTCGTCGGTCCAGATTTGGCCGACGATCTGTGCGCGGGCTTCCCACTTGTCCGAGGGCTTGAGGAAGGATTCGCCAATCCCGGTCCAGTTGGTCAAGGCCGAGGTGGCAATCGGAGCCACGAGGTCGGTCTGCACGATCGACGGCAGACGCTCGCCGATGGTTTCCCAGCAGTCATAGGCGGTGGAGCCGGACAGCAGTTCGGTCTGGGTGTTCGGGAAGATGTCGGCTTTGCCCGACACTGCACTCACGCCCGAGGCCGCCTTGAAGTCGTTCAGGATGCGTTCCTGCACAGTGACCGACAGGCCGACGGTGCGCAGTTCCTGCGACGCGAGATCCGCAGCGAAGGCTTGTTGCGCGCCAAACAGCGGCAGCCCGCCCGCAGCCAAAGCAGCCCCGCCCGCAGTTCCCTGCAAGAAGCGACGCCGCGAAAGCGACATGGTGTTCATTCGTAGTACCTCCTGTTTATTCGTCTCTTGATGTGACGTCTTTCGTCTTCTTGCACGCAGGACCTAGTAGCGCCCGACGAGCAATCCTCCGTCCACGACCACGACCTGTCCGGTCATGTATCGGGCGCCGTTGGATGCCAGGAACAGGACAACATCGGCGATATCCTCCGGCTCGCCGATCCGCCCCATTGGAATGAATTCACCCGCTTTTTCCGCCCCTTCGGGACCAAGCGAGTTTTCTTTGGACAAAAGCTGCGCGGTGCGGATGTAGCCCGGGGCCACGCCGTTCACGCGGATGCCGTCCCGCGCCAATTCCACGGCAAGACCGCGCACCAGACCCACCACCCCGGCCTTGGCCGCGGAATAGTGGACATGCTCATCCCAACCATAAGCCACGCCCATGATGGACGACAGGGCGATCACCGCGCCCTTCTTGCGCGCCTTCATACCAGCCAGTGCCGGACGGATGACGCGGAAGATGCCCTTGAGGTCGATGTCAAAGGTGTGGTCCCATTTTTCATCGGTCAGCGCAGGCAGTGGCACCTTGTGCGCGATGCCCGCATTGGCAACGATGACGTCAATCCCGCCATGCGCAGCCTCAACCTTGGCCACCAAAGCATCGGCGGCTTCGGTAGACCGCACGTCCAGAAAGTGGAACTCAGCGCTGCCGCCAGCTGCCTTGATGTCGGCCACGCAGGATGCGCCCTCGGCCTCTAGCACATCGGTGACGATGACATGGTAGCCAGCGGCGGCGAAAGCTTTCGCACTGGCGCGGCCAATGCCGATCCCGGCCCCGGTGATCAGAACGGTTTGGGTCATAGCATCACGTCTCCGGAATTGGGGCCAAGCGTCTGGCCGACGAACAGCGACGCGGCGGGTGAACACAGGAAGGACACCGTCGCCGCCACCTCTTCGGGTTCACCAAAACGGCCCAGCGGCAATTCTGCAGCCTTGGCGCGCTGCCACTCTTCGGACAGGCTGCGCACCAGCGGCGTGTTGATCGGCCCCGGTGCGACGGCATTGACGCGCACGCCCATGGCCGACACTTCGCGTGCCAGAGCCTTGGTTAACCCGATGATCCCGGCCTTGGCGGCGGAGTAATGCACCAGCTCCACCCCGCCGATCTGGCCCAACTGGCTGGCGATATTGACCACCACCCCGGATTTCCGCGCCAGCATCCCGGCCAGAACGGCATGGGTACACAGGAACGTGCCACGCAGGTGCACCGCGATCATGCGGTCAAAATCAGCGGGCGTCAGGTCAAGGAAACGGCCCTGATGCACATGGCCCGCGTTGTTGACCAGATGGGTGACGGGGCCAAAGGCACCTTCCGTCGCGGCGACCATCGCAGCGACATCCGCCTCAACCGACACATCGCCGCCACAGGACTGCGCGCTGCCGCCAATCTCAGCCGCTACCGCCGCCGCAGCGTCCGGGCGGAAGTCGTTGACCATGACATAGAAGCCATCCACAGCCAGACGCAACGCGATCGCCCGCCCAATGCCCGACCCTGCGCCGGTGACGATGACCGTTCCCCCGCTCATGCGATGTCCTCCTGCATGGTCATCTTCTTGGCGCGGCGCACGGACATCGCCATC
>JAIYDR010000102.1 GCA_027487395.1 Rhodobacter sp. | reverse complement strand
GGGGGGACCGGGCCCCTGACTGAAGTGTTGCGTCATCGCTGCTTTGGCCCGTTAAACCTCAACCTTCAGCGCAGCCTGCGCGCCCACACCAAAGACGCGCTTGTAGCGCGCAACCTGATCCGCCGGACCCATCGCCTTGTTGGGGTTGTCCGACAGCTTCACCGTCGGGCGGCCATTGGCTGACACTGCCTTGCAGACCAGCGAAAAGGGAGCCAACCCGTCCCCGGCCAGACCCCGGAAATCATTGGTCAACATCGTGCCCCAACCGAAGGATACTTTGACCCGGCCAACAAACTGGCGGTGCAATTCCTCGATCTTTTCCACATCGAGTCCATCCGAGAAAATCACCAACTTGGTGGTCGGGTCTTCGCCCTTCTCTTGCCACCAGCGAATCGCGATTTCCGCGGCGGCGGCCGGATCGCCGGAATCGATGCGGATGCCGGTCCAAGTCGACAGCCAATCTGGCGCATGACGCAAAAACCCTTCGGTGCCATAGGTGTCAGGCAGGATGATGCGTAGATTGCCGTCATGTTCTTCGTGCCAATCGGCCAGCACCTGATAGGGGGCTTGCGCCAATTCGGCATCGCTGTTGGTCAGCGCGGCATAGACCATCGGCAGTTCATGGGCATTGGTGCCGATCGCTTCGATGTCACGCTTCATCGCGATGCGGCAGTTTGAGGTGCCGATAAACTTCGACCCCAGCCCTTCCTGCATCGCCTGCACGCACCAATCCTGCCACAGGAAAGAATGCCGACGACGGGTGCCAAAATCGGCGATCTTCAACGTCTCGATGCGACGCAGCCGTTCGATTTTCTCCCACAGTTTGGTCATTGCGCGGGCATAGAGGATTTGCAGCTCAAACTTGCCCATGCCTTTCAGCACGGCGCGCGAGCGCAATTCCATCAGCACGGCCAGCGCCGGAATTTCCCACAGCATCACCTCAGGCCAACTGCCCTCAAACGTCAGTTCATACTGACCATCATGCTTCTCAAGGTGATAGGCAGGCAGGCGCAAACCTTCGAACCACTCCATGAAATCAGGGCGGAACATCTGTCGCTTGCCGTAAAAGGTGTTGCCGCGCAACCAAGTGGACTCCCCGCGCGATAACGACAAGGAACGGACATGGTCCAGCTGTTCGCGCAGCTCGCCTTCGTCGATCAACTCGGCCAGCCGAATGGATCTGGTGCGGTTGATCAGGCTGAAGGTCACCGTCGTCTCCGGTTTGTTGCGGAAAATCGACTGGCACATCAGCAGCTTGTAAAAGTCGGTGTCGATGAGGGACCGAACGATCGGGTCAATCTTCCAGTTGTGGTTATGGACCCGGGTGGCGATATCGACCATCAATCCTCCAGCGCGACACCGGCCGCGCGCATCTGTTCCGTCATGGCGGCCAAAGACCCGTTCAGATCAATCGCCCGGCAGGCGCCCATCAGCACCCGCACCTTGTAACCCAAACGCACCGCATCCAGTGCCGAATAGGCCACGCAGTAATCGGTGGCCAGACCGACCAGCGTGATCGCCGTGATTCCGCGCGCTTTCAGATAGCCATCAAGGCCCGTGGTGGTGCTGCGGTCATTCTCAAAAAACGCGGAATAGCTGTCGATCTGCGGACGAAACCCTTTGCGGATCACCAGATGGGCGGGATCGGTGGCAAGGTCGGGGTGGAAATCCGCCCCTTCGCTCGCTTGCACGCAATGGGTTGGCCAGAGCACCTGTGGGCCATAGGGCATCTCGGTCAGGCTGAACGGGGCCGCCCCGGAATGGTTTGCTGCAAAGCTGGCATGGTGGCGCGGGTGCCAGTCTTGGGTCAGCACCACAGTGGGAAATTCGGCCATCAAGCCATTGACGCGCGGGATGATCGCATCGCCATCCGCCACCGCCAGGGCACCGCCGGGGCAGAAATCATTCTGGATGTCGATCACGATCAGGGCTTCGGTCTCTGGTCGCATCTTGGGCCTCTTTCCTTTGCGGCTTTGTCTTGCGTAGGAAACCCCGCCCCATGCGTCAATGGGAGGAGGCAAGACTGTGACGGAAAACTGCGGCGAGTGCTTGAAATCGGCGCGAATTGGGGGCAATCCGGCCCTATGCTGACCGTTGCCGCCCTCTACCACTTCGCCCGCTTTCCCGATCCGGCCGCCCTGCGCGCGCCGCTGTTGGACCTGTGCCTTGGCCATGGCGTCAAAGGCTCGCTCCTGCTGGCGGGCGAAGGGATCAATGGCACCATCGCTGGCACCCGCGAAGGCATAGACGCCGTGATCGCCCATATCCGCGCTTTGCCGGGGTGCGCCGGGCTGGAATGGAAGGAAAGCCCCGCGTCCGAGATGCCCTTTGGCCGCATGAAGGTGAAGCTGAAGCGCGAGATTGTGACGATGGGCCAGCCCGATGTCGATCCCCGCGCGCAGGTCGGGCATTACGTCGCCGCCGCCGATTGGAACGCACTGATTACGGCGCCGGATGTGGCGGTGATCGACACCCGCAATGACTATGAGGTCGCCATCGGCACCTTTGAAGGCGCAGTGGACCCTGGCACCAAAGCCTTCAGCGCGTTTCCGGCATGGTGGGAGGCCAACAAGGATCGTTTTCACAACAAGCGCATCGCCATGTTTTGCACGGGCGGCATCCGCTGCGAGAAATCCACGAACTGGCTTTTGCAGCAGGGGGTGACAGAGGTCTATCACCTGAAGGGCGGCATCCTGAAATACCTTGAGGACGTGCCCGAAGAGCAGAGCCTATGGCAGGGCGAATGCTTCGTCTTTGACGATCGCGTGTCGTTGGGCCACGGCTTGCGCCCGGGTCAGATGTCCAGTTGTGGTGCCTGCCGCCGTCCCCTGACGCCCGAGGATCGCACCCGCCCGGAGTTCGAAGAGGGCGTGTGCTGCCATCATTGCGCGGCGGAATACGACACAGCCGACCGCGCCCGGTTCCGCGAACGGCAAAAGCAGATGATGCTGGCCGCCGCGCGGGGTGAGCGGCATTTGGGGGCGGAGTAGCCGCAGCGCTGCGAAGCCTGACGCAGGCTTCGCGACGAAGTTTGACGCAAACTTCGCGCGGCCGCGTTTGGGGAAACGAAGCCTGCGACAGGCTTCGTCGCGGAGTTTGCGTCAAACTCCGCCGACAGCAATTTTCTTCGAAGGAATTTGTCCTTCTCTTCGGTCAGCGTAGACGCAATCCTGCGGCGTCAAAGAACAGTGCCGCGCCGGCCTCTGTCTCTAGACCGACCGTCGATCCCAGCGGCGGGATGACATCCCCCTTCGCTTCGATCACCAGCTTTTCGCCACTTGGCGCCAGCAGGTGGATATAGGTCACCCCGCCAAGAGCTTCGGTCACTTCAACGCGGTGGGTGGTGCCTGCGATGATCCGCAGATGCTGCGGGCGCAGGCCGATGGTGATGGCGGTGCCTTTGGCGGGCAGATTCGCCCCCGTGCTGACCGAAGCCGCCAGCCCCGGCACGGTTGCGCTGCCCCCTTCCGAGGTGGCGTTCAGAAAGTTCATCGCCGGGCTGCCGATGAACCCTGCGACAAAGCGATTGTCGGGGTCATGGTACAGGTCCAAGGGCTTGCCCACCTGTTCCACTCGGCCCTTGCGAAGGACGACGATTTTGTCGGCCAGCGTCATTGCCTCGACCTGATCATGGGTCACATAGATCATCGTGGCCCCGATTTCGCGGTGCAAACGGGCGATTTCCACCCGCATTTCCACGCGCAATTCGGCGTCAAGGTTGGACAGCGGTTCGTCAAACAAAAACACCTCGGGCCCCCGCACAATGGCGCGGCCGATGGCGACGCGCTGGCGCTGGCCGCCGGACAGGGCCTTGGGCTTGCGGGCGAGCAGGTCTTCAAGCTTCAGGATCCGAGCGGCCTCGGCCACCTTGCGGTCAACTTCGGTCTTGGGATGGCCGGTCATCTTCAGCCCGAAGCCCATGTTTTCTGCAACGGTCATATGCGGATAAAGCGCATAGGTCTGGAACACCATCGCCACGCCCCGTTCGGACGGATCGGCCTGCGTCACATCCCGTGTGCCGATGCGGATCTGGCCGGAGGAGGTTTCCTCCAGCCCCGCCACCATGCGCAGCAGGGTGGATTTGCCGCAGCCGGAGGGGCCGACGAAGACGCAAAACTCACCGTCTTCGATCTTCAGGTCGACGCCGTGGATGACTTGGGCATCCCCGAACCGCTTGACCACGTTCTGCAATTGAACGCCTGACATGTGAAATCCTCCCTTAACCCTGTTCGGGAAAGCGCCAGCTTTCCGCCTCGGCCGCGATACGCGCGGCGGTTTCCTTGATGCGTCCTGATCGCGCCTCTAGCGCAGCAAGGGACGAACGACTTGTGGTGGATGTGACCGACAGCGCGCCGATCACCCGGCCGGTTACGGTCAAGATCGGTGCAGCGCAGCAGATGATTCCCGGCTCATGCTCTTCATCGTCGAAGGCGTGACCCCGGTGGCGAATCACCCGCAACTCGGCCCGCAGTTTTTCGGCACTGTCGAGCGTGCGCAGCGTGTAGGGGTGGAAGCTTTGCCGCAGAATGGCCTGATCCACCGCCGCATCGGGCAGGAAGGCCAGCATCGCCTTGCCCACCCCGGTGCAATAGGCGGGGCCGACTTTTCCGGCTTGCGCGAACATCTCAACCGGCTTTGTCGCGTTCCGTTTGTCGACGTAAAGCACCTGTCCGCCGTCCATCTGGGCCAGATGGATCGTCTCGCCGGTTTCGGCTGACAATTCATCCAGATAGGGCCGAGCGATGGGGGCGAGGGACGACGTCCTCCACGCCGCATGGGCCAACCGTACCAGCCGCACGCCAAGGCTATAGGTCTGGCGGTCCGCATCATAGGCGACCATGCCCTGATGGGTCAGGGTTTGCAGCAACCGGTAAAGCGTTGCTTTGGGATAGCCGCCCTGTTCCAGAAGTTCGGTAAAGCGCACGGGATGGCCCGCCGCCGCCACGCGGTCCAGCACATCGAGTGCCTTTCCCACCGTTCCATCCCCCTGTTCGGCTGTCATCGCATGTTCCCCTGCGTTCCTGTTGACAGACTAATGGATAGCAGACATAGTTTTCAATATTCAAGACTAAGTTTCAAATAGTGGAACCAAACGGGAGGAAACCATGGTCCATAAGAAAGTGGGCACGCTGGCCGTTGTGGCAGCGTTGTTGCTGTCCACATCTGCCATCGCGCAAGACAAGCGCGTCGTCACCTGGAATGCGGATTACGATCCGATCCCACTGGCGGCGGCCGAAGCCATGATCGCAGATTTCGAGGCCGCGAACCCCGAGATCGACATTCAGCTTACCAACTTCGACCACGAAGCCTACAAGAACGCGATCCGCAATTTTCTGACCGCCGATGCGCCGGATCTGGCCAATTGGTATGCAGCAAACCGGATGCGTCCGTTTGTCGAGGCGGGCCTGTTTGCCGATATCTCGGACGTCTGGGCTGCCAATGGCCTGAACGAGTCGCTGGCCTCGTCGGTGCCGTCGTCCACAATCGACGGCAAGCAGTATGCGATCCCCTACACCTACTATCAGTGGGGCATCTACTATAACCGCGACGCTTATGCCGCCGCCG
>JAIYDR010000217.1 GCA_027487395.1 Rhodobacter sp. | reverse complement strand
GCAGGCGGAACTGGGCATCTCGTTCCTCTTCATCAGCCATGACCTGACGACCGTGCGGTTCCTGTGCCAGCGGGTTGCCGTGATGTATCTTGGCCAGATTGTCGAAGAAGGCACTGTTGAGCAGGTGTTTTCGTCGCCGCAGCACCCCTATTCGCGCGCCTTGCTGTCGGCGAACCTGTTTCCCGACCCCACCCACCGCCGCGTTGATCATCCTGAAGTGGCCGCGTTGCAGGGTGAAATTCCAAGCCCGATTGACTTGCCGAAAGGGTGCTATTTGGCCAGCCGGTGTAGCTTTGCCAATGACACCTGCCGCAGCACCCCGCAGGTGTTGGTCGAACAAGATGGGCGTGCCGTGCGCTGCCACCGCGTTGTCGCGGGCGAGATCTAGGGGGGATCAGCGTGATGGATGACGTGCTGATCGTCGGGGCCGGGGCCAGTGGGGCGGCGGCGGCTTGGCGTTTGGCGCGTGCGGGCCTGCGTGTCACCTGTCTCGAGCAGGGCGATTGGGTCAGCTATGCCGACACGCCCAGCCTGCATCCCGAATGGGAGATTGCGCGTCAGACCACACACCACCCCAACCCCAATCAGCGCCAAGGTGCCGCGGATTATCCGATTGATGACGCGGATGCGGCGATAAAGCCGTTCCTCTACAATGCGGTAGGTGGATCGACCATTCTCTGGGGCGCGCATTTCCCCCGGTTTCGTCCCTCAGATTTCCGGACGCGCACGCTGGATGGGGTGGGCGATGATTGGCCGATCACTTATGAGGATCTGGCACCCTTTTACGAAGAAAACGACCGGATGATGGGCGTTGCAGGGCTGCAGGGTGATCCGGGCAATCCCCCGCGCGGGCCGCGTCAGATGCCGCCCATTCCGCTTGGCCGCGCCGGGGAACGGATGGCCGCAGCCTTTGACAGGCTGGGCTGGCATTGGTGGCCTGCGGATGTGGCGATCAACTCTATCCCCTACGGCGCGGGACGGGGGGCGTGCAACAATTGCGGTCCCTGCGATCTGGGTTGTCCGGTCAAGGCGCGCTCTTCAGCGGATGTCACCTATTGGCCGCAAGCTTTGGCCGCCGGGGTGCGCCTGATCACCCACGCCACCGCCTTTGAGGTGGAAACAGACGCGCAAGGCCGGGCCACCGGGGTGGCCTATTTCGACCGCGAGGGCGTTGTTCAGCGGCACAAAGCCGCCGTTGTGGCGCTGGCGGCGAACGGGGTGGGCACGGCGCGGCTGATGCTTTTGTCGACGTCAAAGCGCTTTCCCAATGGCTTGGCCAATGACACCGATCTGGTGGGGCGACGGCTGATGCACCACCCGACTGGGCTTGTGACCGCCCGCTTTGACGAGGCGATGGAGGGCCAAAAGGGGCCTTTCGCCGTCTCGATCCTGTCACAGCAGTTCTACGAAAGCGATCCGTCGCGGGGGTTTGATCGGGGCTATCAGATGCAGTTGATCCGCTCTGACGGGCCGGTGGGCACGGCCTGTGGCGGCTATCTGCCGCGCCTGCCCTGGGGGGCGGATCATCACGCCGCCTTCCGGCGCACCTTCGGGCATACCGCCAGCCTGACCGTGACGACCGAAGACCTGCCACGGCTGGAAAACAGGGTCACCCTGTCGTCGATGCTGACCGATAAGCACGGCATCCCCGCGCCGAAAATGACCTACAGTCTGGACGACAACACCCGCCGGATGATCGCCCATGGCATCGCGAATGCCAGCCGCGCCTTTGGTGAGGCGGGCGCGGTCGAAGTGGTCGCACAGGATTTGCTGGTCCATGCCGGATTTCACCTGTTGGGCACGGCCTGTATGGGCGCCGATCCGGGGGCATCGGTGGTAAATGCAACCTCGCGGGCGCATCTGGTGCCCAATCTGGTCATTCTGGACGGGTCCGTCTTTACCACGGCGGCGGCTTTGAACCCGACCTCAACCCTGCAAGCCTTGGCTTTGCGGGCGGCAGATTGTCTGATCCGCGACCGCGCCAGCATCGGGGTGGCGGCATGAGCCTGACCGCGCTGTTGGATGTGCTTTTGCCGGGTGACGGGGATTTCCCCGCCGCCAGCGCCACGACATTGCCGTCGCGCCTGTCGGCGCATCCGCGTTTTGCCAACACCGTGCCGCCGGTCCTTGCGGCGCTGAGCGATGGCATCACTCCGGACACAGTGCGCCGGGCTGAGCGTGACCACCCGGCTGCCTTTGCCGCCCTGCTGACGGGGGTTTACAGCCTTTACTACACCGACCCCGGCGTTGCTGCCGCCTTGGCACGGCTGACGGGGTATCAGACGCGCCCGCCACAGCCCGAAGGCTATGATCTGCCGGCGTTTGATCCCGCCCTTCTGGCAATCCCGGCTGCCCGCGCGCCGCTTTACCGCCCCACCCCGGAGGTTATCGATGACTGACCCGCTGCGCCATGCTGGCAAGACTGTTCTGATCACGGGTGCCGCCAGCGGAATCGGGCTTGGCATTCTGGACCGCTTTCTGGCCGAGGGCGCGAATGTCGTGGGGTTTGACCTGCACCCCGTTCCGCGCAGCGCCGAGCGCCTTCTGGCCCTGCAAGGAGACGCGCTGAATGAGGCTGCGGTGGATGCGGCCGTGTCACAAACGGTCCGGCAGTTTGGCGCGCTGGATGTCATGGTCTGCAATGCCGGGATCATCGCGGTCACCCCGGTGATCGAGATGTCGCTGACCGAATGGCAACGCGTGATGCAGGTCAACGTCGACACGGTGTTTCTGGGATCGCGGGCGGCGGCGCGGCAGATGATCGCGCAGGGCAAGGGCGGGTGTATCATCAACGCCTCCTCGGGCGCGGGGCGGCGCGGGGTGCCCAACCTGTCGCATTATTGCGCGTCAAAGGCGGCGATCATCATGCTCACGCAGTCGCTGGCGATTGAACTGGCCGCGCATGGCATCCGGGCGAATTGCTATGTGCCCGGGCATATCGAAACGCCGTTCTGGGGCGGCATTGCGGAGGGATTTGCCAAGCGCACAGGGCAGACGCCCGAAGCCGTGATCGAAGGCTTTCGCCGAACCGTGCCGATGGGGCGCTTTGGCACCGCAGATGATGTGGCGGCGACGGTCTCATGGCTGGCGTCCGACGATGCGGCCTATGTCTCGGGTCAGGCCATCGCGATGAACGGGGCGGAGTTCCCCTATTGAGGCAGGCACGCCATGGACAGCTTTGATTTCATCATCGTCGGCGCGGGCTCGTCCGGCTGCGTGTTGGCCAATCGGCTGTCCGAGGATGCGCGCAACTCGGTCCTCTTGATCGAGGCAGGGGGTGCGGACCGCAACCCGCTGTTTCGCATCCCGCTTTTGGCCGGGGTTGCCTATTGGTACAAGCCCAGCAACTGGGGGTATCTGACCACGCCGCAAGCCGGTCTGGAGGGCCGCCAGATCAAATGGCCGCGTGGCAAGGTGTTGGGCGGGTCCTCCACCATCAACGGCATGATGTATATGCGCGGCACAGCCCGCGATTACGACGGCTGGGCTGCGGCGGGGTGCACGGGCTGGGGCTACGGCGATGTGCTGCCGTATTTCCGCCGATCCGAGGATAATCCCGAACGCGCAGGGGACCCGTTCCACGGCACGGGCGGTCCGTTGCGGGTGGCACGGGCGCGGGCGGAAAACCCGCTTTACGCCGCCTTTCTGTCAGCCGCCGAGGGTGAGGGCCATCCCCGCAACGAGGATTTCAACGGGGCGACACAAGAAGGGCTTGGCCCCTATGATTTCAACATCCGGAATGGGCGGCGCGAAAGCAGCGCCACGGCCTTTCTGCATCCGGTCCGGTCGCGTCCCAATCTGCTGGTCTGGACAAGAAGTCACGCCTTGCGGGTCATGATGAACGAAGGCCGTGCCACGGGTCTGCGGGTCCGCCGGGGGGGCGTCGAACAAACGGTGACAGCGCGGCGAGAGATCATTCTCTGCGGCGGGGCAATCAACACGCCCCAATTGCTGATGCTGTCGGGGATCGGCGATCCGGCGGCGCTGCAATCGGTTGGGATTGCGCCAAAGGTAACGGCGCCTGAGGTGGGGCGCAATCTGCAAGACCACTTGGGCGTCTATCTGACCTATGCCTGCAAAGACCCGATCACGCTTTATTCGCTGTTCCGCCCGGACCGTGCCGCTTTGGCCTTTGCGCGAGCGGCGCTGTTTGGCACTGGACCCGCCGCCGCCGTACCGCTGGAGGTGGGGGGCTTTCTGCGCACCAGGGCCGGCCTGACAGAGCCGGATATCCACATCACCTTCGTCCCCGGTCTGAGCCTTGAGACGACGCAAGCGGGGCAAGGCCAGCACGGCTATCTGATCAATTTCTACCAACTGCGCCCAGAAAGCCGGGGGAGCATCACCCTGACCTCGCCGGACCCCGAGGCAAAACCGCTGATCGACCCGGCCTATCTGGCCTCTGAGGCGGACCGCAGTTGTCTGCGCGATGGCGTGCGTCTGGCGCGCAGGATCGGGGAAAATCCTGCACTTTGCAGGCATAAGACCGATGATCTTTCGCCACAGGAAAGTGACCTGTCCTCAGATGCCGCGATTGACGCCTGGGTGCGGCGTGGGGCCAATACGATCTTCCACCCCGTCGGCACGGCCCGGATGGGCACCGATGCCGGGGCGGTGCTGGACCCGGAATTGCGGGTGCGCGGCATTGCGGGCCTGCGTGTCGCCGATGCCTCGGTGATGCCGAGCCTGATTGGTGGCAACACCTCGGCCCCCTGCATGATGATCGCGGAAAAGGCGGCGGATATGATCCTTGGGCGTCCGGCAATGCGGTCTGACATATGATGGACGGATCCTTCGATCCTGCCTTCCGGCGGCTGGCGGATCAGTTCGGGGCAAGCCTTGCCAAAGGTGAGCGGGGCGCGGTCGCCGTGCGGATCGCAGGCCGGACGGTCGTTGATTTGTGGGGCGGCAGGATCGATCCGCAGGGCGCCGCACCTTGGCAGGCCGATACGCTGGCTTGTGTGTTTTCGGTGACCAAGGGCGTCATCTCCTTGCTGGCACATCGCTTGATCGACAAGGGCGTGTTGTTGCCCACCGCCACGGTGGCCAGCTTGTGGCCAGAGTTTGCGGCAGAAGGAAAGGCGGAAATCACAGTACAGGATGTGCTGACCCACCGCGCAGGCCTGCCTGCGGTCAGCGTCCCGGTGGCGCGTGGCGACCTGTACGATTGGGATCGGATGGTCACGGCTCTGGCGGCCTCTGCCCCCGTCTGCCCACCCCGCGCCGCGCCAGTTTATCACAACATGACCTATGGCCACCTTTTGGGCGAAATCCTGTGCCGCGCCACCGGAGTGCGCCCCCTCTCCGTGTTGCTGGCAAATGAGGTGACCGGCCCGCTTGGTGCCGATTTCAGGCTTGGCCTTTCTCTTGCCGACATCTCACGAACCGCCCACATCGCCGGAGCAGACCCCGCAGCGCTGTTCGATGCCTTGCATAGCGACCCCACAAGCCTATTCGCACGCTCCATGGCGTTTTTTGCCGAAGGCGAAGATTTCAACTCCAGCCGCTGGCGCAGGGCAGAGATCGGGTCGGGCAGCGGCCATGCCACCGCTTGCGCCGTGGCGCGGCTTTATGAGGCGTTCATCGCCCCCGGGTTTCTTTCCGCCAACCGCAAGGCCGCTTTATCAGCGCAACAGGCGGCAAGTGCCGGGGCAGATCCGATCCTCAGAATACCGCTTCGCTATGGCACGGGCGTGGAATTGAACTTACCTCCCGGCATCGACTTTGGCCCTTCAGCGCGGGCGCTGGGACATTGGGGGGCTGGTGGGGCCACAGGCTTTGCTGATCCAGAGGCTGGGCTTGCTTTTGGCTATGTAACGGGCGAAATGGCGGCAGGGATGGGATCATCCGAACGCGCCCGTGCCCTTATTGCAGCACTCTATGACTGCGTTTAGGATGGAGACCCCCATGACCCCCTTTGCCGATGGTCGGCTGATCCTGCACTCTGGCCGCGTTGCGCGGATCGAGGTCAATGCCCCAGACCGCCGCAATGCTATGTCGCGGGCGATGTGGCAGGCAATCCCGTTGATCTGTGACGCGATTGAAGCAGACCTCGGTGTGCGCGCCGTTTTGCTGACAGGGGCGGCTGAGGTCGGGGCCACTTTCTCTGCAGGGGCCGACATCACCGAATTCGAAGCGGTCTATGCCACGCCGGAAGCGACCGCCGTCTATAATGCGATGGTGCGGCTGGCACAGGCCCGTCTGCGCAATCTGGACCGGCCCGTGATTGCCGTGGTCGCCGGGGCCTGCGTTGGGGGGGGCTGTGGGCTGGCTTTGGCCGCCGACCTGCGCTTTGCAGCACCCGAGGCCCGGTTCGGCATCACCGCAGCCCGGCTTGGACTTGGCTATAGCCCGGAAGACATCGCGCAACTGTTGGAAAAAGTCGGACCAGCACGCGCCAAAGACTTGTTGTTTTCAGCCCGGCTCATCTCCGCCGAGGAGGCGCTTTCCATCGGGCTGATTGAAAGGGTCTTCCCGGCGGCCACTCTGATGCAAGAGGCGACAGATTATGCCAACGATCTGGCCGGGCTTTCCGCCTATTCGATCCGCGCGACCAAAGCCGCCATCAACAGACTGGCCGCCCCTGACGAAGCGGTCTGTGCGGAATTGAACGCGACTTTCGTCCGTGGCTTTGAGGGTCCGGATTTCTACGAGGGCCGCACGGCCTTCTTGAACCGAAAAAAACCCGTGTTCCTTTAGACTTGCCCATCCCAAAACATCACCAGTTCCTTCCTTGAGGTCGGCCCTGTTGCGCGCTTGGCGGGTTCGCGGACGGACCAGCCCCGGGTTTACCGGAGGGTGGTTTGCTCCACGATCGGGCGACCATCTTCAGCGTGTCGCACAGCCAGTCAAACACGGCCGGGTGGACGCTCCATCGTCTTTCGCCACATCGTTCGGAGCGCGGCGCCAAAATCCGACGCATAGCGATCGGCGTCCCAGCCCGGGCGGGTCTGCAACTGCGCGCGCAACCCGCGCTTGAGGGCGAGAAGTGCCGTCCTATCCTGCCCAAGCGCCACCGCTTGTGCGACATAGGCGGCGTCATCCTTGGCGACCCAAGCGGGCAGGCCCGCAGCCGTCATGAAGCTTGCCCCCATCCGCGAGACGAACTGCCCACCCTCCATCGTCAGGACGGGCACCCCCATCCAGAGGGCCTGAAGTGTGGTGGTGCCGCCACAATAGGGGAAAGGGTCAAGGGCGATGTCAACCTCGCCGTAAGCCTGCATCATGACGTCAAGTCCGACCGGCCCCCGGAAGGTCAGGCGATCTTGTGGAATACCCTGCTCTCCGAAGAGGCGACGTAACCGGGCGATCGCGCCAGCATCCTTGAAACTTGGCGCCCGAAGCAGGAGCATCGAGTCTGGCACGGCCTTCATGACATCTGCCCAGAGGCGGATCGTGCGTGGGGTCAGCTTGGGAATATTGTTGAACGAGCCGAAGGTCAGCCTGCGCCCGCGTGACAACGCCTCGAAGTCGGGCAGCGGGTAGTCTGTTTCTGGCGCGAAACAAAACACCGTGTTCGGCAGGCGCAGCACCCGTTCACTGCACAGGTGATCAGCGTCAGGCGGCGTGACCACGGGATCCCCGATGAGCCAGTCAATGTTGGGCACGCCCGTGGAGCCAGGATAGCCAAGGAAACTGGCTTGCACTGGGGCCATGCGCCGGGCAAAAGCGCGCATTGTGCCGCCAGCCGTATGGCCTGCGAGATCAATCAAAATGTCGATGCCGTCCGCAGGAACCCGGGCGGGCAGTTGTGCGGCGGTGACATCCTGCCAGGTTCCCACTCGGCTGCGCGCAAGTCGGGTCTGGTCATCAACGGTCTGTCCCGTTGAGTAGATCGTCAATGGAAGGTTGCTGTGATCCCATCGAGCGAGAAGGGGTTGCAGGAAGATGTTTACCGGATGCTGGTGGTGCAGGTCACCGCTGACCAAGCCAATCCGCAAGGGGCGGTCGGGGTCCCGATCCACCTCGAAACTGTCCCGCGACCGTGCGTCCTGGCCCCAGCCAGCGAAGAGCGCACGGTGACGGTGGGCCACTTCGTCCGGTGTCACGCTGTCGGTATAAAGCAGGCTCATCGCAGCATTGGGGGCAAAACTGCCCTGCCCTTCAGCGACGAGACCCTCATAGAGCCTCAGCGCGGTATCAGCGTCTCCCAGCCGATTGGCAATTGAAGCCCGCAGGGCCGCGCTGCCGGCCTGCGGCACGCGACCGCCGGCTTCGGCCCGGTCCAGCGAAGCCAAAGCCTCTACCAGCAGCCAAGACTTCACCTGCATGTCGGCCAGATCAAGATGGGCTTGGGCATCATCCGGATATCGCGCGGTCCAGCGTTCTAGGATCATGACAGCCTCGGCCCAGAAATTGAACCGATATGCCAAGTGCGCCAGCGCCCGCAAAAGCGCGGGGTCATCCGATGCAGAGAGGGGCTCCATCAGCGCCTTTGCCTCAGTGGTCATCCCAAGCCGCAGGTAGACTTCAGCCAGATCAAGGTCGATCACAGCGGTCAGGTCACTTGACCCCGCCAGCAGCCGCGCCTGACGCAGGGCGTCCAGCGCTTTGGCCAGTTCGGCGCGATCCAACCTGAACCGGGCCAAGTCGCGGCACAGGTTCGCCATCGTCGCTGCGGGCTCCGCTCCAGCCCCGGCGCGGTCAAGCGCGCGCTGAAAGGCGATGGCGGCCTGTTCTTCAGCGTCCCGACCGGGTTGCTCTTCCCAGAGCCGCGCCAGTGCCAGCGCGGGCCTTGTGTCAAAGGGACGCGACTCCATCGCTCTGGTATAGCTGGCAGCGGCCTCAGCAGTTTCTCCTAGCCCCCGCAGGACATTGCCGCGTTCCAGCAGCGCATCAAAACTTATGGGATCGACAATCAGGGCAGCATCATAGGCTGCCCGGGCCGCGGCCTCATCACCAAGACGGCGCAAGCTGCGTGCCTTTAACACATGCGCGATGGCCAGTTCCGGGGCGAGTTGCGCGGCCTGCTCTGCCGCATCCCGTGCGTCCTCAAGGCGGCCCTCCCGGAAGGCCGTGTTCGCGCGGTTGAAGAATAAAGCAGCCTGTTCCGACACTTGAGGTGTCTTTGGCGGTTTCTGGTCCGACTGTTCGATGTGGCGCGGCTTGGACACAAAAACCGCTGGAGGCACCGCAACAGAGGTGCTCACCACAATTTTCTCTGCCCAATCCAGCAACCGCGGCAGAAAAAGGGCTTCCGTTTCCCGGGTATACTGCAGGACATGCTGGACCTTGAGCGGGTCGTTCTTAAGGTCGAAGGCTTCTGATTGATCCGCCTCCTGATAATTGCAAGCATATGCCGCGAGATCTTGGTCTGAGGGTGTCCAACCCGCTTTGACCCGATCGAAAAAGTTCCGCGTGTGAAAGGATATTCCAGAGTCCTTTTTGAGCCTCGGCATCCAGGCCAGACGACCCAAGACCATTTTGGACATGAGCTGCGAAACCGAGCGGACTGGATAGTGGCGCAATCCATACCCCTCAGGCATCCGCACCATGGGAAGCGGGTCCATGTTTGAAAGCCGGACATGGTGATTTCCCGGCGCGAGTTGCCAATCCGCTTTACTTGCAAAGCCACGCGAAACCAAACACTTGGGCGTGTTGACCGTTTCCGCTTCGCGGCGGTGCCTTATCCGCTGCACAGGATCTACAAGTGTTCGATCATTCGTCGGCTGTGGCACCATCGATACCCAGGGCCACCATGCAATGGAACCTTTCGGAAGCTGTGCAAGATGGTCACGCATATGGATCGGGCTGGGCGCATCGATGAACTCATCGCAGTCAAGGGGAATAACCCAGTCCGCACCGTCCGCAAACGCCTCTTTGGCAAGCGCCGTTGTCAAAATCTCCTGTATCCATGCCTGGCCGGTGTGTCGGGTCACCAGAATGTTGAGCCCCTCGGCGTGAAGGCTCTCAAGTATCTGTGGGGTTCGGTCCGTTGAAAGATGGTCAATCAGACGGATCTCGTCAGCAAATCGCAACGTGTGGCGGACGAAAGACTCAACAATGTCGGCTTCGTTCCTGACCATGCCCACAGCAACAATCCGCGACACCTTAAGACCTCCGCACGGATCTGACGCACGCGCCCGAAAAGTCGATCATGCAAGTGCCTCTGGTTTGATCGTTAAGCGGATCTCGTCGTTGCGGAAGCCAAGTGCCATGGGGCGGATCACGTTTGGCAGCAGGTTGACGTCATAGATTTCTTCGACGATGCCGCCGATCTCAAGCCGGTGTTCAATATCGCCGGTGCGCAGGTTGACGACACAGATCGCGCATTGGGCGTCCACACCCTCGGCTTCCAGCCTCTCGTTCAGCTTAAGCCCTTCAAAGGTGCGGTTCTCACGCGGGCGCGACAGGCCGATCACGGCGTGATTGCCCACAAAGGAAAGGCCGCGCGCGAAGCCGGGCAGGAAGCAGACTGGCTCAAACTTGCCGGTATCGCGGTCAATCCGACCAAACTCGCCGGTGCCCGCCTGCAACATCCACAACGTGTCCTGATAAAGCCTTGGCGAGTGCGGCATCGAAAGCCCTTCGGCCACCACCTCACCGGTCGGGACCTCTAACACCACGCCACCGTCCCGGCGCTTTCCGCGCCAACCCTCAAAGACATTGGTCCGCGAAAGGCAAGTCACATAGGCGGGCTGTCCTGCGTCCATCGCCAACCCGTTGAGGTGGCAACGGTCCTCAGCGGCCAACCGGTCGATGAAGGGCGGCCGCCAAAGCTCACGGAAGCTGCCGCGTTCGGCCAAGGTCGCAAGACAGTTGAACCGGGTCGCGACAAAGATCGGCTGGCCATTCGCATCTTCGTGGATATCGTGGATATCGATATCCCCAGTGGTGTGGCCGGTCACCGGAACATAAAGCGCATCGTATCCGTCGCGTGTCTCGGCCTTGTTCAGGAAATTCTCGAACCGCCACAATTGGTGAATTGAGCTCATCCAGAACCGGCCTGCTCCGACCCCGATCCCCATCGGACGCTCGAAGGTACGCTCAAACACGGACAGCCGCCCATCAGGCTGCAGCCCCAGCAGAAAGACCTTTCCCGCCTGATAGGTGGTCATCGCAAGACTGACCTTCGCCTCCTTGAGCCAAGTCGTGAAGAGGCGGGAGCCATGAAAGGCGAGTGCGGGTGGCTTTTGGTCGATCATGCTGGAGCTTTCTGCAGGGAAACCTGTGACGGAGTTTGTCATTCGCGGAAGGCGCGGGCCCGGACCCGCTCAAGGGGTTGCAGGATATAGTCAATCACCCGGCGGCGCCCCGCGAGGATATCGACCTCGGCGATCATGCCGGGAATGATGCGAACCTGGGCACCATCAGCGTCGAGCAGCGCGCCTTCCGTGCGCACGACAATCACAAAGACCTCCGCCTCATCGCGTTCACTGCGGCGCACCGCATCGGCACCGATGCGCAGGATCCGGCCCTCTAACGCACCGTAGCGCGTGAAATCATAGGCGGTCAGCTTGACCCGGACCGGCTGGTCTGGGCGCAGAAAGGCGATATCCTGCGGCAAGACATAGGCCTCGACCAAAAGCGCATCGTCTAGGGGCACAATCTCGGCCACCATTTCCCCGGCGCGAACGGCCCCGCCGATGGTGCGGCGGTGGAGCCGGTTGACGATGCCCGCAACAGGCGCGCGCAGAACCGCCCGCGCGGCCATGCTTTTCAAAGCGGGCAAGGATGGGCGCAGGGCCGCCAGTTCCGCCGTAGCGTCGGCCAACTCGCGCAGCGCCTCTGCGGCAAACTGGCTGCGGGTGGCCGCAATGGTGTCCTCGACCTCAGCCAAAGCTGTTTCCAAGCGCGCTAGCGACGCATCGGCCCCAGCGATGCGGCCATCGATCTCTTCCTCTTGGCGGCGCAGGGTCAAAAGTGTGGTCTGTGGTTCTACTCCGCGCTCTACCAATGGTGCGACAATCGCCCGCTCTTCGGCGAGGATTGCACGCGTGCGGGTGGCAGACTGGATTTCGGTGCGGGCCTCGAGTTGCTCCTGCCGCCGCTGCTCAAGCCGCCGCTCAAGCACGCTGATCTCAGAGCCGAGTGCTGCCGCGCGCCCCGCGTGCAGGGCGCGTTCGCTGACCACCAGTTCAGGCGCGGCCGCCTCGATCTCGGCCGGGAAGACGGGCGGGCGCCCGTCGATCTCGGCAGAAAGCCGTTCGATCCGGGCCTCAAGGGCCATCGCGCGCTGCACTTCGCGGTCAAGTTGGCTGGTCTGCACCAGCCCGTCCAACTCGACCAACGGGTCACCCGCCTTGACGATCGCGCCCTCAACAACAAGGACCGCCCGGATAACCCCCTCCTCGGCGGCCTGAACCTGCTGGACATCACCTGCGGGGACGACCCGACCAGGCGCGCGGGTGACATCGTCAATTTCGGTAAGCCAGGCCCAAGCCAGCACCGCCCCGATGACCACGAAGATCGTGATCAGGAGCGCAGAGGCGCGCAAAGGCGTGCGGCCCTTCATCTCTTGGACAAGTCGGTCGAGGTCGCGCTGCGTCGTCATGCGCCCCCCCCTGTTGCCTGACGTCGAGTGAGCAGAGTTTTCGGACCGTCGGCGACCACCTTGCCACCATCGATGACGATCACGCGGTCGACGAGTTCAAGGAGGCTTGTCCGGTGAGTGATCACAATCACGGTACGACCATCAAGCACAGTCTTGAGCCGTCCGATCAGCGCCGTCTCGCTTTGGATATCCATCGCGGCGGTGGGTTCGTCGAGCAGCAAGATGGGCGGATCACCCATCAGGGCGCGCGCCAAAACCACGGCCTGCCGCTGCCCGCCTGACAGGCCCTGACCACGTTCGCCAACGCGCATGTCATAACCTTCGGGGTGCCGTGCAGCGAACTCTTCGACCCCGGCCAGGCTCGCCGCCCGAAGGATATCTTCGTCGCGCGGGCGCAAAGCCCCAAAAGCAATGTTCTCCCGCAGCGTGCCTGATAAAAGCCAAGGCTCCTGCAGGACGGCGCCGATGTTGCGCCTGAGGTCAGTCGGGTCGATCTGACGGATATCAATCCCGTCCGCCAGCACTGCACCCTCGGTTGGTTGGTAAAGGCCGAGCACAAGCCGCGCAATGGTGCTCTTTCCCGATCCGATCGGGCCCAGGATCGCAACGCGTTCACCCGGTGCGATGTTTAAGCTGACCCCGTCAAGCGCTGCACCTTTTTGGTCGGGATAAGAGAAACTCACCCGCTCAAGGCTAATCGTCCCCGAGAGCCTGGGACGCGAAAGAAACTGACGGCCCGCCGGATGTTCGCTGGGGGCCTGCATCAAGGCCTCAAGACTGCGATAAGAACTGCGCGCCTGATGCAGTCGGGTCAGCGTTTGCGCAATCAGCGCCAGCGGAGCAAGGGCACGGCCGGTCAGGATCACCGCCGCGATCAGCACGCCAGAGGTGATTTGTCCGGAGACAACCAGAAGCGCGCCATAGACCACGATCAGAATCTGGGCCGCCTGCTGAACGAAACCGGTCGCATTGATTGCGCCTTGTGTCAAAGCGCGGCTCTTGATCGCATAGGCGGACTGGCGGCGGATGGCGTCGCCCCACCGGGCGCGCATCTGGCGACCAGCGCCGGCCGCCTTGATCGCCTCGATCCCGGTCAGCGTTTCAACCAGCACGGTCTGCTTCATCTGCCCTTCGGCCAGCACACGGTCGGCCAAACGGCCCAGCATCGGTTGGACCGTGACACCGATCAGCAGAACCAAGGGTACCGAGATTGCGGGCACCACCGCCAGCGGACCTGCCAGCAGAAAGATCGCGCCAATGAAAATCACCACGAAGGGCAAATCCACCAGCGCCACCATGGTCGCCGAAGTGAAAAAGTCCCGAAGGGATTCAAACTCGCGCATGGTCGCTGACACCGCCCCGACCGAGCCTTTGCGCGCGGCCATCTCGGTCTCGATCACATGGTCGAACACCCGCTGCCCCATATCCAGATCGGCGCTCTTGCCAGCATGGTCGATAAAGCCCGCTCGCAATGTCTTTAGGACCAAGTCGAGCACGAGGGCGACGCCGACGCCGATCGTCAGGGCAAAAAGGGACTCTGTGGCAGCTGAGGGGAGGATACGGTCATAGACCACCATGGTGAAGAGCGACGTGAACATGGCCAGGCTATTGATCATCATCGCGGCGAGCCCGACCTGAATATAGGCCCAGCGGTTCGCGGCTATTGCATCCTTGAACCAATGACCGCGTATGCCGGCGTCGCGTTCATCATGGGCGTGGCGATGCTCTGGCTTCAGGATCAGGACATGGCCGGTTATGTCGCGCTCCAACTCCGTCACCGGGACATCGATCAACGCGTCACCTGACCTCGGGTCATGGAGGACGGCGATGTCTGCATCGCGGCGGTGCAAGACGACTGCGCCGCCAGCCGTGGTCAGCAAGATCGCCGGCATGAGACTGGCATCGATTTGGCCAATCGGGTATTGCCCAAAAGCCGCCTGCAAGCCCGCCTGTTCTGCCGCAGCAATGACGCCGCGAACTTCTGCTGCGATGCCGATGTTGTCCCGGCTCACCAGCACCTCTTGCAATGCGCCAAGGCTCATGGATCGCCCATGATGGGCCGCGACATGCAACACGCAGCGCTCTAGCGTCGTGGCCATTCCTTCGGAGACCGGGGTCGAAACAGTCTTTAGCGTACTCATTCCGAGGCCGAACCTGACCTTGGATTGGAGGGCAAAGTCACGCCAAACACATCAAGGATATCGCCGCTGGCCGCCAGAACCGCATAACCCAGCACCGCCCGGTCATGTTCTGCCAGAATCTGCTGGCGTTCAGAGGCCAGCGCCTCACGTTCCGCGTCCAAAAGCTCGATCAGGCTGCGGCGACCCGCCTGAAATTGCTCACGGGCGACCTCCAGATTGGCACGGTTCGCCTCCCGCGCTTCGTTTGTGGCGGTCAGCCGGTTTGCGACGGCCAAGAGTTCGGCTGTGAGAATGCGCGATCTGCTCTCAAGCTCGCGCCGGGTGGCGTCCAGGTCAACCCGGCGGGCGTCGATTCGCGCCTCTGCTGCGGCCAACTTCGCGGCCCTGTTCCGCGAGGGGGATAGAAGCTGTTGAGAGGCAAGTCCCGCCACGGCCTCTGTTCCGGGGACGGCTGAAACCGTCAGCGACAGGGTCGGTGCCCGTCCGGCAAGCACGGCAGCATGCTCGGCCTGCGCAGCAAGCACCTCTGCCTCGGCCTGTTGCAGCATTGGGCTTCCTATGGACGCACCATCCGGTGCGGGTGGGGCCTGCGGCGGCAGTGACAGGCCCGGCTTGGGCGCATGCCCAAAGGTCTCAATGAAGATGGCCTCGGCCCGCGTCGCTTCGGACCGCGCCGCCACCACGGCCGCACGCTCATTGGCCAGACGGCTGCGGGCGGTCAGCGCATCGACGCTGGATCCCAGTCCAGCCAAAGAGCGCTCTTCGATTTGGGCGGTTGTGACCTCCAGTGAGACCAGTGACGCTTCGGAGACCTGGACCAACGCGCGTGCCGTTGCCACAGAAGACCAGGCTTCGACCGCCGAGAGGACAGCCCGAGAGCCTGCGTCGAGCCGTCCGGCCAGACCGCCCAGAACCCGGGCCTGCGCGGCCGTCTCACGGGCATTGCTCGCCCCGCCATCATAGATCAGTTGAGAGATTGCGCCGAAGGATGTCATGCTGAGCCCGCCAGTACCCTCCGGGCGCACACCCAGCGACACTTGGGGCAGAAAGGCACCACCTTCGGCCAGAAGGCCCGCTTCGGCTTCACGCAGGGCCGCTTCCCCCCGACCCAGTGTCGGGCTGTTTTCCATCGCCTGCTTGACGGCCAGTCCGAACGCCCCTGTCGCAAGAGAGGGTGGAAGCCGGGCCTCTCGGGTGGTGACAGCGGTCTCAAGCGCGGTGAGGTCCGGCGGTGTCGCGCAAGCGCTGAGCAGCGCCGTCATGAAAAGCGCTGCAGCGAAAGGGTTTCTCATTGTCTGGTTGGTCCTGAAAACTGAATCGACGCCTCATCGGCGGACATGTCCGCAGCAAGGGCCGCAAGAAAGCTCGATCCGGCGGCCATGCGCTGACGGTTCGAAGAGGGGCTTGGTCGAGGCGGGGCGGCGGTGGTCAGAAGTCGCTCGGCCTTCTCCATCCAGACCAGATGCGCCCGCGAGACGAGGGCTGCATGCAGAAGCGCCAAGGACCCGGACCGGTGCAGTGCAAGGACACCAGCCTCGGTCAGATCGGCTGCCGCCTGCGGATCGATGATCAGCAGGGACCCATCCGGGTCAAACGCCATCAGCAGTCCAAGATCGGCCAGTGCCAATGTGGCGCGCGCGGTGGCGGGCAGGGCTTCTGCCTGCGATTTAAGGATTGCGGCTCTTCGCGCGGTTTCTGACGCGAGCGCAGGGCCAGCATCGTTTTGTGCAAAGATCGAATGCCCTGCCAGTCCCGGTCCGACAAGGTCACTGTCCTCGTGCAGGCCAAAGGAATGGCCGCCGGCCGGTGAGGTGACCAGATCGAAAGGCCAAGCCGAAAGGCGCGGCGGCAGCCATGATGCCTGCCATTGGCCCCCCGGTCCGACGAATGGGGAATGACCCTGCGCCCCACGGCGCAAAAGCGCGTGCGGCATGGGACCGACGGGTCCGGGTACGAAGACCACCACAAAGCACGAAGCGGCAGACGTCGCCTCGTGCAAAGTGATTGGCACCGAACGCAGGTCGCGGGCATGGGCAAAGCCTTGAGGGCTTTGCCACGACCACGCCTGATGCCGGTCCAGGCTGACAGGCTGGGCGGATGACACGGCGTTCATCATCACAGGTCAGAGCATGACATGCGACGCGACAAGGTC
>JAIYDR010000251.1 GCA_027487395.1 Rhodobacter sp. | reverse complement strand
TCGATCACCCACATCGTTGCAGGCCATGCGATTGGCAGGTTGATCCCCCGCCCCATGAGGGTGGCCCCGGTTAGCGTCAGGTCTGCGGTCTTAAGCGCAAGCGCCCCCCGGCTTTGCGGCGGCGCATCCTCGGGGTTGACCAGATGGATACGGTAGCGCGCCTGCGGGTCCAGACCAGTCAGGCGCAGCGGGCGCGGCAGTTGCTGAACCGGAGCTGTGGCTTGGCCTGCAAAGGCGACGAACCGCCCGCCATCGGCGGCGATCTGCATCTCAGCCGTCACAGCGGGATCGTCCGACGGTAGGCGCAGGATCGTGCCCGCCATCATCCAATCGCGGTTGGCGCGATACCATGCGGTCACGCGCGACAGCGTCGCGGCTTCAGCATCGGTCAATTCGCGCAGGTCCATTTCAAACCCCATGTGCCGTTGGGCCGCGACCCATGCGCGAAAGGCCATCGGCAGTTCACGCCCAGAGGTGTGGGATTTGCGCGGACCGACATGGCTGCCGGTCACGGCAGAGGGCAGGAACAGCGCGGCATCATGCTGCATCCTGAGACGCTCTAGAGCGTCATTGCTGTCGGACAGCCAGACCCTTTGGGTCAGTGCGAGTATCCCTGCATCAATCCTGCCCCCACCAGAGGCGCAGCTTTCAATCTCCACCCCCGGATGGGCGGCGCGCAGACGGGTGAACAGGTCATAGGCCCCGCGCGTCTGTGCAGCATCCACCACCGGCAACAGGCGGTTGTGGTCCCATTTGATATAGTCGATCGGGTATTCATCCAGCAGGGCCGAGATCACGTTGAACAGGTGATCCCTCACCTCGGCGCGGCCAAGGTCCAGCACCATCTGATTGCGCCCCGTCACCTGATCGGCTGGCCCCAATCGCCAATCGGGATGCGCGCGCATCAGGTCAGAGTCGGGGTTGACCATCTCAGGCTCGAACCACAGGCCAAAACTCATGCCGAGGCTGTGGACATGCGCGATCAAGGGATGCAGGCCATTGGGCCATTTGCGCCGATCCACCACCCAATCGCCAAGGCTTGTGGTGTCATCGTCGCGCCGTCCGAACCAGCCATCATCCAGTACGAAACGCTCGGCCCCAAGGGCGGCGGCGCGGTCGGCCATCTCTATCAGTTCAGGCAGGGAGTGGCGGAAATAGACCGCCTCCCAACAGTTGTAATGCACCGGACGCGGGCGGTTTGGGTTGGGCCATGTCACCACCCGATCCCGGATGTCGCGCTGGAAGGCGGCGGCGATGCCGTTCAGACCATCAGTTGAGGTGAGGGCGATCAGCTCTGCCGTCTCAAAATGCGTCGCAGCTTGGGTTTCCGCGCCAGAGGCATGGCCGAATTGCACCTGACGGCGACCGCAGGGCAATTCTTCGGCCACCATCCGATGCCCGCCGGACCATGCGTAATGCAGGGCTTGGGCGAAACCGGCGGTGTCGGTGCAGCCATCCCCGGACAGGACCAGATAGGGCGGGTGTTCATGGCCGGATCGCCCCGTCCGCGCCTCGCGCATCCTGATCCCCGGCCTCCAGTCGGTGCGGTTCAAACGAAACTCACCGATCCATTTTCCCGACACATCGAGCATATGCCCGTGCTGCGGTGCAGGCAGCACGGGGGCGGAAAGCCACTGAACCCGCAATGGCGCGTTGCTGTCCAAAAGGGTTTGCAAAAGGATCACGCCCGTCGGTGCCACGCGCAGCACATGGGTCAGAGTGATGCCCCCGGCGCGCGAGATCAGGTGCAAGGAACCGGATGCTTCTATGGCGTGGTCAAAACTGAACGCCGGATGCAGCGGCACCCCGGCCACATCGGCAACCACCAACCCCGGTTGCCCCGAAAAAGCCCGCCCCGACTCAGGGCACAGCGACAGCGCCGGCAGCCGGTCGATCATGCCCCCGGTCAGGTCCAGCCGCGCGGCAGCGGCGAGTTGCGCCAAATCCTCATGATCCGGCAGACGCGGACCCCAATAGGTGACCTCTGGGATACCGCCATAAGACGCCAGCGCAATCGTCTGCGCGGGCGTGTCGATCCGCCATGTGGTCACTTCACTGCCCCTAGCGTCAGGCCCGCGATGAAATGCTTTTGCATCAGGAAGAACATTACTACCGGCGGCAGCGCCGCCAAGATCGACCCCGCCGAGACCAGATGCCATTGCGCGATCCATTGCCCGTTCAAGCTGGACAGGCCCGCGGTGATGGGCTGGCTGTCCACGCCTTGAGTCAGGACGGTGGCCCAGAAGAAATCGTTCCAGATGAAGGTAAAGACCAGCACGCTCAGCGCCGCGATGGCGGGGCGCATCAGGGGCAGCACGATGAACCAGAAGATGCGCCATTCGGCGACGCCTTCCACGCGGGCGGCCTCGATCAACTCGAACGGCAGGGCCTTGATGAAATTGCGCATGAACAGCGTGCAGAACCCAGTCTGAAACGCGATGTGGAACAGCGCCAAGCCATACCAAGTGTCATACATCCCCAGTTGCAGGGTCATGTCGCGCACCGGCACCATCAGGATCTGAAACGGCACGAAGTTGCCCGCGACGAACATGAAGAACACAAGGATATTCGCCCGGAAGCCGTAAACCGCCAGCGCAAAGCCCGTCATCAGCGACAGCCCCACCGCGCCGACCACCGTGGGGATCGTCACCCAAAGCGAATTCACCATGTATTGCCCGATGGGCGTCTGGGTGAAGATAAAGATGTAATTCTCCCACGCGATGCCGGACGGCATCCCGAAGTAATTGCCCTGTGCGAGGTCAGACGCTGGCCGAAGCGAGGTCAAGGCCACCCCCAACAGGGGGAACAGCCACAGGATCAACGCAACCGGCAGTGCCACGGCATAAAGCCATTGCGCGGTGGTTGAGGATTTCTGGATCGGACGCGGGAACATCTTAGCGCTCCTTCTCGTCGCGCCACATCTTCCAGATGAAGCCCGAAATGAAGATCATCATGATCGCAAACAGCACGACCGCAATCGCCGCGCCATAGCCCATGCGGAAGCCGTATTCGCCCAAGGCCATCTCAAACATGTAGTAAGACAGCACCCGCGACGATCCGAACGGCCCGCCATTGGTCATGATCGACACAAGGTCAAAAGACCGCAGCGCGCCGATGACCGTCACGATGACCGCGATAAAGGTAGCCGGGCGGAGTTGCGGCAGGATCACATACCAAAGCATCCGCCACCCTTTGGCCCCGTCCAGCCGCGCGGCCTCGATCTGGTCGGGGGCGACGTTGTTCAGGCCGGTCAGGTACAGGATCATCACATAGGCAATCTGCGGCCAAAGCCCGGCAACGATGATGCCATAGGTGACAAGGTCGGGATCGGCGAGGATGGCGGTTCCCTTGCCGAACACAGACTCGGTCAGCAGATAGAACAGCCCGAAATTCGGCGCGTAAAACCACGCAAAGATCAGGCCGACGACGACCTGACTGATGACAAAGGGAAAAAAGAACAGGGATTTGTAAACCCGAATGCCCGTCACGGTTTGGTTCAGGAAGATCGCGATGAACAACCCGATGGGCAGCGCCAGCATATACAGGACCAACCATTTCAGGTTGTTCCAGAGTGAGGTTTCAAAGGCAGGATCGCGCATCAACTCGGCATAATTGCCCATGCCGACGAAGGTGCCGGTGAATTGGCCATCCTTGTTGTACAGCCCGTTCCAGTCAAAAAACGACAGGGTCACGCTTTGGATGATCGGCCAGATCACATAGACCGTGAACATGAACAGCCCCGGCGCGAGGAAAAGCCAAGGCGCAAGGCTGCGCTGCGTCCAGCGTCGCGCCACCGGTTGAGATGCCTGTGCCATGCCGTCCTCCAGGATAGAAAACGGGCGTCCCCTGCGACGGGGACGCCCTTTGCGTCAGATCACTGCGGATAGATGCGCAGGCGGGTCTGCTCCAGACGATCAAGGATCGCCTGACGCTGGTCCGGCTGGACCAGGAACTGCTGGAAGCCTTCCATGCCGGCCTTGGCATATTCCGCATCCGCATCGCGGTCCCAGAACTGGGCGATACCGCCGGTCGCGGTGGACAGGGCGTTGAAGCCTGCGGTCAGGAACGGATCGTTCGCATCCACGCTGGCGTTCTTGTTGGTCGGCAGCTGACCGACCGCGCCGTTCCACTTGGTCTGCGCCTCAGCCGAGGCGATATAGGCCAAGAAGGTCTTCGCATCTTCCGGGTTCTTCGCACCCGAGGTCAAGTGGATGGTGTCGGTCGGTGCCTCTTCGGCACGGGCAACACCGGCGGTGATTTCCGGGAACACCATGAAGCCGAGGTTGTCATTTGTCATCCCGCCTTCCTTGAAGACGCCGACGGCGAAGTTGCCCATCACATAGTTGGCCGCTTTGCCCTGCACCAGAAGCGCCGCCGCATCCTGCCAGTCGATGGCCGCATGGTTTTCGGTGACGAAGGGCTGCAGCTTGCCGAAGTTGTCGAACACCGCCGCCACTTCGGGCGAGGTCCACGAGATTTTGCCCGCCGCCAGATCGCTGTGGAACTGATAGCCGTTGGTGCGCATCGACACGTAGTCAAAGATGCCCGCGACCGGCCACAGCGCGCTGGAGCCCGTGGTCACGCAGTCGATGCCTGCGGCCTTGAACTTTTCGCAATTGGCCAAGAACTGATCCCAGCTCACGCCGCCCTCTGCCGGCAGGTCAACGCCTGCGGCTTTGTAAGCGTCGCGGTTATAGTAGATGCCCCACTGATAGTAGGTGTAGGGGATCGCATATTGCTTGCCGTCGATGGTGGACGACAGCACCGACGAGGCCAGCGACTCGTTCAGACCATTCTTCGCCCAGACATCCGAGATATCGGCAAAGAGACCGGCCTCAACAAAGGGACGCATCCGGTTGGCGGCGTACCAGTTGGCCAGATCCGGCGCATCGGCGGTCAGGAAGTTGCGGATCGCGTTCTTGTAGGCTTCGTGATCGAAGTTGGTCAGAACGATGTCGATCTCAGGGTTTGCCGCTTCGAAGTCAGCAATCAGCGCCTCAGCCGCTGCCAGCGGGATCGGGTCGTAGTCCGCATTCCACGTCACGACACGCTTATCCTGCGCCATCGCAGATGTGGCCAGCATCAAAGCCGTCCCAAGCGCCAGAGCGCCTTTCAATGTATGGACCATGGTTTCCTCCCGTTTGGTTCCATTATGTGAAACTTTGTCTTGAATATTGAAAACTATGTCCGCTATCATCACCCCTGTCAACTGGCTTCACCGGGGAGAGGGATGGGCGCGGAAGGGCACGCAGACGGCACGGTCGGCAAGGCGCTGGACGTCCTTGACATGGTCGCGCGCCATGGCCGCCCGGTGCGGTTTTCCGACCTTCTGGCCCATGCGGATTACCCCAAGGCCACGCTTTACCGGCTGCTGCAGACGCTGACCCATCAGGGCATGCTGACGCTGGACCCCGACCAGGGCACCTATGCCCTTGGCGTCCGCCTCGTGCGGCTGGCCCATGCCGCCTGGGCGCAGTCCTCGCTGGCCCCGATCGCGCGGCCCTATCTGGATGAATTGGCACAAAAAACCGGCGAGACGATCCATCTGGCACAGATGGACCTGGGGCAGGTGCTTTACGTCGACAAGCGCAATGCCGCCCGCCCGGTCGAGATGTTCGCTCAGGCCGGAAAGGTCGGCCCGGCCTATTGCACCGGCGTGGGCAAGGCGATGCTGGCTTACCTTTC
>JAIYDR010000428.1 GCA_027487395.1 Rhodobacter sp. | reverse complement strand
CGGCACACGGAAGTTCTCTGACACCGCGAGCGCCAGCGCCAAGGTCACAGCACCGCGCAAACCTCCCCAAAGCATGGCGACGCGATAGGGTTTTTCCACGCGCGGTGACAATTTCCATGCACTCAGCGCGGGCAGCACGGCATAGAGCATGAACAAGCGTGAGGCCGTTGCCGCGACCACGACGACCAGGATCAGGAACAGGTCAAACCAGCGCACATCGGCCAGCAGGCGCGGCACCAAGACGGCGGCCAAAAGGAAAATCAGCGCTCCCGCCCAATGCGCCAGAACGTCCCATACCTCTCGCAGGTTGATCCAGTTCTGCGGCGACATCCGCCCCGGTCCCATCAGGTTCAACACCATCCCGGCGGTGACAACGGCGGTGACGCCCGACAGCCCAAAGCCGTGATCGGCGGTCAGATAGGCAATCGAGGGCAAGGCCACACTGAAGGACACCTGCGCCAATGGAAACCGCCCCAGCCAGGCCAGCACCGCCACCCAGAGCCGCCCCAAGAGCAGACCAACCAGAATGCCGCCCGCGATCAAAACCGGAAAGCCCACCAGCGCATCGCGCAAGGTCGGGTTTGGTACGCCCAGCATCACAAAGGTCAGGAAAAAGCCAAAGAGCGCGATCGCGACGGCATCGTTCAGAAGGCTTTCGCCCTCGACAATGCGGGTCAGGCGTTGCGGGGCCGAAATCGAGCGAAACACCGACACCACCGCCGACGGGTCCGTGGTGGCGACAATGGCACCAAGCAGGAAACACGCGGCCAATGTCAGGTCGGTAAACGGGCGCAGGGCAAACCCGATGGCGAAGGTGGCCACCACCACTGCCAGCACCGCCATCACCAGGATCGGCACCCAGTCATCCATCATCCGCCGCAGGTTCAACCCCAGCGCCACCTGAAACAAGAGCGTCGGCAGAAGCACATAAAGAAACACATTGGCCTTGATGGAAAACTCGGTTCCCACAAGGTCCGGTGCCCAAGCCACCAGCACCGCGCTATTGCGCGTCAGATAGGCCAGCGCCAAGCCGATCAAGGTGCCAAAGATCGCCAGCACCACAGTATAGGGCAAGCGGAGCCTGTCGGCCAAAGGCTCGGTCAAGCTGATGACAATGAACAAAGCGGCGATGCTGCCGACGAGTGAGATCACATCCATGGCCATTCCCTAGCCCGCAGCGGCGCTTGGGTAAATCGCAAAGCTGCCCGCAGGGGTTGCAGAGCGAGCCGATGGGCGGAGCCTTGCACCAAGGGTTGCGTGAATTGCCCGTTTCGGGGGCAAGGTGCAAAGCCAAGGGTTCGCCCTGTGGTGCCATGTCGTCGCTGGCGGGATTGGGCGATGGGCGGGCCTGTGCTACCCTTGGGCTAGGGTTGAGGGAGTTTTGAAGATGACGGATGTGCCGCTTGACATGGACCTGAGGCCCGAGGTGCACGGCTTCTTTGACCCCGCGACCAACACCATCAGCTATGTCGTCCGCGATCCGGCCAGCACATCCTGCGCCGTGATCGATTCAGTGATGGACATCGACTATGCGGCAGGGCGGATCACCTACGGGCATGCCGATCAGATCATCGCCTTCATTCGCGCGCAGGGCTGGCAGTTGGAGTGGTTGATTGAAACCCATGTCCATGCCGACCATTTGAGTGCTGCGCCCTATATCCAAGCCCAGTTGGGTGGACGGATCGGGATTGGGGCGCAGATCACGCTGGTGCAGGATACCTTCGGCAAAATCTTCAATGAGGGGACAGAGTTTCAGCGCGACGGCTCACAATTCGACGCGCTGTTTCGCGATGGGGACAGCTATTTGATCGGCACCATGCAGGCGCTGACCTTGCACACGCCGGGCCATACCCCTGCTTGCATGACCCATGTCATCGGTGATGCGGCTTTTGTGGGCGATACGCTGTTCATGCCCGATGGCGGTTCGGCAAGGGCCGATTTTCCAGGCGGCGATGCGGGGGAGCTTTATGACAGCATCCAGCGCGTGCTGGCGCTGCCTGATCAGATGCGGCTGTTCATGTGCCATGACTACGGCCCCAATGGTCGCGACATCCAATGGGAAACCACGGTGGCAGAGGAGCGGGCGCAGAACATTCACGTCGGCCCCAACGCCACGCGTGAAGGGTTCGTCGCGCTCAGGACCGCGCGGGATAAGACGCTGGGAATGCCACGGCTGATCATTCCCTCGTTGCAGGTCAATATGCGCGCCGGTGAGATCCCGACCGATGCCTCGGGTCGTCCGATGCTGAAGGTTCCAGTCAACGGTTTGTGACAGCGGTTTTGCTTGCATCGCGGAGGGCTTTGCCGAAGAAAGTGGCTGGCCCCGCCCCTGTCTTGGTCCCCGCTGAGAGCCCTTCCGCTGAAAGTTCCCGTCATGACCCTCGCTTCGCGTGCCATGCCGCCCCGTGCCGTCTTGCTGGATTTGGCGCGGACCCTCGCCTTGGTCGGGATGGCGGTGTTTCATTTCAACTTTGACCTTGTGATGTTCGGCTATCTGCCGCCCGAGGTGATCATGGTCGGCTTTTGGCCGCTTTGGGCACGGGTGGTGGCCTCGAGCTTTCTGATCCTGTCCGGGGTGGGGCTGTATCTGGCCTATGGCGCGGGGATCGACCCGCGCCGTCTGGCGCGGCGCGTGCTGCGCATCGCCGGAGCGGCGGCGGTGGTCAGCATCGGCACGCGTTTTGCGGTGGGCGAGCAATATGTGTTCTGGGGTATCCTGCACATGATCGCCTTTGGCTCGCTCGTGGGGCTGTTGTTCCTGCGCTTGCCTGCGGTGGTGACGCTGGCGTTCGCGGCGGTTGTGTTCTGGATCGGCTGGAGCGTGGCCTTGCCCGCCTTTGACGCAGCGCCTTTGCTGTTTCTGGGCCTGGGGGCGCTGAGGGTCACGGCTGTGGATTATGTCCCGGTGTTCCCATGGCTTGCGCCCGTGCTTGTCGGGGTGGCGCTGGGGCGGACCGCCGTGCGCACCGGCATCTGGGCGCGCATCGCTTCCGTCACCGCAGCGAAGGGGAGCCTGTGGGATTGGCTGGCCATGCCGGGACGCTACAGCCTTTGGGTCTATCTTGGGCATCAGCCGGTGCTGTTCGGGCTGTTGTGGGTCTGGACGTTTTGGGTTTAGGACATAAGCGCAACGACAGGGATTGCCCCGATGCCCAAAGGATAGGGGCGCGGCCGTCCCGCCCCCGCCGAGTCAGAATGGGGGCGGCCGCACATATATGTGCAGCCTCCCCGGCGGGACGGCCGCGCCCCTTGCGTTGCATTGTTTGGCCTTTTTACCGCAACCGCGCCAACAACGCCGCCGTTGCCATGCCGGTCACCGGCAGCCCATTTGCCGCCTCATAGGCGCGGATCGCGGCCTCGGTCTTGCGGCCCACCACGCCGTCGCTGCCCTCGGTGTCAAAGCCGGATGCCGTGAGGCGACGTTGCAAATCCTGTCGGTCGGCCAAGGTCAGCCCTTGGGCATCGGGGGGAAAGGCCGCGCGCACTGGACCCTCGCCGCGCAGCCGATCCGACAGATGGCCCACGCCAATGCCGTAATTCAAGGCGTTGTTGTAGCGCAAGATCACCCCGAAGTTGCGCCAGAGAATGAACGCCGGACCTGCCGCCCCTTGCGGCAGCACCACCGCGCCGGAGCCATGGTCCGGCAATGCGCCCCCATCCGCCGACCGCACGCCCAAAGCCGCCCAATCGCCACTCGCCCGCCGCGCCTCGCGCCCGGTCAGGCCAATGTTGAAACCGGGGGGAAGTTGCACCTCCATCCCCCACAGGTCTCCCGTTTGCCAGCCAGAGCGCGCCAGATAGGCCGCGGTTGAGGCCAAGGCATCCGTCGGATCCTCGGACCAGATATCGCGCCGCCCGTCACCGGTAAAATCGACGGCAAATTGCAGGTATGAGGTCGGAATGAACTGGGTATGCCCCATCGCCCCCGCCCAACTGCCGACCATCGCCTGCGGGGCCACATCGCCCGCTTGCAGGATGTTGAGCGCGGCGATCAACTGCGCCTCAAAGAAGGCACCTCGCCGGCCATCATAGGCCAGCGTGGACAAAGACGACATCACCGGAATATCGCCGCGCCTTGTGCCATATTGGCTTTCCAGACCCCAGACAGCGGCAACCACCTCGGCCTCGACCCCATAGCGGCCTTGGATCGCGGCCAATTCCGCGCCATGCCGCGCCATGGCGGCACGGCCCAAGGCGATGCGCTGGTCCGAGGCGGCGATGGCCAGATAATCCTCAAGCGTGCGGGTGAATTCGGTCTGGTTGCGGTCCCGCTCAATCACGCCGGGCAGAAAGCCTGCGCCTTGAAAGGCGCGGTCAAACACGGCGGGCGATATCCCGGCATTCTGCGCGCGCGGCTGGAAGGCGGCGACCCATGCGCTCCACCCGGCATTGGGTTGAGGGCGCAGGCCGGGATCAAGGACCGGAGCCCCCCCGCCACTGCCACCCGTGCAGGCCGACAGCCCCCCCGCCGCCAGTCCCATCATCACAAAGCGCCGCGATACTGTCATGTGCCCGCACCCCTCACCCATCACACGCAGGAATTGTAACGGCACGGTATACAAAGGGAAACCCGGTTTGGGACAGCCAAGGCCCGTGCGATGCACGCTGCGGTGTCAAGATCGGCGGATTGCCGCCTTGGCGCGCTGCGCCGCTCCCACGCTTGCAACCCATGCGGAACCAAGCCCGGCCCGCATGGTTGCACCCGTAGCCCGCGCCCCGCTTTGGCGGCTTGCGGGACCCTCCAAGACCGGAGCCCCCTATATGACTGTCCTGACCCCTGGTCCCGGACGCACGAGCGTGCGTCTGCTGATCGTCTTTTCGCATCTGCGTTG
>JAIYDR010000230.1 GCA_027487395.1 Rhodobacter sp. | reverse complement strand
TCTGCCCATGGTCGGATCGGCACTTGTGGTGGACAAGCTGACCTACCTGTTCATCCTGATCATGTTCGCCACGATGTGGAACCTGCTGGCGGGCTATGCGGGTCTCGTCTCGGTCGGTCAGCAAGCCTATGTGGGACTTGGTGGCTATGCCATGGTGCGCATGGTGGACGCCGGTCTACCCCCCTTTCCTGCGGTCTTCATTGCAGCGCTTTGCGCTGGAGTGGTGGCCTGGGTTCTGTCTTGGTTCGTGCTGCGGATGAAGGCAGGCGAATTCGCCATCGCCACCTGGGTGATCGCAGAAGCGATCCGCGCCATGGTCTCGTTCGACCCGATGATCCAAGGCGAAACCGGCACCTCGGTCACCGCACTGAACGCTTATGCGCCCGATGTGCGGCGGTTGACGATCTATCTGCTGGCGCTGGCAACGGCGGCGCTGATGCTTTGGGCCAGCTGGAAGCTGCTGCAAGGCCGTACAGGGGCCGAGGCCCAGGCGATCCGCGACGACGAGGAAGCCGCGGCTTCGGTCGGGATTTCCACCTTTCAGGTGAAGCAGCGCATATACATCCTAGCCTCAATCGGCTGCGCCGTGGCGGGCACGCTCTGGCTTGCCTCGGCGATCACCTTCCAGCCGCGCACGTCCTTTGGCGTGCAATGGTCGGTCTTCATGCTGTTCATGGTCCTGGTAGGCGGCATCGGCACCTTTATCGGGCCGATCCTTGGCGCCCTGCTGTTCTTCGCCCTGCAGGAAATCTTCGGTGATTTTGGCGCCTGGTATCTGGCCGGGGTGGGGATCGTGGCGATCCTCTTCGCCCTCTACCTGCCCAACGGGATCGTCGGGCTTTGGCTGGACAAGGGCCGAGATGAGCCCCTGTCGATGCGCAGACGACTGAATGTCAGGGAATGACGATGCCAGACCAGTTCATCGACGTGGCGGGAATCCGGATCCGCTACCGCGACAGTGGCGGTCCGGGTCTGCCGATCTTGCTGACGCATGGTATCGGCGGTTCGCTGGAGCTTTGGACACCGCAGATGACCGGCATGGGGCAAAGCCACAGGATCATCGCCTGGGATGTGCCGAACCATGGGCTATCCGGCCTGACCGGCAAGGCCGAGGACTGGGAAAGCTACGCCGCCAGGTTGCTGGCCTTTGCCGATGCACTTGGGCTGGATCAGCTCATCGCCGCGGGCAACTCGATGGGCGGCGCACTGTCCCTGCGCCTGGCGGCGCTGGCGCCTGCCCGGGTGAAGGGGGTTTTTCTGGCCAATGCCGCGTCGCTCGGACCCGATGTCTTCCCGGTTTTCAGAATGATGACTGTGCCGCTGCTCGGCGAAATGATGAGCAAACCCAGCGAAAAGGGGCTGGACATGCAACTTGGCGCCATCGTCAAGAACCCGGCCTGCGTGGACAGCGACCTGCGGGCGGCCTTGCTGCGAAACCTGTTCAAGGAGGGCGGCAACACGGCGTTTCTCGCCACTATACGCAGCACGACGAGCGTCTTCGGACAGCGCAAGTCGACCTGGGGCCACAGCCACGCCCTGCTGAGATCCCTTTCGGTGCCTATGGTCATCCTGCATGGCCGTCAGGATGCCGTCGTGCCGTTGAAGCACAGCGAACACGCAGCAAAACTGGCCAGATCGGCCCGGCTGATCGTGCTGGAGGACTGCGGTCACACGCCGCAGATCGAACAGCCTGCGGCGTTCAATGCTGCCGTAAATCAGTTTCTTGAAACGCTGAGCTGATCAGTCTCTGCCGGAAGAGTGGTTACCAAATAGTGCCTCCTATACAATACTAACAATAGATTATAGCTGTTGGTATCTTTTGGTTTCTATGTTTTCAGCTGCTTCCCGCAAGCAGGATTCATGCGACCCAAAGATGAAATTCAAACATGCTTAGGGAGGAATTCAGAATGAATAAGGTCTACACCGAACTGCTCACAGAGCGCGCGCTTCCCCCGGATATAGATGCCGCGGTCTTTGAGAAAGCGCTGGCGCGCTTGGTTTCGGCGCTTGGTGCTGCGCATGTCGTCTCTGATCTTGAGACGCTTTCGGGCTACATTGATCTTTACCCGCTGGAGCCGTCGCAGAATAACGCCCCAAGCGTCGTGTTGTACCCCGGCACGCCAGAGGACGTGCAGGCCATCGTCGCCATCGCCAATGAATTCGGACTGCCACTGTCCCCTATCTCGACCGGGCAGAACAATGGTTATGGTGGGAAGTCGCCCCGGCTGAAGGGTGCGGCCGTGGTCGATATGGGCCGCCGGATGAACCGCATCCTCGAGGTGAACGAGAAGTTCGGTTATGCGCTGGTCGAGCCGGGCGTGACCTATTTCGATCTGGCCAACCACCTGAAGGCCACGAACTCGATCCTGATGATCGACACGCCCGATCTGGGCTGGGGCTCGATCGTTGGAAACACGCTGGAACGTGGTGTGGGCTACACCCCCTATGGCGACCACTTCATGTGGCAGACCGGTCTTGAGGTCGTGCTGCCGACCGGGCGGATCATGCGCACGGGCATGGGGGCTGTGCCGGGATCGAACACCTGGCAACTGTTCCCTTATGGCTTTGGCCCCTATCCGGACGGGCTGTTCACCCAGTCGAACCTTGGCATCGTGACCAAAATGGGCATTGGCCTCATGCAGCGTCCGCCTGCCTCGATGACCTATATGATAACCTTCGACCGCGAGGAGGATCTGGGGGCGGTCATGGACATCATGCTGCCCCTGCGTATCAACATGTTCCCGATCCAGAACGTGCCGGTGGTGCGCAACATCATCCTTGATGCTGGTGTCGTGTCAAAGCGCACCGAATGGCAGGACGATCCCGGCCCGCTGACCGCTGAGTCCATCGAAAAGATGAAGGCTGCGCTGAATCTGGGCTACTGGAACTTCTACGGTACGCTCTATGGCCCCGAAGAGATGATCCAGATGGCTTGGGGCATCATCCAGCAGGCCTTTGGCCAGATCCCGGGGGCGAAGTTCTTCACCCACCGCGACCGCACCGAAGACAACGGCGACCGCGGCGCGCATGTGCTTCAGGACCGGCACAAGATCAACAACGGCATCCCTTCGCTGGATGAGATGAAGCTGATGGATTGGCTGCCAAATGGCGCGCATTGCGCTTTTTCGCCGATCTCGGCGGTAGACGGGGCGGATGCGATGCGCCAGTCCGCAATGGTCAAGGCGCGGTCGGATGAGTACGGCAAAGACTATGCGGCGCAGTTCTGCATCGGCCTGCGCGAGATGCACCACATCTGTCTGTTCCTTTATGACAAGTCGAAACAGTCGGACCGCAAGGAAGCACTGGACCTGATGCGCGTTCTGATTAACGAGGCGGCTGCCGAAGGCTACGGCGAATACCGCACGCACAATGCGTTGATGGATGACGTGATGGCCACGTTCAACTGGGGCGACGGGGCGCTGTTAAGCTTCCATGAGGCGATCAAGGATGCGCTAGACCCCAACTCGATCATGGCGCCGGGCAAGTCGGGCATCTGGGGCAAGAAATACCGGGGCCGCGGCCTGTGATCGGCTGGCAGGTGAAGCGCGGTTTGCAGCACCTGCCCTCAGCGGCTGGCTTTTTGGTCGAGTCAGTCTCTCACATCGAAGGACGACCGTGCCGCATCAATCGCGGCACGGTTTTCGATGACCCAAGCAGCAAGCCCAGAGAGGCGAACAAACAGGCTTTGCCCCAAGGGGCGCAGCCGATAATCCACGCGCGGCGGAGCGGTGGGGGTGACGATGCGTTCCACTAGCCCGTCACGCTCTAGCTTTCGCAGGGTATGGGTCAGCATCTTTTGCGACACATCCGGGATATCGCGGCGCAGTTCGGAAAACCGCCGCGACCCGACCGACAACGCGGCCATCACCAGAATGGACCACTTATCCCCAATCCCATCCAGCACCTGCCGCACCGGGCAGTTTTCCGGATCAAGGGAAACCCCAGGCAGTTCAGAGGTGGCAACAGGTGTCATGATCTTCTTTCAACGCAGTCAGCGACTTCTGTGTGGTTACCAAATCGTGCCTCCTTTTCCAACCCTAAAGACTCGACTATATTGTTGGTAACATAAAGTAACCAAGTATGAAAGGTAAACCAAATGGAACTTCTGAACCGCAGAACATTGCTGAAAACCGCCGCTGCCTCGGGGGCTGCTGTAGCGCTGTTGCCGTCGCTTGCCTATGCCGCGACATCGGGGACAGAGCTTTTCACCTCGGATGAGGCGGGGCTTTTGGTGGATAGCACCGTGATCCTGGGCGAAAAATCCGCCGTGCTGATTGACGCGCAATTCACCGCCGGCAATGCGGGCCTGCTGGCCGATATGATCGCTGCAACGGGCCGCACGCTGGAAAGCATCCTGATCACGCATATCCACCCGGATCACATTCTGGGTCTTCCTGTCCTGCTGGACCGCTTCCCGCAGGCCAAGGCCTATGCCCAGACCGATATTCAGGGCATCCTGTCGCAGATCCTTGGCGGCATGCATGGGCAGATCGCGGGCGCGGCCCCGGCGGGCGTGTTTGCTGACCGTTTTGTTGTGCCAGAGCCTCTGAGTGCGGATCACATCTTGCTCGAAGGGGAACGGATTGAGATTCTGCCCCCCATGGCAGGCGATACCTCGCTGATTACGCCGGTGCATATCCCCAGCCTTGACACGCTGATCGCAACCGACATCGCCTATATCGACACCCATCTGTGGATGGAAGAAGTCGCCACAACCGGCACCGCTGCTTGGCGCGCCAGCATTGAGAGCCTGCGCGCCATCGGGGCCAAGACCGTCATCCCCGGCCACCGCAAATCCGGCAGCGCTAATGACGCGTCGGTCTTCGATGCGACTATCAATTACCTCGACCATTGGGAAAAGGCGCGCGCCGCTTCGGCCAATGCCGAAGAATTCCGCGCCAAGCTGTTGGTCGGCACAGAAGGCCTTGGCTTTGCCTTTGCCATTGATCGCGGCGTCGCTGCGGCCTTTCCGGCCTGATCGCCTTTACGTTAACCCCTAGACAGGAGAGAGCACCATGTCCTTTGTCAGAAGCACCACCTTTGCCAGTACCTTTGCGCTGCTGGCCTTTGCGGCACCCGCAATGGCGCAGCCGACCAACAAAGACTTCGTCGTTCAGGCGGTGACAGAGTTGTTCATCAACGGCGATGTCACGGCGATTGATCGCTATTGGGCCGACGATTACATCCAGCGCAATCCGATGTTCCCCTCGGGCAGCGCGGTCATCAAAGAGGCGTTCTCGACCATGCCTCCTGGCTTCAAGTATGAAATCGGGATGGTGATTGCCGAGGAGGATCTGGTGGCCATCCATGGCCGCTATACCGGCTTCGGTCCAAAGCCGCTGATCGTCGTGGATATCTTCCGGGTTGAGAGCGGCAAGATCGCCGAGCATTGGGATGTGGGGCAGGAAGAGGTGCTGGACACCGCCTCGGGCAATCCGATGTTTGAACCGATGAAGTGAAGGGGCCGGGGGGGTCTTGCGCTCCCCCAACCCACCATCGCCGAGGCTCCCGTGGCACCACACCCGGCGCGGCCAACTCATCCGCTTAAGGGGGGCGACCAGCGACACTCGCGCGCGCAATCCAATCGGTGCTGGCTTTCGTCAGACCGCAGCTACGATCCGCTGATGGGCTTGCCACAGGACGAACAGGGCCACAGCCTGGACCACCACGACCACAAGGTTTGTGATCACCACAGGATTTGACAGGCCGACCATCGGAACTGTGATCAGCTTATAAGTGATCTGCACGGCAAACAGCGCCACGCTCATCGGCATCGCCCATGGGAGGCTCATCAGATGCATCGCAATCAATGCGGCGCTGACGACAGCGATGGCGATATAGATCGACGTCAGGATCTGCCGCCCCTCGGTGACCGGCCCGAACACTTGATCGGCCGGCAAAAAACCTAGCAACAGGACCGTCACGACGGGGGTCAGCACGATGATGTTGAAGGCGAGGGCGAATAACGTGAAAGTCGTGGCGGTGGTCATGCGTCGGTCCTCGAGCGTTTCATAATGACAAGCGTTGTGAAGAGCGGTGACGTTGGGGGACGCAACGCCTGACCGTCAGGCATTCGGCCAAGCCGATCTTTGAACAGTGCTCATGATACGCCGAACGCAGATCGACGGATCACAAAAGCGCGGCAACCAGACCGTGACACTGAAACATCCCACTCGCAGAACGTCGGCGCAAGCTCAGGTCGCCGCACCTTTGGTCAACGGATCGATCCGGCCCGCCTGAAACGTGTCGGCCAACCGGGTCAGTTCCACCCGCTTGACCACGCCCCCCTTGGCAAAGGGGTCCCCTTCGGCAAAGGCGCGGGCGGAAGCCTCATCCTTGGCCTCAAGGATGCCGAAATTGCCGATGCCATCGCCAGCAGCATTCCACAGCGCCGAACCCGTCAACACCCGCGCCAAACCATTGCCGCCAGAGGACACCCACGCCCGATGCTGCGGGCGCAACTGATCGCGCAGGGCGGCGATGTCCGCGCCGGGATGATGCGGGCAGATCATCAGGAAATACATCAGGCGTTCTCCAACAGCACCATCCCCGCCCCGGTCATCGAGGCAGGGGCGAAGTAATGGCGGTGCAGGGTGTTGACCGTCTCATCCATGCAACCGCGCATCACCAACCACATGATGAGTTCGGCCCCTTCGGAGCCGAACACTTCAACATAGTCTTCCCGCGTCATGTCGCGGTAGCGTTGCGGGTTGGGGCCAATATCGGCGATCCATTTGCGATCCTCATCGGGGTTGATGTAGCCCGCCCGCGCGCCCTGCAACTGATGCGACAGTCCCCCGGTGCCCAGAACCACCACACGGTCATCGGTGGGCCAGCTTTCGATGGCCGCGCGCAGGGTTTGGCCAAGCTCCCACATCCGTTGCGGGGTGGGGATGGGGTATTGGATCGTGTTCACAAGGATCGGCACCACTTTGACCGGCCATGCTTTGGGGCGGCCAAAGACCAATTCCATCGGTACCTGCATGCCATGATCCACTGCCAATTCGCGGCAGATCAGCGGGTCGAAATGGCGGCTGACCATCTGATCGGCCAGATGCCAGGCAAAATCCGCCGCCCCTTCAAAGACGGGGACAGGGCGCGGACCCCAGCCTTCGTCAATCGGCTCATACTGCTCTGCCACCCCAAGGGCGAGCGTCGGCACCCGGTCAAGGAAAAACGCGTTGCCGTGGTCGTTGAAGATCACCACCGCGATGTCGGGCTTTTGCGCGGCGACCCACTCTTGTGCCGGAGTGTAACCGTCAAAGAAGGGTTTCCATTCGTCACTGTCGCGTAGCCCCTTGTCCAGCGCTGCGGCGATCGAGGGCACATGGCTGGTGCCCAAACCTGCGATCAGTTTAGCCATTGGTCACCTTTCCCAGCCGGGTTTCCAGAAATGCATCGAGGCTCAGCCCCGCCTGCGCCGCCCCAATCGCGCGGATCGGTGTGGGGTCCACGGCAGAAATTTTCAGGATATAGAACAGGTTGCCACCCAAACGGACCATCTCGGCCCAGTCCCGCGTGACGACAGCGGCGCGTTGGTCGGGGGTCAGGGTAAAGCGGTCAAGGTAAGCAGACTCATCCGCCAGAAACGCCGCGCGGCCTTCGGGCGTGGAAAGGCCCATTGCCATCTTGTTCAACGCATAGCCCGTGTTGGATCGAGGGCGGTCAAACAGCGGTGTCTCGGGAATGCGGTCACGCTCGGCATCGACAATGGCGACATCCTTTGCCCAATCGGCCAGCAACCGCGCTACAATGGTGGGCTGTTCGACCGGGGCGAAATGGCCCGCGTTTTCAATGATCTCCAGCCGCGCTTGTGGGCACAGGCGGGCGATGTCCTGATGCTGGGAAACTGGGCTCCACTGGTCTTGCCGCCCGACAATCAGCAGCATAGGCCCCTTATAGGCCAAGGTCGCCGAGGCATCCGGGCGCGAGAGCAAAGCACGCAACTGGCGTTCGTGGATGTCGGGCGTCATGCGGCAGACCATTGCGGTCAGGTCGGCCATCAGTGCGGGGTCGGGCGTGGTTTCGGCATTCATCATGCCCGGCAGCCACGCCGCCGCCAGCGCCGCCATGCCTTGACCATGGGCAAGGTCGATCATCGCTTGGCGCTTGGCCTCTTCGCCCTCTCGCCGAGGGTGCATGCCGGTGTTCAGCAGCGCCATCCCGGCAATACGGCCGGGGGCCATGCGCGCCATCTCCATCGCGACGCGGCCGCCCATCGAATGACCGGCAAGGATCAGCCGCCCCGGATGCCGCGCCAACAACGCGCGCGCCATATCGGGGATGCTGGCTTGCGTGGTCACATCCGCCACGACGCTGGGAAAGGCGGCAGTCAGTGCCGCCCAAACAAACTCATCGGACACAAGGCCCGGTATCAACAGGACTGTCGGCATCACACCACCCCTTCAGAGAAAAGCCGCCCCCGGCGGGGGACGGCCCAGACGACAGGGAGTTTCAGCGTTTGGTGCGCCAGCTGTCGGCGTAGTTTGTCCGCGCCTCAGCCGCATAGGGCGTTGCCGCCACACGCACGCGGATTTCGGTCTGGCGGTGCGGCTCGGTTGAGGTTTTGCCCGTCGTTTCCGGCTCACCCCATTTCAACGTCAGGATGTCGTTTTCCTGCACATCCTGCGCGACCACACCCAAGGACAGCAGGGTGCGTTCGTTGTAAGAATAACCGTTGAACATGCTCATCCCCACCATCTTGCCCGCCTCATTGACGATCATGTCGGCGCTGGAAGAGGCATAGTTCGGCTGCGGGAAGTCGATCCACTTGAACGGCAGGCCCGGTTCAAAGTTCGAGGCGATGACCTTCAGCACATCGTCGCGGTTCCATTCGAAGGTCACTTTCTTGCGGTTCTTCGGACTGCCCTTCATCGCGGTCAAGGCAGCCTTGCCGATGAAGTCGTCCTTCTTCCAGCCGATGTAGAAGTCATATCCCAGCTCGAACGGGTTGACGTAGTAATCCTCGATGTTGTCAGAAACATAGCTGCCGCCGATGGCGCCAGCCGCCTCATAGCTGTCGGCGCCCAGCCAGTCGCGGTAGTCTTTCAGCATGCCGTCGCCCGTGTAGATGCCCGGCAAGGGCGAGGGGATCCAGCCCGATTCCAGCGTGTTCGTCGAATAGGCGCGACTGCCGCACTGCACGAGGTTCACACCCGCGTTGCGAGCGGCCTCCAGGATGGTCGAGTGGATGTAATCCTTGTCCTTGTAGGGACCCCAGATTTCCAACCCCGGCGCGCCGGACATGCCGTGCCGTAGCGCCTGGACCTTCTTCGAACCGATGTTGATCCAATCGACATGGAAGAACTTGATGTCCGGCACCGGCCCGCCGTTCATTTTCTCAAATACCTTCGGCGCATCGGGGCCTTGGATCTGAAAACGGTAATGCTCACGCAGCACGCGCTCGCCTTCTGGGCGCGAGGGGCTGCGGGGGTCATAGCGCAGCCGCACGTTCCACTTGCCGTAAGCGGCGCAGAACATCAACCAGTTCGAGGTCGGAGCGCGGCCAACCAAGATGTACTTGTCCTCGCGCTCGCGGAAGATGATGTGGTCGCCGATCACATGGCCGTTCGGGGTGACCGGGACGAAATGCTTAGCGCGGTTCAGATCGAAATTCGCGAAGGAGTTGATGCCGTGATGGGCAAGGAACTCGGTCGCTTGTGGGCCCTCAACGATCACCTCATCCATATGATGGCTCTGGTCGAATAGCACGGCAGTCTGACGCCAAGCCACCTGCTCGTTGCGCCAGTTTTGGAATTCGGGCGCAACCACGGGGTAGACATACATCCCCGCCCTGGAATTGCGCAGCATGGTCACCGGGTTACCGGCCTTGGCCATCACGGTTGCGAGACTTTGGGTCATTGAAGCTCCTCCCTGGAATTCATGTATACATTAATAGGGGGATGGCGGGTGAAATTCAAGGATTATGCGCCGCGTTTGGCGCAAAATGTATACACGAGAGAGTCAGGAAGACAGGATCGCAAGGCTCGGCACGCCTTCCCGCAGCGCCGCCTCATGTGACAGCAGGAACTCCACGTTCCGGCGCGCCGCGCGGGCATGTTCCCGCGCCAATGATTCGGCGCGAAACCCCTCGCGATTGGCAATCGCTTCGATCAGAGCGCGGTGTTGGTCTTGCGCGGCCGACAAGGTCTTCGCCAGCGCGGCCTGGTGGCTTTGATCATCCAGAAAGGCCGAAGGCGAGGCAAAGGGCAAGGCGGTGATCCGCTCGATCTCGCGGCACAGGACATCGCTTTGCGACATGCGGGCCATCAGGCGATGAAACGCTGCATTCAGTTTGGAATATTCTTCCATGTCAACAGATTGGCCAAAAAAGACGCGGTCGATCTGGCGCAGCAGGTCGCGCGCCTCGGCCAGCATCGGGGGCGGGACGCCACGCTCTGCGGCCAGGCGGGCTGCGGTGCCCTCAAGCACGCCACGCACTTCGATCGTGTCCACCACATCGGCAACGGCGAAGCTGCGCACCACAAAGCCGCCCCCCGGCGCGCGATCCAATAGCGCCTCTTCGGCCAACCGCGACAGCGCTGCCCGTATCGGCGTGCGCGAGATGCCCAGTTCTTCAGCCAGCGCCACCTCGAACAGCCTTGTGCCGCCGGGCAGCTCACCGCCCAAAATGCGTTTGCGCAGCGCGATTAGGGCGCGCTGCGCATGGGTGGAGCTTTTCTCTTCCTGCACGGGCCGACTCCAATTGTATACATTGGCAGGATACCAGACAGCGCCGCGATGTATACATGGAGCTTACATCTTGAGGATGCGCCGGGCGTTCTCCTTCAGGATCAGCGGGCGCACCTCATCGCGGATCGGCAGTTCCGCGAAATCTTTCAGCCAACGGTCAGGTGTGATCGCGGGCCAATCAGAGCCGAACAGCATCTTTTTCTTGAGGATCGTGTTGGCGTAGTGGACGAATATCTGCGGGAAGTACTTGGGCGACCAGCCCGACATGTCAATGTAGACGTTCGGCTTGTGCTGCGCCACGGCCAGCCCCGCTTCGGTCCAGGGAAAGGACGGATGGGCCAGTACGATAGTCATGTCGGGGAAATCCACTGCCACATCGTCAATGTGGATTGGATCGGAGAATTTAAGCCGCATTCCCATGCCACCCCGCATGCCTGACCCAACGCCGGTCTGCCCGGTGTGGAACAGCGCGATGGCACCCTCTTCCTGGATCGCTTCGTACAGCGGATAAGCCATGCGGTCGTTGGGAAAGAAGCCCTGCATCGTTGGGTGGAATTTGAACCCCTTGACGCCGAAGTCCCGCACCAGCCGCCGCGCCTCGCGGGCGCCAAGCTTGCCCTTGGCCGGGTCGATGCTGGCAAAGGGGATCAGGATATCGCTGTTCTCGGCCGCAAGCTGGGCGATTTCCTCGTTGTTGTGGCGGTAGAATCCGGTGTTCCGTTCAGCATCGACGCCAAAGATAACCGCGGCAATCTTGCGCTCGCGGTAGTATCCGGCGGTCTGCGGCACGGTGGGCAGCATCCCATCGAGTCCGGCTGGGTTCTTGAAGTAGGCCGCCATCCCGGCCTGAAACTCGTTGTAGCCATCGTCACGGTGGCAATTGCACGGCTCTTCCGCATGGGTGTGGAAGTCGATGGCAATGATCTCATCCATGTTCATCCGCGTCACTCCTTCGGAGCGGCCAGCTTGGCTGTGCGCTTCTCGAGGAAATCCCGCAGACGCTCGGTCGCTTCGGGCGTGACCGAGGTCAGTGAGGACATCAGGCTTTCCACGAACAGCCCGTCTTCGGACGACATGTCGCGGATCCGCGGCAGAGCATTGATGATCGCATAGTTCGACATTGGCGCATTCTTTGCGGCGGCCTTGGCCAGATCGATAGCCTTTTCAAGGGACTTGCCTTCGGGCACCACATAGCTGACGCCACCCCACTGCTCCATCTGTACCGGGGACACGGTGCGGCCAGTCAGCATCATGTCGCCCATGCGCTGCGAGCCGATCAGCCGGGCGATCCGCACCGAGCCGCCGCCGCCGACAAAGATACCGCGCGTGCCCTCGGGCAGGCCGAAGAAGGCGGTCTCGTCGGCCACGCGCACATGGGCAGAGGCAGCCAGTTCGAACCCGCCGCCGACAACCGCGCCCTTCAACGCCACGACAAACGGGATGCCCCCCCGCTCGATCCCGTCAAAGATCCGGTG
>JAIYDR010000238.1 GCA_027487395.1 Rhodobacter sp. | reverse complement strand
TTCGCGCAGACCTGCGGCGGCCAGCGCATCGGGGGCAGGGGAGTCCTCCAGCAGGTTCAGCGACAGGCGATGACGGCACTGGTCCGACAGACCCGCCACCCGCCCCGCCGCATGGTCAGCGGCATCGACGCCACCGCCGGGAAACACATACTTCGACGGCATGAACACCGCCTGCGCCCCGCGCAGACCCATCAGCACCTCCGGGCCCGTCGGGCCTTGGCGCAACAGCACCAGCGTTGCGGCAGGGCGAATGTTTTCGCTCACACCCGTTCCCCAAAGCCGTGCATCCGCTTGGCCCATTGCAAGGCGACCAAAGCCCCCTTCAGACGCGGCAGCAGGTACAGCGACAAGGCCACCGCGCCGACGGAAAACACCGACGAGGCCACCAGCGGGTCAGGTTGGTAGTTGGTGAAGACATAGAGCATGATCGGCGCCAGCAGATGCCCGACGATGAGGATCGTCAGATAGGCCGGTCCGTCATCGGCGCGCTGATGGTGCAGGGCCTCGCCACACACTGGGCAATGGTCGCGCACGGTCAGATAGCCGCGCAGCATTGGCCCCGTGCCACAATTGGGGCAACGGCAGCGCCACCCGCGCAACATCGCGGGTTTCACCGGACGGTCGGTGTCGATCACGCCCTGCAATATGTCTTGCCCGTCCGGCATATGTGCCTTCCGCCTTTGTCCCGGTTTGCCTTGAAAGCCCGACAAGCGGTCACCCTCCCCCTTTGTCTTGGGGACGATACGTCAGACTAAAGCCAGTAAGTAGAAGTTTGGAGCGGAAATGTTGAGGGGACAGAACGCCACAGCGCGGAATTCCGCCCTTGGAAACAGCGGGGCGGTAAAATGCCTCACGCGCGTTTGCGTGATGATAATTTTTGCATCCCCCGCGACGGAAAGTGGAAAAGACCACGTTTCACCTTGCAGATGGGCGGACATGACGTCGGCCCTGTGAGGAGACACAGATCATGAAGTACCAAAACATCCTGACCGCCCTTGCCCTTGCCGCCGTGACCGGGGCCGCTTTTTCTTCGGCTGCACTCGCCGACCGTGGTCCCAAGGGCGACATGCAAGGCATGGAAATGGGTATGGGTCCGGGACCGCGCTTTGACTTTGCCGCCGTCGATGCCGACAAGGATGGCAAGGTGACCGAGGCGGAACTGACCGCTTGGCGCGCCGCCGAGGCGGGCAAGATCGACGTCAACAAGGATGGCAAACTCTCAGTCGAAGAACTGACCGCTGCCCGCGTGGCCGAGATGACCGCCCGTGCGACCGATATGGCGACGCGGATGGTGGCTAATCTTGACACCGACGGCGACAGCTTGCTGACCGCTGCCGAAATGGCCGCGCGTCCCGGTCCTGCGATGCTGTTCGACCATGCCGATGCCGATGGCGACGGCGCAGTAACGCAAGCCGAGTTGGACGCGATTCGCGCTGAAGGCCCCGGCGGTGAAGGCCGCGGCCACGGCGGCAAAGGCGGCCATGGCTGGCGCTTCTGGCGCAACTGATCGCAATCAAGGCTGCTCCGCCCCGGATGCTATGGGGCGGAGCGGATTTGCGAGTGCCGCCGAAACCGGCTATCGGACGAAGATGGACATGCCACGCGACACCACGACAGAGGCACTGGACGATGCGCCCGATGAGGCGCTTTTGGTGCTTTACGCCAATGGCGACCGCCTGGCCGCAACGGCGTTGACACGCCGGTTGGTGCCGCGTGTGCTGGGCTACGCCGCGCGTCTGTTGTCGGACCGGGCTGAGGCCGAGGATGTGACCCAAGAAGCCATGCTGCGCCTGTGGAAGATCGCGCCCGATTGGCGCGCCGGTGAGGCACAGGTATCCACCTGGCTTTACCGGGTGGTGACGAACCTTGTCACCGACCGTCAACGCGCCCGGACCCGCCGCGCCGCCACCCCGCTGGAGGATGCGCCCGAAGTTGCGGACGAAGGCCGGGGGGCCGTGGCCGGCATGATCGAGGCCGACCGCATGGCCGCGCTGGATGCGGCTCTTGGCCAGTTGCCCGACCGGCAACGACAGGCGGTGGTGCTGCGCCATCTGGAGGGGATGTCCAACCCCGAAATCGCCGCCATCATGGACATCGGAACCGAGGCGGTTGAAAGCCTGACCGCGCGGGGCAAGCGGTCTTTGGCCGCGATCCTGTCGGGGCAGAAGGCCGCGCTGGGATATGAGGATGAGGAGTAAGGCAGATGCAGGACCGTGACACCGAATTTGACGATCTTGACGCGCTGTTCAGCGCGGCGCGGGCCCGTCCCGCCCAGCCGTCCGAGGCGCTGATGGGCCGGGTGCTGTCCGATGCTGTGGCCTTGCAGCCCGTGTCCCCGGCTTTTGTCGCCGCAGCCGCGCCGGCTCCGGTTGGGCTTTGGCGCGGGGTGATCGAGTTTTTCGGCGGCTTTGGGGCCTTGGCAGGCATGGGCAGTGCAGCCGCCGCTGGCCTGTTGATCGGCTTTGTCCAACCCACCGGCCTGTCGGACCTCTCTGCCGCATTGATCGGTGGGCAAATTGACAGCCTGTCCCTGATGCCCAGCCTTGAAGATATGATCCCCGAGGTGACGCCATGACCGACCTTCCCTCGCCTAGTGCCGCAAAGCCCAAGAATGGTAAGGGGTTGCGGATCGCGCTGGCTGTTTCGGTGGCGCTGAACCTTGCGGTTGCCGGTATCGTGGCGGGGGCTTTGCTGCGCGACGGTCCGCGCGGGCGCTATATCCGAGAGTTGGACTTCGGCCCCTACAGTGAGGCATTTTCGCCCATAGACCGCGCGGCGATGCGCGACGCGTTTCTGTCGCGGGACGTGAACATGCGTGACATGCGCGACCAGATGCGGTCCGAAGGCGCGGCGCTGGTGGCGCTGTTGCGGGCTGAGACGCTTGACCTGACCAAACTGACCGCGTTGATGCAGGCGCAGCAGGGGCGCTTGCTTGACCGGATCAATCTGGGCCGCGAATTGGTGGCAGAGCGCATCGCTGCCATGTCAGCCCAAGAGCGCCGCAATTTCGCCGACCGTTTGGAACGCGCCTTCCAGCACCCGATGCGCGGACGGGATTAAGCGGTTCGGGTGATGACGGCGCTGGTCTGTGTCACCTTTGCAGAAGGCGGGAGCAATTCCTTGGTCACTAGGGCCGCGGGGTCACACGGGTGGGGGAATGGCAACACCTGACCTTCGCTGTCTGGCCCTGCGCGGCGTTGGGCCTACCACCCTTTAGGCCACATTGCGCGCCAAGGTTACCCTGTCACGCCCACGTTCTTTCGCCGCCAAAAGCGCGCGGTCGGCGCGTTCTAGCGCATCAGCCACAGGTTCCCGCCCCGCCAGCATGGCCAGCCCGACCGAGATCGTTACCGTGATCGGCGGCGCGTCCTCAGGCGTCACGGCATGGCTGCGGATGCCGTCGCACAAAGCCTCTGCCCTGCGGCGTGCCTCTAGCGCGGTGGGGCAGGGCAAGGCGACCAAGAACTCCTCACCGCCAATTCGGGCGATCAGCGATGCGTCGCCCGGCCAAGCATCAAGGATATCGCGCAGGCGTTGCGCCACCCCGACCAAAACTGCATTGCCGGTGCCGTGGCCGTAACGATCATTCACCGATTTGAAACGATCAATATCCAGCACCATCACAGCCAGCCCCTGCGCCTTGGCCTGCACCGCATCGGCCATGCTGGCCAAGTGTGGCAATGCATAGCGGCGGTTCCACAGCCCCGTCAGATCATCCACCACCGCCAATCGGGCCGCGTTGCGCAGCAATCCCCGCAACCGCTGCCCGTGGCGCCGACGGGCGATCACGGCAGAGAGGCGCAGCGCCAGTTCAGAAGCCGACATATCGGGTGTGAACACTTCATCTGCGCCCAGATCAAAGGCCTGCGCCGCCTCAGCGGTATCGCTTGAGCCTTGCCACAGGCAGACCCCTGCATACCGTGTTTCGGTCCGGCTGCGCAGTTCCGAGAGCAACCGCAAGCCTCCTCCCGGCAAGAGCCCGCCGTCCAGCACGAACACATCCGGCTGCGGGAAAGCATCATCCCCGACCCCCAGCACCGCGTCGCGCCGCAAAGCGAGGATCCGATCCGACATTACCCCTGCCAGCATCCGCCGGAGCTTCAACGCAACCTCAGCGCGCTGAAACACCAGCGCCACCCGCCCCGGCGCGACATAGGCGGCACCAGACTCTGCCAGCCCGATCAGCGGCAGGTCGCTGTCTTGCAATTCTGCCCGGAGGCGCAGGAGGTTGCGGATGCGGGCCAGCAGGAGTTGGTTGTCCACCCGCTTGTCCATGACATCCACCGCACCCGCCGTCAGGGCTGCGCGTCGCAACGCATCATTCGGTGCGCGATCCAAAAGCACGACCGGCACCTGCGCTGTGCGGGGATCAGCACGCAGGCGGTGCAGCACGGACAGGCCCGACTGATCGGACAGCGATTGATCCAGCAAGATCAAGTCTGGACGTTCCTCTTGCGCCATCCGAAGGCAGGCTGCGCCATCCGAGGCGGTCAGCGTCAGGTGAAAGGCTGCGTCCAGCTTTACCTTCAGCACCACGCGATTGGTGGCGATACCGTCCACGACCAGGATTTTGCCCGCCACCATCGCCGCCCTGTCTGCCCCTCTGCCGATCGCCTTCTGTCTTGGCTTCCCCCTTCTCGGGGAAACTGGTTAAGAAAAGATTGCCCATTCCTTTACGAATGGATCACAGATGCGCAGGGGGCACAGCGACACTTGCAAGGGGGACCCCATGGCCAAAGCACAGGCAAGCGCAGAGACGTTGGGACTGCAGGCACTGGGGTGGCTGGCAGCACAAGATGAGTTGTTCCAGACATTTCTCGGGGCGACCGGAGCCTCGGCGCAAGAGGCCGCGGCACGGGCGACAGAGCCGGAGTTCCTGGCCGCAGTTCTCGACTTTTTGCTGATGGATGACCAATGGATCATCGGTTTTTGTGATGCGGCGGGCCTGCCCTATGACCGCCCGTTACAGGCGCGGGCTATGCTGCCGGGCGGGCCGGGACCGCATTGGACGTAAAGGGCGCGTGCTTGATTCCCAGCCCTGCCTCGGACAGTGTGGCGCAAAGGTGAGGGACAGGGCGATGATCGACGGCATCATTTTCGACAAAGACGGCACGCTCTTTGATTTCCGCCTGAGTTGGGGGGCTTGGGCGACCTCGCTTTTGGAGGAGTTGGCCCAAACGCCAGAGCGCCGCGCCGAACTGGGTCGCGCCATTGGCTTTGATCCGGTTACGGGGGAATTCGCCCCGGACAGCACCGTGATCGCGGGCACGCCCGATGAGATTGCCGAGGATTTGTTGCCCTGCTTCCCCGGCGCGGATGGCATGGCGATGTTGGCACGGATCAATCGGCTTGCTGCTGTTGCGCCGATGGTGCCTGCCGTCGATCTGCGCGCCGTGCTGGGCGATTTGCGCGCGCGCGGCCTGACGCTGGGCCTTGTCACCAATGACGCCGAAGCGCCTGCCCATGCCCATCTGGCGGCGGCGGGGATTTCTGACCTGTTCACCTTTGTCGCAGGTTTCGATTCCGGGCACGGTGCGAAACCGGCACCGGGGCCGCTCTTGGCCTTTTGCCGCGCGACAGGGCTTTCCCCGGCCCGCGTCGCCATGGTCGGTGACAGCCGCCATGATCTGGAGGCAGGGCATGCGGCCGGAATGCACCGCATTGCCGTCCTGACGGGCATCGCCACCGCCCGTGACCTTGCGCCCCATGCGGATGCGGTTTTGCCCGATATCGGTGGGCTTGCGGCTTGGATCGACACCCGAACCACAGGCTGACCGCAGGGCCGCCGCGCTGAAAGCCCCGCTTAAACCGGACACGCGCGCGAAAAACGACGCGATTGCGTCGCGCTTCGGCTGTCCTTCCCCCTGTGCTTTCGTCCATCTTGCACCAAAGGCCCGACAGTCACTGGACGCGGCCTGCAAGACGGAGGGGATGCCATGACCGAAGAACCGGGCCGCAAGCGTCGCGCAGGGGGCCGCGCGGGCAACAAGCAACGCGCCGGAACCGCCGTCATCGACCAGATGCCCTGGCGCATTCCGGTCAACCCTGACCGTCCGGTGGAACCCCTCGATGCCGACGGCGTGCAGCGGATTCACCGGGGCGCAATGCGCATCCTGAAAGAGCTTGGCATCGAGATGCTGAACCCAGAGGCCGTGGCGATCCTGAAACAGGCGGGCTGCAAGGTTGATGGGACCAATGTGAAGTTCGATGAGGACTTCATTATGGAAATGGTGGCCAAGGCCCCGTCCGAATTCACCATCACCCCGCGCAACCTTGAGCGGGAGTTGATCATCGGCGGCAAGCATATGGTGTTTGTCAACGTCTCGTCGCCGCCGAACGCTTGGGATCTGGAGCGTGGCAAGCGGTCCGGGGACTTTGAGACATTCAAGGAATTCATGAAGCTGACGCAGTATTTCAACTGCATCCACATTGCGGGTGGCTACCCCGTAGAGCCGATTGATATTCACCCTGCGGTGCGGCATCTGGATTGCCTTTATGAAAAGCTGACCCTGACGGACAAGGTCGTTCACGCTTATTCCTTGGGGGCCGAGCGTGTCGAAGACGTCATGGAGATGACCCGCATCGCGGGCGGTTTGTCCGAAGAGGAATTTCGCGCCAAGCCGCGCATGTACACCAATATCAACTCTGTCTCGCCGTTGAAGCACGACTATCCAATGCTGGATGGTGCCATGCGTCTGGCGCGGCGGGGGCAGCCGGTTGTTGTGACGCCCTTTACCCTTGCCGGGGCGATGGCCCCGGTCACGATGGCGGGGGCCGTGGCGCTGTCCTTGGCCGAGGCGTTGTCGGCCATCGCCTTGCTACAATACATCGCGCCGGGTTGCCCGGTGGCGATTGGCACCTTTACGTCGAACGTCGATATGAAATCGGGGGCTCCGGCCTTTGGCACGCCGGAATACATGCGCGCGACGCAGATGACCGGGCAGTTGGTGCGGCACTATAAGTTGCCGATGCGCTCTTCCGGGGTTTGTGCTGCCAACGTGCCGGACGGGCAGGCGATGTGGGAAACCTCAAACAGCCTTTGGGCGGCGGTGCAGTCGGGGACCAACATGGTCTATCACGCGGCGGGCTGGCTGGAGGGCGGTCTGATTGCCTCGCCTGAAAAGTTCATCATGGATTGCGAAGTGCTGCAGATGATCCAGCGCTATTTCGAAGAGGCGACCTTTGCCACCGGTGAGGATGACATTGCCTTTGACGCGATAAAAGAGGTCGGCCCCGGTGGGCATTATTTTGGCTGTCAGCACACGCAAGACCGCTATACCACCGCTTTTTACACACCCTTCGTATCGGATTGGCGCAACTATGAGGCGTGGCAATTGGACGGCTCTACCTGGACCGCCGAACGGGCGCATCAGCTTTACAAGCAGATCCTGGCTGAGTTCGAAGAACCCGCGATGAACGGCGATCACAAAGAGGATTTGCGCCGCTTTGTTGCCCGCCGCAAACAAGAAGGCGGCGCGCCCACCGATTTCTGATCCGGTCAGGCGCGGCGATTGCCCTGCGCGCATCGTCCGACTTGGGCTATGGCCTGTCCGAAAGAATAGGTGCCGAGGTGGCATTTCGCGCAAAGGGCGGTTAGTCCAATCAAAAACTCTGTTTAAGTTGCTGTAAAATTTACATTTTCTATTGGAGCAAATCGGGCGCCACAGGGTGCCCTGAATTCAAGCTGCCTTGCCAGACGGCAGGCGCTCTGCCTTTGCGGGCAATGCCTTGCGTTTTTCATTTAGAGATTGCACCGTAACTTTGGCGGCGATGCATTCAATCTGCCCATAAGTATGGCAGATGCCTTGGAAGCAATCGACTTTGCGGAGGCGCGTTATTTCCGCAGGATTGGAAACCCATCCTCCGCGATGTACATCATGGCAATGAAACAGTTTTTGCGTGCTGGATGGTTCTAAAGTTGAAACCACATAAAATCTGCAAGTCGTGAGGTGTCGAAGGCCCCCGAATTTGAACGATCAGCATGTTGTCATGCGACATCGTGCTGCGCCGGACATGCTCGCAAAATCGCCGCCGCATCAACCGATTTGACCGTTTCTGGTGCAGAACGGTTTGTAAGGCCAATAGCTTGGCCCCGTGTACAACCGAATACCGCGTTGTGAAACGGCTTGACCCATTGGAAGGATACTCTTTGCCGAAGTCGCAAGACAAATCGAAAGACGATGCGGCGCAAGCCGCGACATCACCCTTGACGAATGCGGCGATGCTGCGCGATGAGGACCACACTGCGGAGTTGCGGCGACTTGCAGCCCTGCAAAAATTGCGTGAACTTGTCCCGCAGGATCAACCTCGTCTTGATGGTCTTTGCCGTGTGGCCTGTCTTGTGACCCAGTCTCACGCAGCAGGGTTGGCCTTTATGGGTGACCGCTTTTTGTATTTTGCAAGCCGCTTCGGCCATCTGCCTGATCGCGATGTCCGCGGATTTGCGATCAAGGACCTTTATCGGAAACTGATCTTCATTCCCGAAGCACGCCTTTCGCCGGGCTTTGGCCGGATTAACTGCTTCAATGGGAAATTTGCCGCCTATCAAAGCATGATCGCTGTCGCGGTTCATTACGAGGAGCAACCCGTTGCGATGCTGGCCTGCTATTCAGAGCATCTGCGCCAGAGTCATGCCACCGACGTCACGGCCTGTCTGAATGAACTTGCTGCGCTGGCCGAGGCCCAACTGGCGCTGGAGGCGACACTGTCCGATCTTGCCCGCACTGCCGCATTTGCCGTTGAACGGGTGCGCGTTCCTGCCGAATGACGCCTTGCCTGCACAAGATATCGGTCAACGCCCGTTTTCAGACGCGCGGCCACGGGCATTGGGCTTTCTCAAGTCTGAAATTGCGCGGGCCGATTGGCCGTGGTGCGATGGCCGCCGGTCTGATCTTGCAGTGCTCGGGCCGGTCAATTGGTCGAAAGCGCCATCTCATCTGGGATGTCCCAAGTCGGGTCGTCGTTCGGCGGCATCTCTTGTGGAACGTCATCGGGGAAAGGCGCATCCTCTGCCGGGTCTTCCTCGGGAGGGTCATCCTCGGGATCAGGATTGGGCGGCGGCGTTGGAACGGAGTGCAACCCGTCCAAAGAGCAATTCACGCCAAAGACGGTCGGGATGGCGGCCTCTTTCAGGACAGACACGGCGGACAAGGGGGACATAGTGAACCTCTGGATCAGGATCGTCGGCAAACAACGCGCGTTAGCGCCATCAGTTCCCGTTCTGCGCCCTCTTCCGTGACGGCACAGCAGCGGATAGCCTTCGGCGCATGTAGGTTGAGGAGGGGCGATTATGGACAGGCGTCTGCGGCGGCGAGGGGCGCTGACACTCACGGGTGCGCTCTGCGGCGCAGGGCTGTATGCGTTGGCCGAGGTGCTGAGACGGGATCAGGTCTCGGACCAAATTGCCTTGGGAAGTGCCGTGTTTGCGGCGGTCTTTGCCGGTGCGTTGATGGTGATGGTGGGGCCGGTGCGCTATGGCCGGGCAACGTTGTCTGCGCTGCTCGTGGGGGTGGCTGTGGCCGGGCTGATGCTGGTGGGGGCGCAGCGCTATGCGACGGCTGAGGCTTACCTGTCGACCGGCTTGCCGATCTTGTCTGGCTTTGCCGTTGCCTTCCTGCCTTTGCCCTTTCTGATCGCGGCGGGAGGCAAGGCCGGGTGGCGCGATTACGCAAGCCTGTTTCGCGAAAGCTGGTCCTTGGTGGTGCGCATCACGGCGGCGCTGATCTTTACCGCGCTGGTCTGGGCGCTGATCGGCCTGTCGCATCTTTTGTTTAGCTTGGTCGGGCTGGATGTCATCGATACCCTGCTGATGATTGATCCGATAAAGTGGCTGATCATTGGGACGGCTTTGGGCCTGTCCTTGGCGGTGGTGGCCGAAATGGCCGGGATACTGTCGCCCACGCTGGTCTTGGGGTTGCTGAGGCTGCCTTTGATCCCGGTGCTTGTGGTGCTGGTGGTGTTTCTGATGGCGCTGCCCTTGAACGGGATGGCGGGCTTTGGCGGGCTATCGGCGGCGGCAACGCTGCTTGCCATGACCGCCGCCGCCGCGACGCTGGTGACCACGGCTGTTGACCGTGAGGATGAGCAGGCCGTCAAAGGCAAGCTGATGCGCACCGCAACGCAGGCGATGGCCTTGATGCTGCCCTTGCCTGCCGCGCTGGCGGCTTGGGCGGTCTGGCTGCGGGTGGAGGACTATGGCTGGACGCCGGACAGGCTGTTCATTGCGCTTTTGGCCGGGCTCGGGCTGGGGTACGGTCTGGCCTATGCCGGATCGGTTGCGTTGGGGTCGCGTTGGATGGCGCGCATCCGCAGCGCGAATAGCGGGATGGCCTTGGTGACGGTCGTGCTGGCGGCGCTGTGGCTGGCAGTGATCCCGGCCGAGGATATCTCGGCCAAGGATCAAATGGCCCGGTTTGAGACCGGAAAAACCCCGATTGCGGCGCTGGATGTCGTGGCGCTGGAAAGCTGGGGTAAGGCGGGGGCCGCCGCCCGCGCAAGCCTGGAAGAGATGGCCAAGCAACCGGGGCAAGAGGCGTTGGCCAGCCGGTTAAAAGAGGCGATCGTCCCCGAACCTGTGCCCCAAGCGGCGGTGCTGGCCCATCTGACCGCCGCGATGCCCTTGCAGCCGCCGGGGGCCACAGCGACGCGCGACTTGCTGATGACCGCCGTCCTGCCAGAGACGATGCAGATATGGCTTGCCGCCTGTCGCAGCACCTTTGCCGATGGGCGTCCGGGCTGCGTTTTTGTGGTGGGGGATTTCCTGCCGCGCTGGCCGGGCGAAGAGGGTTTGGTCGTGACCCGCGACGCGGGGGGGTGGGTCGAGCTTTCCGGGCTGGCCTTGGGCGATGACGGCTTGGCGCGGTTTGTCACCGTCGGGTCCTTGACCGGGGCCTTGCCGCAATTCGCCACCGCCGAGGCACTGTTGCTGGCGCTGCAGAATGCGCCACCCGCGCTGACGCCTGCGCCGATCAATCGGATTGATCTGGGGGGGGCGGAAACCGGCTTGGTGCTGCTGCCGTAAGGAATGGCTTAAGGATCGCATCCTAATCTGCCCCCAAGGTGACAGGGGGTGGGTGATGCATGGGCTGATCCTTCGGGCGATTCAATCCTTTCTGCGCGACATCTGGGGTGCTGCGTTCTGGCAGGCGGTGGCCTCTGACCTACGCCTGCCCGCGCAGGGGTTTGAGGCAATGCTGACCTATGACCCCGCTTTGGCGATGGCGCTGCTGGACCGTGCGGCGACACGGCTGAACCGCAGCCGCGACAGCTTGCTGGAGGATATGGGGACCTATCTTGTCTCCCACCCAAGGCGGGATGGTGTGCGGCGCCTGTTGCGTTTTGGCGGGGCTGGGTTTCCTGATTTTGTGCATTCGCTGACCCATTTGCCGGGGCGGGTGCGATTGGCCGTGCCTGATTTGCACCTGCCCGCGCTGCAGGTTTCGGCACTGACCCCGGAATGCTTTCGTGTGACCGTTGCGGGCGGGCAGGGGGACATACTGTCGGCCCCCTTTGCCGCGCTGCTGGTGGGCTTGATCCGGGCGATGGCGGATGAGCATGGTGCCCTGGTGCTGATCGAGGCCGAGGCGGGCACGCCCTGCATCCGCATCGATCTGCTGGACGGACACCACGCCCTAGCCCGCGATTTTCGGCTGGCTGCCCCCGCATGACCGTCGCTTTCGCCCAGACCGATACGATGTTTCCGGCAAGCCTTTTGGCGCGGTTGATGCCCCTGCATCTGGCACTGGCGGCAGAGGGGCGGGTGACCGGGTTTGGCCCAACACTCCGGCGTCTGATCGGTGCGGGCGCGGTGGAGCATGGGGTCACCGACCTGTTCACCCTGCACCGTCCCACTGATCTTGACGCGCTGTGGCAAGGGGGGCCGGTGGAACTGGTGCTGCGCAGTGATCCGCGCCATCCGATGCAGGGCCTTGCGCTGCCCGTGCCGGGGGGTGGGCTTCTGCTCGCCTTGGCCTTTGTCGATGTGCCCTCCGCCGTGCGGGATCTGGAGCTGACCGAAGCCGATTTCGGCCCGACCGACCGCACGGTTGACCTGTTGTGGCTGGTTGAGGCGAATGCTGCCGTGTCCAGCGAATTGCGCAGCCTGAACCGCCGCTTGCAGGGCGCGCAGGCTGTGGCGCAAGAACAGGCGCTGACCGATCCCTTGACCGGCCTGCGCAACCGCCGCGCGCTAGAGGGCGCTTTGGCCGATCACTGCGCCGGGGTCGAAGGTTTCGCGCTGCTGCAACTGGATTTGGACCGGTTCAAGCAGGTCAATGACAGCCTTGGCCATGCCGCGGGCGATCATGTGCTGGCAGAAGTGGCCCGCGTGTTGACGCAGGAGACGCGGGCCGGGGATACGCTGGCGCGCTTGGGCGGGGATGAGTTCGTGGTGCTGCTCTCAGGCATGGCCGATGCCGCGCGGGCGATGCAGGTGGCCGAGCGGGTGACGCGGCGCTTGGCACGTCCGATCCCGTTTGAGGGTCAGCCCTGCCGCATCGGGGCCAGCGGCGGCTTGATCCTGTCACCGCCGCGTGCCTTTCCGCAGCCCGATGCCTTGCTCAGGCAAGCCGATGCCGCCCTATACGCCGCCAAGCGGGCAGGGCGCGGGCAGACTGTGATGCAGGCGTGGCAGCCTCTGGCCTAGCCGGGCAGCAAGCGTCGGGCTGCGATCCAACTGGCCAGTGCCATCGCACCTGCGGTGGCAAGGCAGAGGGACAGACCGCCGAATTGATAGCTCAGGCCGGAAAGCAGCGTGCCGATGAGTCGCCCCGCCGCATTGGCCATGTAGTAAAACCCCACATCGCGGGTGATCCGCTCGGCCTGTCCAAAGGCAAGGATCAGATAGGAATGGACCGAGGAATTGACCGCAAAGACAAAGCCGAACAGCAGCAATCCCGCCACCAAAAGCCCCGTCAGCCAAGGCGTCGGTCCCCCTGCCAAAGTCGCCGCCAGCGCCAGCGCAAAGGGAATAGGAACCAAGGCGCCGGCCCATGATACTGCCTTGCGGGTGATGGCGCCCTCAGACTGCCCCTTGCCGCCAAGGATGCGCGGGGCCATGGCCTGTACCGCGCCATAGGCGATGATCCAGAGCGCCATGAAACCGCCGACAAGGAAGAACGCCGCGCGACGGCTCTCGGCCGTGCCATCCGAGAGCACCATCTGGAAATAGATCGGGATACCGACGACGAACCACACATCGCGTGCGCCGAAGAGAAACAGCCGTGCCAGTGACAGTCGGTTTACGCGGACATCGCGCGAGCGCCAGCCTGACCATGCCTCCTCCGCTTTCATCCGTCCGGGCAGACCTTTCGGCAGGAACAAGAGCACCGCGATCAGGATGACCGTCAACACAGCCGCCATCCCCCAAACTGCGGCTGTGAACCCAGCCAGCCCCAAAAGTGCGGCACCAAGGAAAAAGCCCAAACCCTTGACCGCGTTCTTTGATCCGGTCAGCCAGGCGACCCAACGGAACAGTCCGCCCTCGGCAGTGGGGGCCAACAGTTTGACCGCCGATTTCGAGGACATCTTGGCCAAATCCTTGGCCACCCCCGACACGCCCTGCACCGCCATGACAAAGACCACCGAAGCCGCAACCGACCACGCCGGATCCAGCTGCGCCAAAGCCGCCAAGGCCCCGATTTGCAAGGCCAATCCGGCATAGAGCGTTGCCGCCAGACCAAAGCGGGCGGCCAGCCAGCCAGCGGCAAGGTTGGTCACGATCCCCGCCACCTCATAGAGCAGAAACAGCCACGCCAGTTGCACCGGTGAAAATCCCAAGGCGTTGAAATGCAACAGAACCAGCATCCGCAAGGCCCCGTCTGACAGCATGAAGGCCCAATAGGCCGCAGTGACAGCGGCATAGGCGCGGATTGGGTTTACGACAGACATGGAGGCTCCTGTTTTTTCGGATAGGAGCGGGGGGCCAGCCCCCGTCGTCCATCAGTTCTCGAACCGATGGCGAAGCCGATGAACGACCCCCCGGGATATTTGAGCAACGGGGAAGGGATCAGAGGCTTTGGGCGACCATGCGGGTGATGTCGGCGAGGCGGCAGGAATAGCCCCATTCGTTGTCGTACCACGCGTAGACCTTCACCTGCGTGCCGCCGGTGACCATCGTGCTTTGCGCGTCGATGATCGACGAGCGCGGGTCGTTGGTGAAATCCGAGGACACGAGGGGGCGCGTTTCATAGCCCAAGATGCCCGCCAGCGGTCCTGCGGCGGCGGCGGCGAACAGGGCGTTGACCTCTTCCACGGTCGTCGCACGCTCCACCTCAAAGACGCAATCGGTCAGCGAGCCATTCAGCAGCGGCACGCGGACGGCATGGCCGTTCAGGCGGCCCTTGAGTTCCGGGTAGATCAGCGCAATCGCCGTGGCGCTGCCAGTGGTGGTGGGGATGAGATTCAGCAGGGCCGAGCGCGCGCGGCGCATGTCCTTGGCCGGGCGGTCCACGATCGTTTGGGTGTTTGTGACGTCATGAATGGTGGTGATCGATCCGTGGCGAATGCCAAGGTTTTCGTGGATCACCTTGACCACCGGCGCAAGGCAGTTGGTGGTGCAAGAGGCTGCCGTGACAAGGGCTTGCGAGCCGTCGTACAGATGATGGTTGACGCCGTAAACGATGTTCAGCGCCCCGCCATCCTTGACCAGCGCGCTGACCACGACCTTTTTCACGCCGCTTGCGAAATAGGGCGCGACCTTGGCCCCGGTCTTGAACACGCCGGTACAGTCGATCACCAGATCGACGCCCAGTTCGGCCAAGGGCAGCGCCTCAATGGTTTTCTCATGCGTCAGGCGGATGGTCTGGCCGTTCAGCACCAGCGCATCCGCCGTGTGACCAACTGGGGTGCGCCAGCGACCGTGGACAGAGTCAAACTCCATCAGCAGGGCGTGCTGTTCAGCATCGCCCATCGGGTCGTTCAAAAGCACAATCTCACCGCCCGCGCCGGTGTCGATCAGATCGCGCAGGACGAGTTTGCCGATGCGGCCAAGGCCGTTCAGGGCGATGCGGGTCATGGGGGTCAGCCTTTCAGATCAGAGGTGTCGGTGCCGATGGCATCGACGCGGGCTTGCAACGACAGGCGGTTCAGTTCGGCAAAGGGCAGTTCGACAAAGGCCGCGATCCGCCGGCGCAGTGCCCCGTAAGTCTGGGAAAAGATGAGCGCCTTTTCGGCCTCGGTCCCGGTTGCCTTGACCGGGTCGGGCAGGCCCCAATGGCCAGTGATCGGCTGGCCCGGCCAAGGCGGGCAGTCCTCACCCGCCGCCGTGTCGCAGACGGTGAAGACGAAATCCATTACCGGCGCGTCTGGTTGCTGAAAATCGGAGATGTGTTTGGAGCGCAGATCACCCACTGCGTGGCCATTGCGGCGCAGCACGTCGAGCGCGAAGGGGTTCAGCTCCGTTCCGGGGCGGGTTCCGGCGGAATGGGCGATGATCTTGCCTTTGCCCAAATCGCGCAACAGCGCTTCGGCAAAGATCGACCGGGCAGAGTTGCCGGTACAAACGAACAGCACATTGAAACCAGAGGCTTGCATGGTGGAGTGTCCTGTCATGGTGTGAACTGTGGTCAGAAGGTCAGCGCGTGCCCGCCCAACATCGAGCGCGAGATAGGCGATCATCGCCTCGGCCACCGCCAGATCGATGGCATAGAACAGCGATCGCCCTTGGCGGGTGACCTGCACCAAGCCCGCCTCGGTCAGGTCCGCCAGATGGTGCGACAGCGTGTTTTGCTTCAGCCCCAGCGCCTCGGCGATTTCCGTTGGCCGCACGCCTTGCGGGGCAAAGCGCATCAACAGCCGGAACACGGCAAGGCGACCGGGATGGCCGAGGGTGGCGAAGGCTTGGGTGGCGGCTGTCATTTCCATATTTCGGGAAATATAGAAATGCGGCGCGAAGTCCAGTGAAGGTTTTGTGACGAAAGGGTTTCTTCGGTGCCGGATCAGATGCCGTAGAAGCCCGCCGCTGTGCCGCCGAAGATCAGGGTGCGGTCAATCTCGCTTAACCCGTCTGTCAGGGTCACGGCGGCGGCGTGCCAATCGGCGTATTCGCCGCGCAACCGGCAGACCGGCCAGTCAGAGCCCCACATCACGCGTTCCGCCCCGAAGCGGTCAAAGATGTGATCGGCATAGGGACGCAGGCGGTCCACGCTCCAGTCGGGGATATCCTCGGTGATCAGGGCCGAGAATTTGATGCAGGCAAAGGACTCGTCCGCCAAGCGGGACATGCCATCGGCCCAAGATTGGAAGCCTTCGGGGTGGCCGTGGATTTGCGGTTTCAGGAAATGGTCCAGCACGACGGGCATCGATGGATAGCGGCGCAGCAGGGTCTGGAACGGCGCGATATGGCGGGGAAAACCCAAGGCGTCAAAGCGCAGACCGAGATCGCAGAGCGCGCGGAAGGCCCATTGCACATCCTCGCGCAGCATCCAATCGTCCTGCGGCAGATCTTGGATCATCGGGCGCAGGCCCTTGAATTTGGGATGCTTTGCCAGCCGCTGCATCACGGGCAGGGAGGCAGGGCTTTCGAAATCCACCCAGCCCACCACGCCCATGATCCACGGGGTGCGGTCGGCGAGGTCGAGCATATAATCGGTTTCCGCCACCGTCGGCGCGGCCTGAACCAAGACCGTGGCATCGATCCCTGCGGCGCGGAGTTGGGGTTCCAACTCCTCGGGCGTGTAGAGGCGGGACAGGATCGGGTCATCCTTCGGCATCCAGCCGTAATCCCCGCGCGCCGGGTCCCACAGGTGTTGATGAGCGTCGATCCGCATGGTGGCCCCCCTCGGCTTTTGCGGGGAGGCTATGACGAAGGAGGGGGGGATGCCAAGCGGGGAGAGATAGAGGGAGAACCGGGAGAAATGCTATCCTGGGGGCGCAACAGTTGGTGTTGCCCCGATGCCCAAAGCATCGGGGCGCGGCCGTCCCGCCCCCCCCCCTCACAGGGGAATCGCATTTGAGAAATTGGTCTGGATTATCGGTTTGAAGTGGATTCTTTGGGTTTCTCCTGCTGGGGAGTTTTCCGATGGCTTCGCTGCTGACGATTTTCCGAGACCTGCCTGACCCGCGGTCGGGCAACGCGCAGCGGCATGACCTTCTCGACATCCTTGCGATTGCTCTGGTGGCTTCGGTCTGCGGCGCGGAAAGCTGTGTGGACTTTGCCGAGTTCGCCGAGGACCGGGAGGTGCTTTTGCGGGAGTTTCTTCGTCTGGAGAATGGCTTGCCGAGCCACGACACGTTCAGCCGGGTGTTCAGGCTGCTGGACCCACAGGCCTTTGGGCGGGCCTTCGAGGCGTTCCTGACCGACCTGGGGGCCGATGGTGCCGGGGTCATCGCCATCGATGGCAAGACCTTGCGGCGGTCCTTCGACCGCGCGGCTGGCCGCTCGGCGCTGCATGTGGTGACGGCCTTCGGGGCAGAGGCGCGGGTCAGCCTGGGGCAGCGGGCCGTCGCGCCGGGCGAGAACGAGATCACCGCCGCCCGCGCGCTCTTGGCCACGCTGGCGCTCGACGGGGCGCTGGTCACCGGCGATGCGATCCACGCCCAGACCGAGACGGCGCAACTGGTGCTCGAGCGGGGCGGCGACTACCTCTTCGCGCTGAAGGCCAATCGCCCGGCGATGCTGGCCGAGGTCGAGCGCTTCTTCGCCGACCCGCCCGAGGCGCTGGAGACCTTCGTGACCACCGATGCCGACCACGGTCGGATCGAGACCCGCCAACACCGCGTAACCCATTCCACAGATTGGCTCTTTGGTGACAGGGCCGAGCCGGGTGCCCCCGCCATGCCCGGCCTCGCCATGCTGGCCGCTGTCACGGCAACCCGCGATGAGGGCCCGCCCTCCACCCGCTATTACCTCTCTTCCGCTCGGCTCTCTCCACAAGCCTTCGCGCGCGCCGTCCGCAGCCACTGGGCCATCGAGAACTCTCTCCACTGGGTCCTCGACGTCACATTCGACGAGGACCGCGCCAGAAACCGCGCCGACAACGGACCCCAAAACCTCGCCATCCTCCGGCGTCTCACACTCAACCTGCTCCGAACCGCGCGCCCGAAACTCCCAATCTCAAGAAAGCGAAAACGATCCGGATGGTCCGACGACTTCGCCAAATCCATCATCGGCCAAATGCGATAGCCCTGGGACTCTTTGGCCGCACTCTTGTCGGGCCTCGGACAAACGGCCGCGTCCATTCGCGAGCTTTTGCGTCCCTCACTTTGCCATGCTGCCTTGGGGGTATCTGCCAATGGAGCACCCTTTGTCACAGTTTACGGTTTCCCAGCGGAGTCGAAGGCTTGAAGAGCCTCGTGCCATATGGAACGGCGGTGCAGGTCGCATTCAAGGGGACCTCGTCGTTTGCATGATAGACGGCTCCGCCCGGAGAGGTGCTCTGTCGAGTGACTTCGGCCAACGACCAAAGTCTTTTCAGACGCAAAGGCCCCAAAATGCCGGTTCTCGATCTACCCTCTGCGCGTGAATTGATCCGATCCGCCTTAACAGGCAGCGGGCTTGCCGAACGGCATGCACCCTACTTCACAGAGGCCATTCTGGATACCGAACTCTCGGGGCTTGAGGGGCACGGCTTCTACTGGCTTGATTACTATTGCCAGCATTTGCGCAGTGGCAAGGTGAAAGGGACGGTCGAGCCTGAGGTGATCGCCCTTTCGTCCAGCAGTTTTCGCGTGGATGCGCGCCATGGATTTGCCCACCCCGCGATCGAGGCAGGGTTTTCCAACCTTATTCCGGCAGCGAAAGCGCAAGGCATTGCGGCCATGGGGGTCTTCAACTCTTACAACGCCGCGACATTGGGATTTCATACCGGCACTTTGGCGCGGGCAGGTCTTTTGGCCATCGGGGCCACAAATGCAGTGCCGACGGTTGCCCCGGTTGGCGGTCATCGCCCGATCATCGGGACCAACCCGATCTCCTATGCCGTGCCCGCTCCCGGCGGTCAGATTGCGTTCTTGGTCGATCAATCGGCCACGGCCGTTGCTTGGACGGCCGTCAAACGTGCCGCGGATGAAGGCCAACCCATTCCTCTGGGTTGGGCGTTGGACGCCAAAGGCGCACCGACGACCGATGCCAAGGCGGGGCTTGCCGGGTCAATGGCACCAGCCGGTGGGGTCAAAGGATTCTCCATCGGCCTGCTGGTGGAAGTGCTTTGCGCCGCCTTGGCCGGGGGCAGGCTTGGGCTAGAGCAAGGCTCGTTCACCGACAATGACGGCGTCCCCATCGACAATGGCCAGTTCTTTATCGCCATCGACCCGCAGGGGTTTTCCTCTGGCGGCTTCGACACCAGCATTCAGCACTTGATGGCGTCAATCACCGAACAGGAAGGCGCGCGCTTGCCCAATGCGCGGCGCGAGGCGAATAAGGTGCGCTTGGCGGTCGAGGGACTGGAGATTGAAGCGGCACTTCTGGCCCGGTTGCAGGCGCATCAATGACCCAGGAACTAGTTGAGACCTTGTTGAAAGAGGCCGGGCTTTGGCAAGGACCAGTGGCACTGTTTCCCTTGAAGGGTGGCTATTTGAACGAGGTGCTGTTGATCCAGACCGGACCCGCCAAACGGGTCTTGAAACGCTTCGCGCCCGAAACGACCGGAACCCTCTTTCCAAATCGACCAGATGACGAAGCCCGCGCTTTGCAGCGACTTGATGGATTGGACGTGGCCCCCCGGCTTTTGCAGTACTGGCCAGAGACGTCCGTCATGATCTATGACTATGTCGAAGGCCACCCTTGGCGGACCGGAACAGCCGAAGTGGCCCGGATCCTGTTGCGCAAAGAGGCGGCAGACCCCAAGGGCTTTCGCCGCGTACCCTTGCATCCGGCAGATATTCTGGCTGAGGGTGATGCCCTGTTTGCTCTATGCACATCCGCTCCCACCCGGCGCCCTGCACCGCAGGATATAGCCCCCCCTGCCCGGCTTTCGCTCATACACACCGATCTTGGGCCCGGCAATCTGATCGCACAAGGCACAGACGTGCGGATCATTGATTGGCAATGCCCCGCTGCCGGCGACTTGGCCGAGGACATCTACAGTTTTCTGTCGCCCGCCTTCCAGATCCTCAGCGAACACGCGGTTCTGACCGCCTCCGAACGCGCCGCCTTCTGGCACGCCCTTGCCCGCCCCGACCTAAAAGCAAGATATCTGGCGCTGCGTCCGTTTTATGCGTGGCGTATGGCAGCCTATTGCCTTTGGCGCTCGGAAACCCGCGCCGAGGCCGAGGTTCGGGATCGCTATGCCGCGGCCTTTGCCGCCGAAATGACCGATATGGATCGATGCGATGCAGATTGAGCCTACAATTCATAGCTTTAGCCTGTGGCATCACTTTGCCCATAGCTCCGGTTTTGACTGCATCGCCTTTGCGGACCTGGCGGCAGACCTTGGGTTCAAAGGCCTGAGCCTGTCTTTGAACAATCCGAACTATCGCCACCTTGGTGGCCGGGAAAGCTGGCGGATGGATCGGCTGCGGACGCATCTTGAGGGGCTTGGCTTCAGTCTGGAAGTGGACACCTCGGGAACCGCGCCTTCCCATATGACCGAACTGCTCCGTGTGGCCCAGCGGATGGGGGCAACGTCCTTGCGCACCTACACCCGGCACAGCGGCACCCCGGCAGAGATGATGGCGGCGACCATCCGCGACCTGACCGCCGCAGCGCCAATTGCGCATGATCTTGGTGTCGTCATCGTCTTGGAAAACCACGAGGATTTTACCGGCCCGGAACTGGCCAGCATCGTCGAGGCCGTCGGGCACCCTGCACTGAAGATCCTCTATGACTATGGCAACTCACAAATGGTCTTGGAAGACCCCGAGGCCGCTTTGGATGCGGTCTTGCCGCATGTCCATTCCGTCCATTTCAAAGACCACGTCATGGTGCGCCCCGAACATGCAGGACAGCTCAGGGTGGTTGGCGTGGCCGTTGGTGATGGGGTCCTGCCCCTGACGCGACTGACCAAGCGCCTTCTGGATCAGGGGCTGAGACGGATCACGTTTGAAAACGTCTGGGCCTACAGTGCACCGATCCGTGAAAGCCGCGCGCCTTTGGCGGGTGTGACGCTGGGCCAAGGGGCCTTCGCTTTTGCCGATCCGCCCTTTGATCCGGGCTATCTTGTACTGGACCAATCGCGGCTGTCGCCTGAGCAACTGGTTGATCTGGAACACAAAGCCTTGATCCGGGGGACTACGGCGTTCCGGTCAGTGCTGACCGATTTGGGATGCTCCCTTCCGGTCTGACCGTTTGGCACTGTGTCTCTTGGCCACCGTCTTCGCCTATGTGACGGCGCCGGGGCCATGGGTGATCGCAACACGACGCTGGCGCCCGATCGCGCTGCGATGATGGCCGCCCGACGACAGGGTTGGCCTTCGCCGGCGCGCCACCGCCTCCCGCAGCAGCAAGGTTGACACTCTTTGTGTTCCGTCCGAACGGACGATCGTCGCCAATCGAGAGATGGAGTCGTATTTCGGCAACTTTGCTTGCACATCTTTCGGGATGCACCTTTGCAAGGCACAGCTTGTGGCTCAGAGCCATCAGTTTAAAATATTGTTATTACTGAATATTTGGGTGAATAATTCACTTTTCACTACGACAAAACTTGAATAAGTGTCAATCATTATAGACACTTGAAAGTGTAAATCAGTAGTGACATCTTGGCACAGGTCCATCAAGCAGGCTGCGAGTCGTTCGCTTGTCTGGACTGGGCAGAGCCAATGTCGTCACTCTGCCCCTGTCTGAAAGTGACGACGAGGGCACGGAGGAACTCATATGTCCAACGATCCTGACAAGGTGTGGCCGACTGGCCTGACCTTGAGAGAAGCAGAAGAAGTCCACAGCTACCTGATCGACGGTACGCGCGTGTTCGGCGTCATCGCCCTCATCGCGCATATCTTGGTGGCTGTTACCACACCGTGGCTTGGGTGAGGGGCGCATCATGAACAACGCAAAAATGTGGCTTGTCGTTAAGCCAACCGTTGGGGTGCCTTTGTTCCTGAGTGCGGTCGCCGTGGGGTCATTCGCCGTCCACGTCGCCGTTCTCAGCAACACGACCTGGGTTGCTGATTTCCTGTCCGGCAAGTCGGCTGGCGGCATGGCGGCGGCTTCGCTTGTCCTGCCCGAGCAGGATGCAGCCAAAGTCTCCTACTCTGCTTCGGCAGGGCAGGAAGTCCTGATCACGATGCCGGATGGCACGACGGCCCTTGCGATCTTGAAGCGGCCTGAACTGATGGCGTCGAACTAAGCTTATCCACCCTCCACGCAGGGTGGTCTGCGAAAGTGTGAGGCTCCCTTGTCCTCCGGCCAGGGGGCCTCACACGTCAACTCTCGCGAGGGGATGATTCAATTCCCAAGAATGAGCGGGCCAGCCGATGTTCAACTACAAGAGTTTCGCGCTTCGCAAAATCTCGGGGGTCGGGGTCCGGTTCTTGCCTTTTTCCGACGCCGCTTCCGATGAGGTGCCGCTTTCGCGCTTGCTGCGCCTGTCCCTGTTTCAAGTGACGGTCGGCATGGCGCTTGTCTTGATGGTCGGCACCTTGAATCGTGTGATGATCGTGGAATTGCGCGTGCCAGCCACCCTCGTTGGTGCGATGCTGGCGCTACCACTGGTATTTGCCCCGTTTCGCGCCTTGATCGGCTTTCGCTCTGATCGGCTAAAGTCTGCGCTGGGACTACGGCGCCTGCCCTATATCTTCAAAGGCACGATGCTGCAGTTTGGTGGCTTTGCCATCATGCCCTTCGCGCTTTTGGTGCTGTCTGGTTACGGCGAAGCGATTGATGCGCCGCGCTGGATTGGGCTCAGTTCTGCCGCGCTGGCATTCTTGCTGGTCGGCGCGGGCGTGCATATCGTGCAAACCATCGGGCTGGCGCTGGCCACTGATCTGGTGCCGGAAGAAGATCAGCCAAAGGTCGTGGGCCTGATGTATGTGATGCTGCTGGTCGGCATGATCGTCAGCGCCTTCACCTATGGCGCACTGTTGCAGAATTACACACCAGGCCGCCTGATTCAGGTCATTCAAGGCTCGGCCGTGATCACTGTCGCGCTGAACTTCTTTGCGATGTGGAAGCAAGAGGCACGCGACCGGATGCGGGCGCTTGCGCCGAAGGGTCCAGAGGTCACCTTTGGCGAAGCCTGGGCCCGTCTGACCGAACGCAAGGGCATGTTCCGGCTTTTGGCGATCATCGGGCTTGGGACGGCTGGCTTTGGCATGGCAGACGTGTTGTTGGAACCGTTTGGCGGTCAAGTCCTGATGATGAGCATTGCCGACACAACGCGGCTGACCGTGTTTCTGGCCTGCGGCAGCCTTGTCGGCTTTGTCCTGGCGTCGCGTTGGCTGGGTGCGGGGACGCGGCCCATCGACATGGCGTTGTTTGGCGCAGCCGTGGGGCTACCGGCCTTTGGGCTGATTGTCTGGTCATCGTCGGTGCTGTCGGTGCCGATGCTGATGGCAGGCACGCTGATGGCGGGCTTTGGTGCCGGGCTGTTCGGACATGGCACCTTGACGGCCACGATGCGCTCGGCGCCGCGCGATCAGATCGGTCTGTCGCTTGGCGCTTGGGGTGCGGTGCAGGCAACATCGGCCGGGCTTGCCATCGCCATTGGGGGTGCAGTGCGCGATACGATCGTGGCGACCGAGGTCGTGGGCGCGTCCGCCGCAGCGCCCTATACATCGGTGTTCCTGATCGAAGCTGGCCTCTTGGCACTGGCACTGCTTTTGGCCCTGCCACTGCGTGGCAAGTCTGAATCCAGACCCATTGATGTCGATCCGGTCCAAACTACCTATCTTTCGGGTGGCACGGAACCGCACGGAGCGCAGCCTAGAACACCGCAAACCTTCGCGGCTGGAAGAACACGCTGACTGAAAAACATGTGAACCGGTCCTTTCGGGCCATCAGGACAACAGGTGCAAAATGACGACAATCATCACGCGGCTTTATTCTGACTCCTCCGCGGCAGCGGCGGCCAAGGCCAGCTTGTTGAGCTATGGGCTGGATGAGGACATCATCCATATCATCACCGCCGATGTCAGTGGCGGCGCTGCGGCCGCGATGAAGTCCGCACGCGTCACGGCCTTCTCGGCCAAGGCCTATCAGGCGGCAATGACCGGCGGTCAGGCGCTTTTGGTGGTTCAGGCGCCGTTCAACCCGGTGGGCACCGCCCGCGCCGCGATCAAGGTTCTGCGCAAACACCCGGCGCTGAATGTCGGTCTGGAAGATGAAGACGTCTATCTGCGCGAATATCCCGATGCCCGCCATGCCAACAGCGTCATGAAGAGCCACCCGCTTTTGATGTCGAACTCGTTCAGCCGGTCGTCACATGGGCATATCTTGGGCAGCAACCCGATTATGCAAAGCAAGCCCCGCACCTCGGCCATGCGCGGTGGTGGGTATATGTCGAAAATGTTCTGGCCGATGAAACTGGTGTCGACACCAAAGAAAGGCAACTCGGCCATTGGCGGCGGGATGCTGGTCTCGTCGATGTTCGGATTGCCGCTGCTGACGAAGAACTGGTCGTCGCGCGAAGATTACCCGACGATCCTGCGCTGACCGCCCTTCGTTAACCGGCGGTTCTTCGGCGCACTCCCCGCTGCGGAACCGGCCATCCGGTTGACGAAAGCCAAGGCCCTCTGCCGTGACCCGCTTCGACGATGTCGAGCAGGGTTAGGGAAGAGGGTCTTTTTTTGATTGCCCGTCGCCAGTCATGGCCCAAACGATCCTGCGGCACAGGATGCCCGATGGTCCGGGGACGGCCGCACTGGACTTTGCTGCGGTCCGGTCGCATCTTGCGCTGGTTTGACACCATCACGCATTTGCCGACCGATCGCAAAGATCCGGCCCCAAGGAACCCCTGCCATGACACAATCTGCGCTTGACGCCTTTGCCATCACCCGCCGTTGGCCTGCCTCACGGCCCGAGGTGATCCAGCTTTATACCCTCGGCACCCCGAATGGCACCAAAGTCTCGATCGCGCTGGAAGAGTTGGGCCTGCCCTATGAGGCACATAAGGTCAATTTCGCCAGCAATGACCAGATGACGCCCGAGTTCCTCTCGCTGAACCCCAACAACAAGATTCCGGCGCTGATTGACCCGAACGGTCCGGATGGCGCACCGCTGCCGCTGTTTGAATCCGGCGCGATCCTGATCTGGCTGGCGGAGAAAACCGGCAAACTGATACCCGAAGGCAAGCGCTATGAAACCCTGCAATGGCTGATATGGCAGATGGGGGGGCTTGGGCCGATGTTTGGCCAGCTTGGGTTCTTCCACACCTTCGCCGGGAAAGACATTGAAGACCCCCGCCCGAAAGAACGTTACCGCGCCGAGGTAGAGCGTCTGCTCAAGGTCCTAGATGCCGCATTGCAGGGCAAAGACTGGATCGTGGGCGACTATTCCATTGCAGATATCGCTATCGCCCCATGGCTGCGCACCTTGCGCGATTTCTACAAGGCAGGCGATCTGGTGGGCTATGCCGAGCTGCAAAACGTCCCGGGCTATCTGGAACGCTTCCTCGCCCGTCCCGCCGTCCAGCGTGGTTTGGCGGTTCCGGGTTGAGCCACTACAGCCGCCGCACCATCACATGCGCGGCGGCAAAGCCGAACACATGGCGCAGCGCCCCGATGCGGGCGGTGCGGTCCAGCAAAAAGCCCGCGCGTTCATACAGGGCGCGGGCGCGGTCATTGCCTTCGATGACATCCAACCGCACGGCGTGATAGCCCCGGCGGCGCGCCTCATCGCAGATGGCATTCACCAGCGCCGTGCCGACCCCCTGCCCGCGCGCGCCATCCGCGACGCACAGACCATCTAGCAAGAACATCTCGGGATCGCTCTCATCGCTCAGCGTCCGCAACAGCATGCCGCGCCACAGGCTGCCGGTTTGGCCATAAACCTCGGCCAGGTCCGCCATCGTGCCGCCGGCAAAGCTGCCCTGATCGGTCTTAAAGCCCGCCAACCCCAGCAAGCGCCCCTGCCCGTCCAGCGCGCCGATGCCGTTTTCCAACCGCATGACGCGTGAGAGATAGCGCAGCGCCTTATCCTCGGGCCCCATAACGCGGCCCAGTTTGGGGCCAAACGCCTGCCAATACAAAGCCACCGCCTGATCGCGCATATCGGCAGGCAGACCGTGGTTCAGGGTAAAGGCGGCAGTCATCCAGCGGCCTCGTCCAGCAGGGTGTCAAACCCCGCGCCCAGAACCCAGCCTTCCTCGGTTGTAACTGGCGCTTGCGGGGTGGCAAACAGCGCAGGGAGTTTCCCCGCCGTCGACAGTCGCCACAGGGCACGGGCAAGCAGTCGCACCTGTGCTTGATCCTTGATCCCGCCTTCGGCGGTCACACGGCCCCCAAGAAGCGACGGGTAAACCTCGGCCAGCACCACCGGCGCGTCTGGGGCGTCAAAAGGCCAAACCGCCACGCCGGGAAGGTTGGACAGACGGTGAATCATCGGCAAACCCATGAGCGCCTGCCCGCCCACCGACCCCGTGGTGTAGAGTTTCCACACCGGTTGCGCTTTGGGGATGGCTTGATCGATCAAGCGGCGTTCGTGCAGGCCAAGACGGGCGTAATCCACCGTCTTGGTTTCACTCAGGTGCGGCAAGGGCAGGCTGTTGGGTCGCCCCCAGAACGGCCCGCTGCCGAAACTGGCGTTGATCGCATCGGCCACGGCAAAGCGGTTGTTGGCATTGTCTGGCCCATCGGTGATCCGCCCCGCCAGCCAGTGCCAAACCGCGCGGGCATGGGGCGTGCCTGTCAAGCGGGCCGCGAAACCGGCGGGATAGCCCATCGGGAAATCAAAGCCGATCAGCAGACGTCGCCCTGCCGCGCGTTCGGTGTCAATCAGCGCGCGCAAAGCGGTTTCAGCATCGGCACGGGTGCGGTGGTAGCTGGTGGTTTCGCCTGAGGCCGAAGCGACCCCAATCCAAATCGCATCGGCCGAAGGTTTGGCAGGTGAGGGTGAGGCAGAGGAGGACCAATCTACCACCGCCACAGTGTCAAGACCCGTATCACCTACCGGCAATCCAAGCTCAGCCAGCACAAAATCCGCGACCGCTGCGGTGTCGTTCAAATCCAGCACTGGGACGGGCAGCCCCCCCACATCCGCATCAGTCGCCACGGCGCGGACCAAAGGGTCACCCGGTTGGATCATCTGATGACCGGTTTCCCGACGCCAGACCTCTAGCTTGGGGTGGCTGTCGCGCTTGTAACCTTCGACCAGCACCAGATCGACAGGCGACAGGCGCGAGAGAACCGCCGTCAAGTCAGGCTCTGGCCCGCGATGTTCGTGCAAGATGGCATAGCGGTGGGCGGATGCCAAAACCACCTCAACCGCGCCCGCCGCACGATGGCGAAAGGTGTCCTTGCCGGGGTGATCAAGGTCCACATCGTGATGGACATGTTTGACGGTCGAGACGGAAAATCCCCGCCCCGTGATCTCGGCCACCAGACGTTCCATCAACCCGGTCTTGCCCGAGTTTTTCCAGCCGATGACGCCGTATACCCTCATGCCGCACCCCGGATCAGGGCTTCCGCGCGGGACAGGTCCTCGGGAGTGTTCAGGTTCAGGAACGATCCGTCATCCGGGAAATCCGCCCGCGCCGCGCCGCGCGCATCGGCAAAAGCTCGGACGGAGGCCTTAACCCCGCTGTCCAGAAAGACGCGCAGCTCGTCGCGCAGCGTCACAGGCCAAAGGCCAAAGGTCGGATGGTCATTCCCGCCGGACCGCGCCAGCGCAATGCCGGAGGGGTCCGAGGCCATGATCAACCGTGGCACCAGATCACCGGGAAAGAACGGCGTATCCACCGCCGCTGTCACCACCGCCGTCGCCCCGAACGGTGCGGCCCAATCCAACGCGGCCAGCACCCCAGACAGCGGCCCTTGCGATTGCGCATCCGCAAGCACCGGCAAGCCCAGCGCCGACAGACGCGCCGGATCGCCATTGGCGCTGATCGCCAAACGCTCCACCTGTGGTTCAAGGCGGTCCACGGCATGGGCGACAAGGCTGCGTCCGGCAAGGCGCAGCGTGGCTTTGTCCACCCCGCCCATCCGCCGCCCCGCGCCCCCGGCGAGGATCACACCGAAAATCCGCACCTGTGGTGTCTCCTGTCTTGCCCTTCCCTTTGCCTAAGGCCATCAAGGCGGCAGGTAAAGACACGCCGCGCAGCGGAAAGACAGCCCAGCATGACCGAGACATCCGCCGCATTCTGGCGCGGGGCACGCCATTCCCTGCCCTTCACCATCGTCGTGATCCCCTTTGCGATGCTCTTTGGCGTCGTGGCGACCGAGGCCGGGTTGAACGTTCTGGAAACCATGATGTTTTCGGTGACGGTCTTTGCCGGGGCGTCGCAATTCGCCGCACTGCAACTGATGCAGGACAATGCGCCGACGCTGATCGTGCTGGCGACGGCCTTGGCGGTGAACCTGCGGATGGTGATGTATTCCGTGGCGCTTGCGCCGCATCTGGGACGCGCGCCTTTGGGATGGCGGGCGCTGATGGCCTATTTTCTGGTGGATCAAAGTTTCGCCGTGTCGTCGATCGAATATGAGCGCAATCCCGATCTGCCGATCATGGCCAAGGTGGCATTCTTTTTCGGCGCGCTCTTGCCCGTTGCGCCGGTCTGGTATGTGGCCTCGTTGGGTGGGGCCTTGGCGGGTCGGGCAATCCCGCCGGAGTATGCCTTGGATTTCGCGCTGCCGATCACCTTTCTGGCGATGGTGGCCCCCTTGCTGCGCAGCCTGCCGCATATCTTGGCCGCCGGAGTGTCGATCCTGATGTCGTTGCTGCTGGCGGGTCTGCCGTGGGGGACCGGGGTTCTGGGCGCTGCCGCATGCGCGATGGCGGCAGGGGCCGTCCTGGATTGGCGGCTGGAACAGGGGCGTCACCATGGTTGACAAAGGCCAACTCTGGACGGTGATGCCGCTATTGGCAGTGGGCACCTATCTGATCCGGTTTTCCTTTCTGGGGATGCTGGGCAACCGCCCCTTGCCCGCATGGCTGACCCGCGCGTTGCGCTATACCGCCGTGGCGGTGCTGCCCGGACTGGTCGCGCCCGGTGTGCTCTGGCCCGCAGCCACGGGTGGCCATCCCGACCCGGCCCGACTGGCGGCAGCAGGGATGACACTTTTGGTCGGGGTCATCACCCGCAGCGTGCTGGGTGCGATCCTCGGCGGAGCGGTGACGCTATACGCCTGTTTGGCGCTTATGGGCTAAAGCGCATCAGTTTGGCGCATTTGCCGCCTGTATCAACAAGACACCATGGTTCTTGTCAGCATCCTCATCGCGGATGATCCGACCTGTCACACCCGGCAGTTGCCCAAACTCATCCATCAGCGCCTTTGGGAACCATGTTGAGTTGATGCTTTCAAACCCAGGCACCCCCGACAGGATCGAGCTGACAGAGCGCGCGCATTGCGCTTTGGGCACCGCGCCATAAGCCTTGGCCCGCGTTGCCGCAATTTCAGCAACCTGCGGCGAAACAATGAGCGTCTGTTCCACGACGCGGAACGTCTCACGCGCGTGGTAGTCTATGTAGAAATTCTTGATCTTGTCGGTGATACCAAAATGCACGTCATTGCGTTCCGGGATCCGCGGATGATGCCATGTCCCCGCCGGGTCAAACAAGATCCGCTCAGACGCATTGATCAGCAGGCCCGAATGTGCCCCCGCTTGCGACCGGTTGTTGATCACCGTGTAAAGCGTGATCGAGGGCGGCCCTTCGGCCACAAAGCGCGCGGCCGTGACATCCGCGTCGGGTGCCCATTTCGGTTCGGCACCCCCGACACAGGCCGCCAAGCTGACGGCAAGAATAAGCATCGAAAGAATGCGGAACATGAACGGGAAACCCTTAAAGCGCGGCGATGGGAAACCGGCGTCCAAAAGCAGCGCCGGCTCGCATCAGATCAGGTGCCGCTGAGAGCAAGGAAGATCAAAATCGCAAAGATCACCACAACGGACCATTTCGTCATCGAGATGAAGCCGTTGAAAGTCTTCTCCTGCGTGGAGGTGTCCATGCTGCCATGCTTATGTTCGGCCATGTCGCGTTCCTTTCGTGATCAGCGTTTGGCCGCGCTTTACCCGATTCACGACGCGCTGTCACGTCTTGCCACGCAAGCCCTGGCGTAAGATTGGGGTGGGAAAAGGGTCATTGCATCACTCTGCCGCATGCCACAGCCACGCGCCGTCGCCTGAGAGCGACCGCGACACCCGCCGTTGCCGCAACAGGCAATTCAGATGCGCCACCGATTCCACCAGCGCAAAGCCAAATTCTGTCGGGCCAATCTCGCGCTTGAACAGCGGCAGGAAGCACTCAACCGCCGTGCGCGGGGTGGCCAAATGCACCACCAACCGGTCCAGCGCGCCGACGTGGTTGTCGATCATCTGCACCAGCCGCAGCGGCAGGCCGGTGAAGGGCAATTTGTGACCCGGAAGGACGAGGTGATCTTCCCGTGCGTGGGGCTGGAACGCGCGGGCGCTGTCCATCCATTCTGTCACGGGATCGGCGGCAGGCTCGGTCGGATAGACCGCCAGATTGGCCGAAATCCCCGGCAGCAACTGATCACCGCCAAGGATCAGGTGGTCATCCATGCTCCACAGTGTCGCATGATCCGGCGCATGGCCGTGACCAAAGCGGACCAACCAGCGCCGCCCCGCCGCTGTGACTGTGTCACCTTCGGACAGGCGTGTGAAGCCCAACGGCAAAGGTGAGACGACATCGGCAAAGTTGAAGGGCTTTTCCGCCGCCTTTGCCGCCAACGCACCACCCAACACCCCGGCGCGACGGAAAAACTGAATCGCTTCATGCGGATGTTCGCTTTGCCGGTCCAAGACCAGCATCCGCGCCGTGATCCAACTGGTGCGGGTGGTCAGCAGTTCTGCCCCCTGCGCCTGAAACCAGCCTGCCAGACCGATATGATCGGGGTGGTAATGCGTGACGATCACCCGGCTCACGGGTTTGCCCGCCAGCGGACCATCCAGCGCGGTCTGCCACGCCGCGCGGCTGCGCCCTGTGTCCATACCGGTGTCCACAAGCGTCCAGCCATCGCCATCGTCCAACGCGAAGACGTTCACATGGTCCAGCGCCATCGGCAAGGGCAGGCGCAGCCAGAGCACGCCCGGCGCAACCTCGGTCGCGGCACCCTCGGCGGGCGGAATGTCGAAGGGGTGTCGGATACCGTCCATGCAGGCGGGTCTACGCTGCCAAATCCTCGGGCGAAAGGGCATAAAGGCTGTCGGCGCCGTCCAGCGCCTCGGCCAAAGCGGCGGCATAGGCGGGAAGGATCCGCTTGATCGCCACATGGGCAAGGGCAGCGCGTTTGCCCCCCCCGGCCAGCGCGGCGCGCAGGTGGAAATGCCCCCCCAGCACCAGCGCAAAGGCACGCAGGTATGGCACAGCCCCGGCGAAACGGTCGTTCATGTCAGACTTGACCATCGCATCGGTGGCGTCGCGCAGCGCCTCTGCCGCCGACCAGACATCACCTGCCAGATCGGGAAGCACGGTGCGGGCGGCTTCGGCCCCGGCTTGCACCTCGTCGATCAGGCGCAGCGCGGCTTCACCGCCATCCTGCATCTTGCGACCGACAAGGTCCATCGCCTGAATGCCATTGGTGCCTTCGTAAATCGCGGTGATGCGCACATCGCGGCTGAATTGCGCCACACCGGTATCTTCGATGAACCCCATGCCCCCATGCACCTGCACAGCCTGTTGGGTGACGGCCATGCCGACATCTGTGCCATAGGCCTTTGCGATGGGGGTCAGCAGCGCCGCCCGTGCCGCCCACTCTGCCGATCCAGTGGCATGAGCCATGTCGATGGCGACCGCGCAGGACAGGCCGATGGCGCGGGCAGAGAACACCTCGGCCCGCATGGTGGCCAGCATCCGGCGCACATCGGCGTGATCGATGATCGTGCCCGCGCCCTCCACCAGCGTGCGGCCCTGACGGCGATTCAGCGCGTAATCCACCGCCTGTTGCAGTGCGGCCTCGGCCACGCCGACACCCTGCATTGCCACGCCGAGACGGGCGTTGTTCATCATGGTGAACATGGCGGCAAGGCCACGGTTCGCCTCACCCACCAGCCAACCCTTGGCGGCATCATACTGCATCACGCAAGTCGGACTGCCGTGCAGGCCCAGTTTATGCTCCAGTGACACAACGGACAGGCTGTTGCGTGGGCCTGGGTTGCCCAGCGCATCGGGCAGGAATTTCGGCACCAAGAACAGGCTGATCCCGGCCGAGCCCTTGGGCGCATCCGGCAGACGCGCCAGCACCAGATGACAGATGTTGCGCGCGAAATCTGCATCGCCCCATGTGATATAGATCTTTTGCCCGCTCACCGCGTAGCTGCCGTCGGCCAACGGCTCAGCGCGGGTGGTCAGCGCCCCCAGATCGCTGCCCGCCTGCGGTTCGGTCAGGTTCATCGTCCCCTGCCATTCGCCAGAAATCAGCTTGCGCAGATACAGCGCCTTCAGCGCGTCTGAGGCATGATGCTCCAGCGCCTCAATCTGCCCGATCGACAGCAAGGGGTTCAATTGCAGCGCCAGATTGGCCCCAGAGAACATATCCGTCACGCAAGTGGCCAAGGTCTGCGGCAGGCCCATACCGCCCTGTGCCGGATCGGCGGCAAGACCGATCCAACCGCCATCGGCCAACGCCCGGTAGGCCTCGGCAAAGCCGGGTGTGGTGCGGACGACGCCATTTTCCAGCAGCGCAGGATTCTTGTCCCCGGCCCGGTTCAGCGGGGCCATGACACCTTCGGCAAAGCGCCCCGCCTCGGTCAGGATGGCGGTGACAGTGTCGGGGGTGGCATCAGCGAAACGCTCGGTGGCGGCGACCCGATCAAACCCCGCGACATGATCCAGAATGAAGCGCAGGTCATTGACGGGGGCATGATAGGGCATCGGTCGGTCCTTTGGTCAGACTCAGTCGGAAAAACAGGGTTGCTTGGCAAAGGGAGGGTCACACGCTATGGCCCTAAGCGATACCTCAAGTCACATCCGGCTCAACCCCAAACGCTGCGTCACCATGATCGCGACCGAAAGCCTGCTGCCGAAACCCCAGGGCATCATCCGCGCCGCAGATATCCTGCGCGCGGGCGGGCTTGTCGCATTCCCGACAGAGACGGTCTATGGCCTTGGCGGCGATGCCCGCGATGATCATGCCGTGGCGCGCATTTTTCAGGCCAAGGCGCGGCCCCGGTTCAACCCCTTGATCGTGCATGTCCCGGATTTGGAAACCGCGCGGCGCTATGCGGTGTTTGACGCCCGCGCCGAGGATTTGGCGGCGCAATTCTGGCCCGGTCCTTTAACGCTGGTGCTGCCCCTGCGCGCCGATGCAGGGCTGTCGGCCTTGGTTACGGCGGAATTGCCCACGGTGGCGATCCGGGTGCCCGCGCATCCGGTGGCGCGGGCGCTGTTGGCGGCGTTTGACGGGCCTTTGGCCGCGCCCTCGGCCAATCCCTCGGGCAAGGTATCGCCCACCCGTGCCGCGCATGTGCTTGAGGGGCTGTCGGGCCGGATTGAGGCCGTGTTGGACGGTGGCGCCTGCAAGGTGGGAGTCGAATCGACCATCCTTGGCCTTGATGGCCACCCCACGTTGCTCCGCCCCGGCGGTGTAGCCCTTGAGGCGTTGGAGGCGTCCTTGGGCATGGTTTTGCCAAGTGGCGGCGATGCGGCAAAGCCCAGCGCCCCGGGCCAACTGGCCAGCCACTATGCCCCCGGTGCACGGGTGTGTCTGAACGTTGCGGCACCTTTGGCCAGAGAGGTTTGGGTCGGTTTCGGCCCCTGTCCCGGTGCGACGCTGTCGCTTTCTGAAACCGGGGATGAGATAGAGGCCGCCGCCCGCCTGTTCCACATCCTACGCGAGGCCGATGCTTTGGCAGGCGAGGGCGGCACCATCGCCTTCGCCCCGATCCCGATGATGGGCCTTGGCCGCGCGATCAACGACCGGCTGTCACGGGCGGCCGCGCCAAGGGGGTAGGTGCGACCAGAGGACCGACGCGACAACGCGCCAGTGGCGCGGTTCGCCGGTCCGATTGCGGCTGCGGCAACGCAGCCGCAAGGGGGTTTAAACCGACTTGACGCATCAGGCGCGGGGCGTGACCGCCCGGCGGGTGCGTCCTTTGCGCGCCCGCCCCCCGCAGGGCGGGCATGGTGGTCCTGTTGCGATACGCGCGGGCCACTAGCCCCGCGCGACTGTGGCGTTGTTTCGCTCACCCCCGTCGCGCCGGGCATCCTAGCAAATGGTCATTCACCATCCCCGTCGCCTGCATGAAGGCGTAAACAATCGTCGGCCCGCAAAAGGTAAAGCCATCCTTTTTCAACTGCTTCGACAGCGCCACAGACAGCGGCGTCTGCGTCGGGACATGGGCGGGAACCAAAGGCGCGTTGTCCTGCGGCACGCCGTCCAGATGCTTCCAGAAGTAATCCGAAAACCCCTCACCGTCTTGCACCTTCAGATAGGCGCGGGCGGATTTGATCGTGCCTTCAATCTTGCCGCGATGGCGGATGATCCCCGGATCGGCGAGCAGGCGCGACACCTCAGCCTCTCCCCAGCCTGCGATCACCTCAGGCTCAAACCCGGCAAAGGCCGCACGAAAGCTGTCGCGTTTGCGCAGGATCGTGATCCAGCTTAGCCCCGCTTGAAATCCGTCAAGGATCAGCTTTTCCCACAAGGCGCGGCTGTCAAACTCTGGCACGCCCCATTCCGTGTCATGATAGGCCACATACAGCGGATCGGTCCCGCACCATGGGCAACGTTGTCCGTCCATGCCCAATCCCCATTCCCCTTTTTACCTCGTCTTAAACCCTGCGGCGGCATGCTGTCGAGCGTGGGTCGAACATGGGGGTAAGTCATGGAAGCAACAGATCATCGACACAGGCAAGATCAATCTAGGCCGGGCATCGGCGAAGACACCGCGTTGGGCGTCGCCTTGGCATTGCGCGATCAGGATGTTCCGGCCATGGTGGCCGAAGCGGTGGCCGCGCGCCGCCTCCGGCTGGCCTATCAGCCGGTGGTGGTGGCGGGAGATCCGTCGCGCACCGGCTTTTTCGAAGGGTTGGTACGGGTGCTGGACCCGACCGGACGGGTGATTCCAGCGCGCGAGTTCGTAACTGCGGTGGAAGAGCGCGACACCGGCCGTGAGATTGACTGCGTCGCCTTGGCGATCGGGCTGGATTCGTTGGCGCAGGACCCAGACCTGCGGCTGTCAGTCAATCTTTCAGCGCGATCAATGGGCTATCCACGCTGGACGCGCATTTTGCGCAGGGGGCTGACAGGGCGCGAGCATTTGGGACAACGGCTGATTTTTGAAATCGCCGAATCCTCTGCCATGCAAATGCCCGAAGTGGTGGCCGCCTTCATGGCCGAAATGCGCCGCCACGGCATCAGCTTTGCTCTTGACGGTTTTGGCGGCGGCATGTGCGCGCTGCGCTACCTGCGCGAATTGACCTTTGATATCCTAAAGATCGACGCGCAGTTCACCCGTGGTATCGAAAAGAACCCGGACAATCAGGTGCTGATGGCCGCCCTGATGGCCGTGGGGCGGCAATTCGACATGGTCACCATCGCCCAAGGGGTTGAGACTGCGGCAGAGGCCGCTTGGCTGCGCGCGCTGGGCCTCGATTGTCTGCAAGGCTATCACTTCGGCGCGCCAAACCTGTCGCTGCCGGGGCACCGACCAGAGCAGCAGGCGGCACGGGGCAAATCCCCACTCAGCCCCTCGCGGTTACAACCGGCATGATTTGGAAAATCCGATCTTCCCCTGCGTCAATCTGGGCGCGCAAGAATGTTGCTTTTGATTTGACGCACGCCTAGTCATGCTGCAAGGCGGCATGAATTTTAGGCATGCCGGAAACCGGCATAGAAAAAGGACCAGCCATGACCAATGTCGTAATCGTCGCGGCGGCGCGGACCGCCGTGGGCAGCTTCAACGGGTCGTTCGCGGCCACCCCTGCGCATGAACTGGGCGCCGCGGTGATCGAAGCGGTCGTGGCCCGCGCAGGCATCGACAAGGCAGAGGTCGAGGAAACCATCCTCGGCCAAGTGCTGACCGCCGGTCAGGGCCAAAACCCCGCCCGTCAGGCGCATATCCGCGCTGGTCTGGCGAAAGAGGCCAGCGCTTGGTCACTCAATCAGGTCTGCGGCTCGGGTCTGCGCGCGGTGGCCTTGGGCGCACAGCATGTGCAACTGGGGGATGCCAAGATCATCGTCGCAGGTGGTCAGGAAAACATGTCGCTGTCCCCCCATGTCGCGCATCTGCGCGCCGGACAAAAAATGGGTGATCTGAATTTCATCGACTCGATGATTCGCGACGGGTTGTGGGATGCCTTCAATGGCTATCACATGGGCCAAACCGCCGAGAACGTCGCCAACCAGTGGCAAATCTCGCGCGATCAGCAGGACGAATTCGCGCTGGCCAGCCAGAACAAGGCCGAAGCCGCGCAAAAGGCTGGCAAGTTCAAGGATGAGATCATCCCCTTCGTGATCAAGACCCGCAAGGGTGACACCACCGTCGATGCCGACGAATACATCCGCCACGGCGCGACCTTGGACAGCATGGCCAAACTGCGCCCCGCCTTCACCAAGGATGGCTCTGTCACTGCAGGCAATGCCTCGGGTCTGAATGATGGCGCGGCAGCGGTTGTGCTGATGTCAGAAGAAGAAGCAGCCAAGCGCGGCCTGACCGTTCTTGCGCGTATCGCCTCTTATGCCACTGCCGGTTTGGACCCGTCGATCATGGGCGTCGGCCCGATCCACGCCAGCCGCAAAGCCTTAGCCAAGGCCGGTTGGTCGGTCGGCGATCTGGGTCTGGTTGAGGCGAATGAGGCTTTCGCCGCCCAAGCCTGCGCCGTGAACAAGGACATGGGCTGGGACCCGGCCATCGTGAACGTCAACGGCGGCGCGATTGCCATCGGCCACCCTATCGGGGCCTCGGGCGCGCGCATCCTGAACACGCTGCTGTTTGAAATGGCCCGCCGCGATGTGAGCAAAGGTCTGGCCACGCTCTGCATCGGTGGCGGCATGGGCGTCGCCATGTGCCTTGAGCGCGGCTGATCGTCACTCTGCGCGATGACGCTGCGGCGAATTGCTGCAAATGCAAAATGGGCGCGCAATAATGTTGCGCGCCTACGTTCATTTGAGTAACACCATTTCAAAGATACTGAGAAAGACATCTAGGAGGATGATCCATGGCAAGAGTGGCATTGGTGACCGGCGGATCGCGCGGCATCGGGGCGGCGATCTCGGTCGCGTTGAAAGCGGCGGGCTACACCGTCGCAGCAAACTACGCGGGCAATGACGAAGCCGCAGCGGCTTTCACCGCATCGACCGGCATCCCGACTTACAAATGGTCCGTGGCCGATTACGATGCCTGCGCCGCGGGCATCAAGCAGGTTGAGGCTGATCTTGGACCGGTCGATGTGCTGGTGAACAATGCGGGCATCACCCGTGACGCCATGTTCCACAAGATGACCCCCGGCCAGTGGAAAGAAGTCATCGACACCAATCTTACGGGCTTGTTCAACATGACCCATCCGCTGTGGTCGGGCATGCGGGACCGCAAGTTTGGCCGCGTGATCAACATCTCGTCGATCAATGGGCAAAAGGGTCAGGCCGGGCAAGCCAACTATTCCGCCGCCAAGTCGGGCGATCTGGGCTTTACCAAGGCGCTTGCACAAGAAGGCGCGCGGGCGGGCATCACCGTCAACGCGATCTGCCCGGGCTATATCGGCACGGAAATGGTCCGCGCGATTGATGAAAAAGTGCTGAACGAGCGCATAATCCCGCAAATCCCAGTTGGCCGTCTGGGCGAACCCGAAGAAATCGCGCGCTGCGTGGTGTTCTTGGCGGCCGAGGATGCAGGTTTCATCACCGGCGCCACCATCAGCGCGAACGGCGGGCAGTTCTTCGTGTGATAGGCCGAAGAACCTTGGCCAGCACAGTCGCGCGGGGCAAGTGACCCGCGCGGATCACCACGGTTCATCAAGCCCGCCCGTGCGCCTCACGCTCGGGCCGCGCCCGCCCTGCGGGGGGCGGGCGCGATAAATCGCACCCGCCGGGCGGTCGTGCCCCGTGCCTGACACCTTGGGACTGCGGACAACCCCTTGCGACTGCGTTGCCGCAGCCGCAATCGGACCGGCGAACCGCGCCACTGGCGCGTTGTCGCGTCGGTCCTCTGGTCCCTTCCCTTTTTCACCACCTTCGCTACACCTGCACCCGACCTTGCAGGAAGCGCCATGACACGCCAACACGCCACCGCCATCGGCTTTACCGCCATCCTGATGTGGGCGCTGCTCGCGCTGTTCACCATCGGCTCTGCGCCCGTGCCGCCCTTCCTGCTCAACGTTCTGACCTTCGGCATCGGCGGCACGCTCGGCCTGATCTGGACGCTGCGGAACGGGCTTTCGCGGCTTAAGGGGATATCTTGGCGGGTCTATGCCTTTGGCATCCTTGGCCTCTTTGGCTATCACGCGCTGTATTTCACCGCCTTTCGCGTGGCCCCGAGTGCGGAAACCGGCTTGATGGCCTATCTCTGGCCGCTGTTCATCGTGCTCTTTTCCGGCCTCCTACCGGGTGAGACGATCCGCCCTGCCCATATCATCGGCGCACTGGTCGCCTTTGCGGGCGCGGCGCTGATCGTGTTGAACCGCGGCGCTGGCGGGGCGGTGAACCTGACCGGGCTAGGGCTCGGTTTCCTGTGCGCCGTCACCTGGGCCGCCTATTCGGTGCTGTCGCGCCGTTTGGGCGATGTGCCGACGGAAAGTGTGACGATCTATTGCCTTGGCACCGCGCTCTTGTCCCTGCCCGCCCATCTGGCGCTGGAGCAGACCGTCTGGCCAGAGGGCACAAGCGGTTGGCTGGCTGTCATCGCCTTGGGCATCGGGCCGGTCGGCGCGGCCTTTTTCACTTGGGATATCGGCATGAAAAAAGGCGACATCCAGTTGCTGGGCGTCGCCTCCTATGCTGCCCCGCTTTTATCAACTCTGGCGCTGGTCCTCGCAGGGTTCACGGCACCAAGCTGGACGCTGCTGATCGCGGCGGTCCTGATCGCGGGGGGGGCGGCGCTGGCGGCACGGGCCAGCGCAAAGACCTGATGCTTATTGCATCAACCGACCCATCTCTTCCTTGAGCTTCAGCTTTTGCTTTTTCAGTTCGGCAATCTTCAGAGCATCCGCGGCGGGACTGCGCTGCTCCTTCTCAACCTGTGTAGAGAGGTGTTCGTGCTTGCGACGCAGTTCCTGCAGATGCGAAGCGACCGTCATTTTAATCCTCCTGTGGTTGCTGTCCGTTCGACCAGTGCACCACAGAATATGAGTCGTGTCACGAAATTGTCGTGCAGACTTTAGGACAGGTTTAACGATCAGCCAAACGCGGCCGAAAGATCAGCGCCATCGCGCAACACCGCATTGGCAGCAGGCGTATAGCTTTCGCGGTCCCCGTCATGAGCAGCACCGTCATGGAGGACAAAGGCGGCCAACAGGCGGAACGGCGACCGCCCTCCTTTGCGCGCGCGCAGGATAACGCGTGGTGCTTCGCGCCCCTGACGCGGCGCAAGCGGCAGCACAAGGGCCGAGCCCATCTTGGGCGGCAGCGCAGAAAGTGCCTCGGGCAAGCAGGGCGTGGCGAAGATCATGGTCAGCCAGCCGCCGGGATCCAGCCGCGCCGCTGCTGCGGCCACCCAAGCGGCGATAGGGGTGTCAACCCGCAGCGCGCGATCCCGGACGGTGACAGGCGAGGGCGTGCCTCCGCCTGGGTAATAGGGCGGGTTGGCGATCACATGGTCAAACCCCCGGCGCAAAGGCGCAGGCATGGTGGTCAGGTCGCCCTCATGCACCTCCATCGCTTGCCCATTGCGGTCGGCGTTGCGGCGGGCCAGATCGGCATAGGCGGGCTGCACCTCCAACCCCGCCAGCGCCAACGCCGGCACCCGCACGCCAAGGCACAGGCTGGCCGCCCCTGCCCCACAGCCCAAATCCAGCACCCGCTGCCCCGTCACCGCCGGGCAAGCGGCGGCGAGCAGCACCGGATCGGTCGCCGCGCGATAGCCGCGCATCGGCTGCAACAGGCGCAAGCGGCCCATCAGGAACTTGTCATCGCTCAAGTCCGTGTCGACAAAACGCTCCACGCCCAACGCCCCCGTTCTAACGCCCCGTCGGGATGCCATTGTCCCGGATTACGACGCTGGCAAGGAAGTGGTCGGCATCGCGCACCATCAGTCGCCGCGGCAAGATGCCCAAGGACCCTTCGAGGATGCTCGTGTGGACGTCCAGATCGAATACCTCTATACCCTCGCCCTCAAGAAGTGCCGAAGCAAAGGCGATGATCGTCGGGTCAGTGCTGCGCAAAAGCTCTTTCATGGAAAAAGACTTAAGGGGTGAAGGCCCCGGCTGTCGAGAGGAAGGCGAAGGTGACGCGCATGGGTCTGGACGAAGCCGCACGCAAACCGCAAGAACGTCTGGCCGATTGGCTGGCCGATGACATGACGGCGGTGAATGCGCTGATTCGGCTGCGGATGGCCAGCGAACACGCGCCGCGCATTCCCGAAGTGACCGCGCATCTGATCGAGGCGGGCGGAAAGCGCCTGCGCCCGCTGCTAACGCTCGCCGCCGCGCGGATGTGCGGCTATCAGGGTGACAATCATGTGAAGCTGGCCGCGACGGTGGAATTCATCCACACCGCCACACTGCTGCACGATGATGTGGTGGACGAAAGCCTGCGCCGCCGGGGACGTCCGACGGCGAACTTGCTGTGGGACAACAAATCCTCGGTTCTGGTGGGGGATTACCTCTTTGCCCGCAGTTTCCAGTTGATGGTGGAAACCGGGTCGCTGCGGGTGATGGATATTCTGGCCAATGCCAGTGCGGTGATTGCGGAAGGCGAAGTGCTGCAACTGACCGCCGCACAGGATTTGCGGACGACCGAAGAGATTTATCTGAAAGTCGTGCGCGGCAAGACCGCCGCGCTGTTTTCCGCGGCAACCGAGGTGGGGGCCGTGATCGCCGCCGTGCCGGAAGATCAGGTGCGCGCCCTGTGGACCTTTGGCGATGCCTTGGGCGTGGCGTTCCAGATCGTCGATGACCTTCTGGATTACGGTGGATCGGATGCGGTGATCGGCAAGAACACCGGCGACGATTTCCGCGAGCGCAAGCTGACCCTGCCGGTGATCAAGGCCGTGGCCAAGGCGGATGCCGAAGAGCGCGCCTGTTGGACGCGCGTGATCGAAAAGGGCGACCAGCAGGATGGCGATTTGGCCCATGCCATCGCCTTGATGCAAAGGCATGGCACCATGGAGGCATCGCGGCTTGAGGCGCTGGATTGGGTGGCCCAAGCCAAGGCGGCGCTAACCACCCTGCCCTCGCATGATCTACGCGACATGCTGGCAGATTTGGCGGATTACGTCGTGGCGCGGATCAACTGAGGTTGCTTTCTGTGCCAAAGGCCCGTGGGTTCACACCCCGCTGTCCATGGGTTTGCGCAGCCATGGCGTCCTCAGCATTTGGCTCCGGTGCGAGATTTAGCCCGCGAAAACAGGCGCATCTGCAACCCACCAAGCAGGCTGTGCCGCACCTATAGCGCGGGCCGCTGCGTTGGCGCTGAGCGGATCGGCGAAAAGGCCAAAGCACGTCGCCCCACTGCCCGACATCCGCGACAAAAGGCACCCCGGTTGCGCTGACAGCGCGCGGCGGACCTCAGCAATCACGGGCAGCAGGCGCGTCGCGGCAG
>JAIYDR010000236.1 GCA_027487395.1 Rhodobacter sp. | reverse complement strand
TTCCCTTCATCTTCCGGGGAGCGCTGGATGTGGGGGCAACGACGATCAACGAGGCGATGAAGATCGCCTGCATCGAAGGCATCGCCGCCCTCGCCCGTGCCACGACCAGCGCCGAGGCGGCGGCAGCTTATTCCGGCGAAAAGCTGTCGTTCGGGGCGGATTACCTGATCCCGAAGCCCTTTGATCCGCGTCTGATGGGGGTTGTGGCTTCTGCTGTGGCCAAGGCGGCGATGGAGTCGGGTGTGGCGACACGCCCGATTCCCGATATCGCGGCCTATAAGCAAACGCTGGACGGGTCGGTGTTCCGCTCGGCCCTTCTGATGCGCCCGGTGTTTGAGGCCAGCCGTCTGGCCGCGCGCAAGATCGTCTTTGCCGAGGGTGAGGATGAACGCGTACTGCGGGCCGCCAATGCGATGCTTGAGGAGACCAACGATCTGCCAATCCTGATTGGCCGTCCCGACGTGGTGGAGACGCGCTGTGAGCGGGCCGGATTGCCGATCCGTCCAGGGCGGGATTTCCATCTGGTGAACCCGGAAAACGACCCGCGTTACCGCGATTACTGGGGCACCTATCACGAGTTGATGGCACGGCGCGGCGTGACGGCCGACACTGCCCGCGCCGTGATGCGGACCAACACAACCGCAATCGGAGCGGTCATGGTGCATCGCGGTGAGGCAGACAGTCTGATCTGCGGCACATTCGGGCAATATCTCTGGCATCTGGGCTATGTGCGGCAAGTGCTGGCGCGGGGCGGCTTGCATCCGGTGGGGGCGCTGAGCCTGATGATCCTTGAGGATGGGCCACTCTTCATCGCAGACACCCATGTCCACCCGGAGCCGACGCCGGAACAGATCATGGAAACCGTCCTCGGGGCCGCGCGGCATGTGCGCCGCTTTGGCCTGACGCCGAAGATCGCGCTTTGCACACAAAGCCAGTTTGGCAATATGGACAACCAGAATGGTCGACGGATGCGGGCGGCGCTCGAGCTTTTGGACGCGCGCGAGCCCGATTTCGCCTATGAGGGCGAGATGAACATCGACGCGGCCTTGGATCAATCCCTGCGCGATCGTCTGTTGCCGGGGTCGCGCTATGACGGGGCGGCGAATGTGCTGGTCTTTGCCAATGCGGACTCAGCCTCGGGCGTGCGCAACATCCTGAAGATGAAGGCGAACGGGCTGGAGGTCGGGCCGATCCTGATGGGGATGGGGAACAAGGCGCATATCGTGACTCCCTCGATCACCGCGCGGGGGCTGTTGAACATGTCAGCCATCGCGGGAACGCCGGTGGCGCATTACGGCTGAGGGGTCTTTGGGCTGCTGTGCAAAGCGAGTCGCACCAAAGTTTGCAAAGCAGGGCATTCTTCGCTTTTACATGCTAAATGCAGACAAGTTTGCATAAGTTTGCAGCGGCTTCCGGCCATTTCTGCAAAACATTTTGCCGCAGTCCCACGCGGTTCGCAGCAACGGCGTTGCGCGACGCCCCCCCGGTCGCGTAACAAACCGCATCGCCGCGGAGGAGGGCATACAATGGCATACCGTGATCTCTATGCGAAATGGCAGGCTGATCCCGAAGGCTGGTGGCTTGAGGCGGCGGGGGCGATTGATTGGGTGTCAAAGCCGACCCATGCCTTGAATGCCACACGCGCGCCCTATTACGAGTGGTTCACTGACGGTCAGGTCAACACCTGCTGGAACGCAGTAGACCGGCATGTTCTTGCAGGGCGCGGGGCGCAGGCGGCAATCATCCATGACAGCCCGGTGACCGGCACCAAGCATGTCATCACCTATGCCGAATTGCAGGATCGCGTGGCGCGTCTGGCCGGGGCCTTGCGTGCCAAAGGCATCGAAAAGGGTGACCGCGTCATCATCTATATGCCGATGGTTCCCGAAGCGCTGGAGGCGATGCTGGCCTGCGCCCGTCTGGGCGCGATCCATTCGGTGGTGTTCGGCGGTTTTGCGGCGAATGAACTGGCGGTGCGGATCGACGATTGCACGCCCAAGGCCATCATCGCGGCCTCTTGCGGGATCGAACCCAACCGCGTGGTGCATTACAAACCGCTTTTGGATGGGGCCATCGAAATGGCCACCCACAAGCCGGATTTCTGCGTGATCCTGCAACGCGAACAAGAGGTTGCCAAGCTGGTCGAAGGCCGCGACGTGGCGTGGCATTCCTTCCAATATGGCGTCGAACCGGCGGAGTGCGTGCCGGTCAGCGGCGACCACCCGGCCTATATCCTCTATACCTCTGGCACCACGGGCGCCCCCAAGGGCGTGGTGCGTCCGACGGCAGGGCATCTGGTCGCGCTCGCCTGGACGATGCGGGCGATTTACAACTGCGGCGTCGGCGATGTGTTCTGGGCGGCCTCGGATGTCGGCTGGGTCGTGGGGCACAGCTATATCTGCTACGCCCCCCTGATCGCCGGATGCACGACGATTGTCTTTGAAGGCAAGCCTGTCGGCACCCCGGATGCGGGCACCTTCTGGCGAGTGATTGCGGAACACAAGGTGCGCTCCTTCTTCACCGCCCCCACCGCCCTGCGTGCGATCAAGCGCGATGACCCCGAGGGGCTTCTGGTCAAGGATTACGACCTGTCGAACCTTCAGGCGCTGTTTCTGGCCGGGGAGCGTGCAGACCCCGACACAATCAAATGGGCACAGCGGCATCTGAACGTCCCTGTGATCGATCATTGGTGGCAGACCGAAACCGGCTATGCCATCGCCGCCAACCCCTTGGGGATCGAGTTGTTGCCTGTCAAGATCGGCTCTCCCTCTGTCGCGATGCCGGGCTATGATGTGCAGGTTCTGGATGAGGGCGGGCATCCCGTGGCCCCCGGCACACTCGGCGCGATTGCGGTCAAGCTGCCCCTGCCCCCCGGCACCTTGCCCACGCTGTGGAACGCGGAGGAACGGTTCAAGAAATCCTA
>JAIYDR010000336.1 GCA_027487395.1 Rhodobacter sp. | reverse complement strand
GCCCCCAAGACTCAAGCCGCCTTGGTGGCCGAGGCTTTGGCCGGGGATTGGGAGCCTGAGGTGTCGGAGAGGGCGTTGGATCAGCTGGCGGGGAAAAAGCTCAGTTAAATGAGCGTAGACATCTTCATCGGATAATGATTCAAAGGTGGGAGACGGTCTGTTGTGCAAAGGCCGACCGTCTCCCTAAGGCACTTACTTCCCGCGTCCGCGCGGCTTCGTGCTCTTCACGGTTTCGACAACATGCGTAGCAGGCTTGTTGCGAGCCGTGGAGACCGAAGTGAAGCGTCCAGTGGATGCGTTGCGTCCAATCTTCGTCGTAGCTTTGGCCATATCTCAGTACCTCCTCTCTGCACTACCGCCACCAGATATGGTGTTGCGGTTGATTCTGCGTACAGAATGTACTGTAGGCTCCGCCCCTGATTGAGTCTAGGGCGGAGACAGGTTGAACGAACAGAAAGTGAACGGGCCGACTTAACCCTTCTTCGCCACCCGCGCGTTCCGCGTGGCGATCAGTTTCAGGCGCAGGGCGTTCAGGCGGATGAAGCCCTCGGCGTCCTTCTGGTCATAAGCGCCGGCGTCTTCCTCAAACGTCACATGCTTTTCGGAATAAAGCGAGTGGTCCGACCAGCGCGCCACGGTGCGGGCAGAGCCTTTGAACAGTTTCACCCGCACGGTGCCGCTGACATGCTCTTGGGTCTTGTCGATCAGGGCTTGCAGCGCCTCACGCTCGGGCGAGAACCAGAAGCCGTTGTAGATCAGTTCCGCATAGCGCGGCATGATCGAGTCTTTCAGATGGCCCGCGCCTGCGTCCAGCGTGATTTGCTCGATGCCGCGATGCGCCTCCATCAGGATGGTGCCGCCGGGGGTTTCGTAAAGGCCACGCGACTTCATGCCGACGAAGCGGTTTTCCACCAAATCCAGCAGACCCACGCCATGACGGCCACCGATTTCGTTCAGGCGGGTCAGGATGGTGGCCGGGGACAGCGCCTCGCCATTGATCGCCACGGCATCGCCGCGTTCAAAGGTGATCTCGACGAACTCGGCCTGATCGGGGGCTTTTTCCACCGGCACCACGCGCTGATAGACGAATTCTGGCGCTTCTTCGGCGGGGTTTTCCAGCACCTTCCCCTCAGAGGAAGTATGCAGCAGGTTGGCGTCCACGCTGAACGGCGCTTCGCCGCGCTTGTCCTTGGCGATGGGAATCTGGTTGGCCTCGGCGAATTCCAACAGCTTGGTGCGGCTGGTCAGGTCCCACAGACGCCACGGCGCGATGACCTTGATCGACGGGTCAAGTGCTGCCACGCCCAACTCGAACCGCACCTGATCATTGCCCTTGCCCGTCGCGCCATGCGACACGGCATCGGCCCCGGTTTCCTGCGCGATCTTCACCAGATATTTGGAGATCAGCGGGCGGGCAATCGAGGTGCCCAGCAGATAAAGTCCCTCATAGAGCGCATTGGCGCGGAACATCGGATAGACGAAATCGCGCACGAATTCTTCGCGCAGATCGATGATGTGGATATTCGCCGGGTCGATCCCCATCAACTCGGCCTTCTTGCGGGCGGGTTCCAGCTCTTCGCCCTGACCCAGATCGGCGGTGAAGGTCACCACCTCGCAGCCATATTCGGTTTGCAACCATTTCAGGATGATCGAGGTGTCCAGACCGCCCGAATAGGCGAGGACGACTTTCTTGGGCTTCAGCATGGGGAACGCTCCATCGCGGTTTCGCGTGCGATTAAAGGGAAACGGGGGGAAGGGCAAGGATCGTGGCGTCCATCCCTTGCCTTCCGGCGTCTCACACGCATTATCCCCGGCATGGCCCAATTCATCCAAGACTCCCGCCTTGCGACCGAAGCGCTTCGTGATCTGTTCGCGGAGACGCCTTTGCAGCGCAATGAGCATCTTTCGCAGCGCTATGACGCCGATATCTGGCTGAAGCGTGAGGATTTGACCCCCGTGCGCAGTTACAAACTGCGCGGGGCCTTTACCGCCATGCGAAAGCTGCGACTATCCCATCCAGAGCGGACGCAATTCGTCTGTGCCAGCGCGGGCAATCACGCGCAGGGAATGGCCTTTGCCTGCCGGCATTTCGGGGTGCAGGGCGTGATCTTCATGCCGGTGACCACGCCGCAGCAAAAGATCGACAAGACCCGCGCCTTTGGGGCCGAAAACGTGCGGATCGTGCTGACCGGGGACTATTTCGACCAGACTCTGGCGGCCTCTCAGGCCTATTGCACCGAACAGGGGGCGCATTTCCTGTCGCCCTTTGATGATGAAGATGTGATCCTTGGCCAATCCTCGGTCGGGGTTGAGATTATGGACCAGTTAGGCCGTGCGCCCGATCTGGTGATCCTGCCGGTGGGCGGGGGCGGGTTGTCGGCGGGTGTGACCAGTTATCTGCGTTTGGTGGCACCGGATACGGATTACCGTTTTGTCGAACCCTTGGGTGGGGCCAGTCTCACCGCCGCTTTGCGCGCGGCAGAGCCGGTGAAACTGCCGCGCGTGAACAGCTTTGTTGACGGCGCAGCCGTGGCGCGGATGGGCAATCGTACCTTTGCGCGGCTGGATTGGGTGCGTCCTGAACAGGTGCTGCTGGCGCCGGAAGATCGCATCTGCGTGACCATGCTGGAAATGCTGAACGTCGAAGGCATCGTGCTGGAACCGGCCGGGGCCTTGTCGGTGGATGTGCTGCCGCAGCTGGCGGGGCTGGTCCGGGGCAAGACCGTGGTTTGTGTCACGTCCGGCGGGAACTTCGATTTCGAACGCCTGCCCGAGGTCAAGGAACGCGCGCAGCGCTATTCTGGGGTGAAGAAATACTTCATCTTGCGCATGCCGCAGCGCCCTGGGGCGTTGCGAGAGTTTCTAGAAATGCTTGGCCCGGATGACGACATCGCTCGGTTTGAATACTTGAAGAAATCGGCGCGCAACTTCGGGTCGGTCCTGATCGGAATCGAGACAAAAAGTCCGCAGAGTTTCATCGCGCTGGGCGAAAAGCTGGACGCGCAGGGGTTTGCTTATCGTGACATCACCAACGATGAGTTGTTGGCCGAGTTCCTGATCTGATCCTTTTCCAGCGTCTGCAAGAACGCGGTGCGGGTGGCGTGATACAGCGCCGCGATGGGTGCCGGATCAACCGATCCTTCGGCATCGCGCAGGGCATCTTCGCCTTGGCCGCAGCGCAGCGCCAGCGCGCAAAAGCCAAGGTTCAGCGCACTGCCCTTCAGGAAATGCAGATCGGACCGCAGTCCGGGGCCGGCTGTCATGCGCGCCGCCACCTCATCGGTTTCTTCCAAGAACAGCGCCACAACCTCGGCAAAATCGGTGGCCCCGATCTCTTGCCGAAGGTTTTCCACCCGGACCCAATCAATCATCCTGCATCCCCTGACATTTGCATGCAGTGACGCCCCCGATCCCAATTTGGTGCGGCAAGGTGAAGAGGCGGTTACCGCAGCCCCGCCAAACACATCGCATTTTACCCTTCATCCCGGCTTAACCCCGACGAGTCACCCTGGCCGCAGGAAAGGGGGCCACTTGCGGGATTTGGTCACGGACATCGCGGTGTCACGTCGTGTGCTGGTTGTCGACGACAGCCGGGCGCAGCGGCATTTGCTGGCGGTGCAACTGGCGCGCTGGGGTTATGCGGTGACAGAGGCGGCGACCGGGGTCGATGCGCTGGCCCTCGCACGGGTGCAGGATTTTGATTTTGTCGTCAGCGATTGGATGATGCCGGGTTTGACCGGGCCGGAACTGTGCCAAGCCTTTCGCGCTTTGCCGCGCGATGGCTATGGGTATTTCATCCTGCTCACGTCGAAGTCGGGACAAGAGGCCATTGCCGCAGGCCTCGATGGCGGGGCGGATGATTTCCTGACCAAGCCTGTGGCGGCGGTGGAGTTGCGGGCACGGTTGCGGGCGGGGGATCGAATCCTTGGCATGCAGGCGGAACTGCTGGCCAAGAATCACGCTCTACGCCGCATTCATGACGCGTTGGAGGTGGACTTGTCGCAAGCGCGGCGCTTGCAGCAATCCCTGATCCGCGACCGATATCGCAGTTATCCGGCGGGGGCGGTGTCCTTGATGATGCGTCCGTCTGGCCATGTGGGTGGCGATCTGGTTGGGATGGTCGAGCTTCTGCCGGGGCGGATCGGGCTGTATGCCGTCGATGTGGCGGGGCATGGCGTGGCGGCGGCCTTGATGACGGCGCGGCTGGCGGGGCTTTTGTCCGAGGCGTCAGGGCATCGCAACATCGCGCTTGAGGTTGCGTTGGATGGCCGTCGCCGCATCGTGCCGCCGGATCAAGTGGCACTGCGGCTGAACCGTCTGATGGCCGAAGAATTCGGGGTAGAGCAGTATTTCACGCTGGTCTGGGCAGAGCTTGACCTTTCCTCCGGCCATGTTGCGCTGGTGCAAGCGGGGCATCCGCACCCCCTGATCCTGCGCCAAGGTGGGCGGATCGAGGTGGTGGGAAGCGGCGGCTTTCCTGTCGGCCTGCTCCCTGATGCCGATTGGCAGCCAGTGGATTTTGTCCTGAATCCCGGGGACCGTTTGCTGATTCCGTCGGACGGTCTTACCGAATGTCCAGGGGCTGACGGGGAGTTTGGCCTGTCTGGCCTGTCCCGTCTGCTGCGGCGCACCGCTGATCTGGACGGACGTGCGGCGCTTGCGGCCATCGAATCAGCGCTGTCCGCCTATGCCGGGGCGGAATTTCCCGATGATCTGTCGGCAATCCTGTTTGACCGCCGCGCATAAGGCCTGTGCAGCGTTACACAGTCAGCCCCATCGCCCGTGCCAACATCGCGCGGTCGCCTTCGTTGTCCAACATCTGCAAGCCATCCATCGCCGACATCCACACCGCAGTATGCCCGGTCTCAAGCGGCGGTCCAAGGCGCAGGACGGGGCGGGCAAGGTAGATGGAACAGACCTTTTCCGCCCATTTGTCGTATTCCGGCATATAGGTAAACCGCCGGTAAACCCCCAGTTTGCGTGCAATTTCCACCCGCCAGCCAGTTTCTTCGTAAATCTCGCGGTGCAAGGCGGGCAAGGGATGCTCGCCCGGATCAATCCCGCCGCCGGGCAGTTGGTATTCCGGCACCGGTTCCATCTGATGCGTGGTCAACAGCGCGTCGCCGTCCAGGATCACCGCATAAGCCCCCGGACGGATGCGATAGCGCTGACCGCTCTTGACCGCCTCACCATAGCGCCTCATATCCCTGCCCTCACTTTGCCGCCCCTTGGTCCGCTGGTTGCCCTGCATCTATAGTCGCGGTATGCCAAGTTGGGCACAATCAGGAAACCCCATGACTTTCGGTTCTCAACTCGCCTGGGACGACACCGTCCTGCCGTTTCAGCTTGATCGGTCCGACATCCGTGGCCGGGTGGCGCGTCTGGATGGCGTGCTGGAACAGGTTTTGAAGCAGCACGCCTATCCGCCGCAGATCGAAGCGCTGGTCGCCGAGGCCGCGCTTTTGACTGCGCTGATTGGGCAAGCCATGAAGTTGCGCTGGAAACTGTCGTTGCAGGTGCGCGGCAAAGGCCCAGCGCGCCTGATCGCGACGGATTACTATGGACCGACGGAGGATGGCCAGCCGGCGCGCATTCGTGCTTATGCCAGCTTTGACAAGGATCGCCTTGACCCTGAGGCCGCGCCCTTTAGCCAGATCGGCGAAGGCTATTTGGCCGTGTTGATCGACCAAGGCGAAGGCAATGTGCCCTATTCCGGCATCACCCCCATCGCAGGCGGGTCGCTGTCGTCTTGTGCTGAGACATATTTCGCGCAGTCCGAACAATTGCCCACCCGCTTTGCCGTCAGCTTTGGCCGCAGCCAGCATCCCGGTCAGGCGCCGCAATGGCGCGCGGGCGGGGTGATGTTGCAGCATATGCCCAAGGTTGGCATGTCGGTCGCGGCCAGCGAAGGCTCGGGCGAGGGCGGATTGTTGACCCATGCGGACATTCTTGGTGGGGAAGAGGGCGAAAACTGGACCCGTGCCAATGTGCTGCTGGATACGGTGGAAGAGATGGAGCTGATCGGCCCCACCGTTCACCCGACCGACCTGTTGGTGCGCCTGTTCCACGAAGAAGACCCCCGCGTGTTCGATGCCCAGCCGGTGCGGTTTGGCTGTTCTTGTTCGGCGGATAAGGTGCGCAATTCCTTGTCGATCTATTCGGCCAAGGACATCGCCTATATGACCACGGCTGAGGGCACAGTGACGGCGGATTGCCAGTTCTGTGGCGCGCATTATGTGCTGGACCCGAAAACCGTGGGATTTGAGGCGGTGAAAGCCCCGGATGCAGAATGACGAAGACAGGCTGCGCGCGGCACTGACCCGCCCTGCGCGGCCGTCATCGGATTTTGACCTCAACCCGGCGATTGCCTTGCCCCCCGGCCGTGTTTTGCGCCCTGCGGCGGTGCTGGTGCCTGTCTGGCTGCGCCCGGATGGTGCGCGGCTGATCCTGACCAAGCGCGCCTCACATCTGAAACACCACCCCGGGCAGATCGCCTTTCCCGGTGGCAAGGTGGATGCCGTGGATGATGGTCCGGTGGGGGCTGCCTTGCGTGAGGCGCAGGAAGAAATCGGTCTTTCTGCTGAATTAGTGACTGTTTTGGGCACCCTGCCCACCCATGAAACCGTCACTGGCTTTACCGTGACCCCGGTGCTGGCGCTGGTGCGTGGTGACTTTACGCCGGTGCCAGAGGCGGGTGAGGTGGAAGAGGCCTTTACCGTTCCGCTGTCGCATGTGCTGGACCCCGCGCGCTATCACATCGAACGGCGGCGCTGGCGCGGAGAGTGGCGACGCTATTACACCGTGCCCTACGGCCCCTATTACATCTGGGGCGCCACGGCCCGCATTCTGCGCGGCTTGGCGGATCGGGTGGTGTGATGCGGGTCACGGGCGATTGGTTGACCCACCCCGGCACACAAGCGCTGTGCGCGGTGCTGGAACGTGCGGGCTATAAGGCGTTGTTCGTGGGCGGTTGCGTGCGCAATGCGCTGTTGGGTGCGCCGGTGTCGGATGTGGATATCTCGACCGATGCAACGCCGAAAACAGTCACTAACCTTGCGGAAAACGCCGATTTCAAGGTGGTGCCGACCGGCATCGACCATGGCACGGTGACGGTGATCGCCCAAGGTCGACCGCATGAGGTGACGACCTTTCGCCGCGATGTCGAAACCGATGGTCGCCGTGCGGTGGTGGCGTTCTCGACCGACGTGGCAGAGGATGCAAAGCGCCGCGATTTCACCATGAACGCGCTTTACGCCGATGTGCGGGGCGATGTGATTGACCCACTCGGTGGTTTGTCCGACTTGATCGCCCGCCGTTTGCGCTTTGTGGGTGATGCGGAAACCCGCATCCGGGAAGATTACCTGCGTATTCTGCGGTTTTTCCGCTTTCACGCGTGGTATGCTGATCCTGACGCGGGGATAGATGCCGAAGGTATGGCCGCCTGTGCCGCGCTTTCCGCAGGAATAGAGACGCTTTCTGCCGAACGGGTGGGGGCGGAAATGAAGAAATTGCTTCTCGCGCCATACCCGGCACCCGCAGTGGCAAGCATGGCGCAGGCTGGGATTTTGGCTGTTGTTCTGCCCGGGGCCGATGCCCGCGCGCTGGCCGCTTTGGTGCATCTGGAGGATGGGGCGACCCCGCGCCCCGTGCGCCGTCTGGCGGTTCTGGGGGGTGAGGCCGACCGTCTGCGCTTGTCACGGGCTGAGGCGCGCGATCTGGCCGCGCTGCGTGAGGCGATAGGCGACATGGCCCCGCCCGCCGTGCTGGGCTGGCGGTTGGGGGCTGCACTTGCCACGGATGCGGTGCTGGCGCGGGCTGCGGTGCTGGAAACGCCTGTGCCGCTTCTTTGGCAGGACGACATCGCGCGCGGTGCGGCAGCACAATTTCCCATCCGCGCGGTGGACCTGCCGCAATTGACCGGTCCAGCCTTGGGCGCGGCCCTCAAGCACCTGCAAGGGCTGTGGCTCTCTGCCGATCTTCGCCTTACGCGCGAAGAGCTGTTGCGCTGACCATTTCCCAAAGGCCGCAATCGGCCTATACCCTATGCCAAGGCTTCGGTCCGAAGTACAAAAAGGCGACCCCCCGTGTTCAAGTTTTTCGAAAACCTCGTGGACCCCTACGGTCCTTACGAGCAGACCGATACCCCACCGCGTCGGCTGTGGCCGTTCCTGAGGGAGTATATCCAACCGTTTCGCAAGGTCTTTGCGGTCACGGCGGCGCTGTCGGTGGTCACCGCTTTCGCCGATGTGGCGTTGATCTGGTATGTTGGGCGGCTCGTGGATCTGTTGTCGCAGAATGGTCCGGTGCAGGCCTGGGCTTTACATGGGCGTGAGTTTATCGCCGTGGGTCTGGCCGTCCTGATCCTTAGGCCGGTGCTCTTGGTCGGGCAGGTGGCGCTGTTGCACAACACCATCCTGCCGAATTTCGGCACCATGATCCGCTGGCGCGCGCATGCCCATGTGATCCGCCAACCGGTGGGCTGGTTCGAATCCGATTTCGCGGGGCGCATTGCCAACCGGATCATGCAGACCCCGCCCGCTGCGGGTGATGCCGTGTTCCAGACCTTTGACGCGGTGGCCTTCGCCTCGGTCACTGTGGTGGGGGCGGCGATCATGCTGGCCGAGGCGGACCCTCGCCTGCTGGTCCCCTTGGTGGTCTGGTTTGTTCTTTATGCCGCGCTGGTGCGTTGGACCATCCGCCGCGCCGGACCTGCGGCCAAGGCCGCATCGGATGCGCGCTCTGCCGTGACGGGGCGGGTCGTGGATGCCTATACCAACATCCATTCGGTGAAGCTGTTTGCCCATCACGACAGCGAATTGAACTACGCCAAAGAGTCGATCGAACACGCGCGCACAACCTTTATGCAAGAGATGCGGATCGTCACCAAGATGGACCTTGGCCTGACCGGGCTGAATGGTTTCCTGATCGTGGCGACCATCGGTTGGGCGATTCTCTTGTGGTATCAAGGCGCGGCTTCCGTTGGCACCGTCGCTGCCGCCTCGGCGTTGGTGTTGCGGCTGAACAACATGACCTATTGGATCATGTGGGCGTTTACCTCGCTGGTTCAGGCCCTCGGCGTGGTGCAGGAGGGGATGGAGACGATTGCCCATCCCATCACGCTGGTCGATGTGCCGGGGGCCAAGCCTTTGGTCTTTCAAGATGGGTTGATCGAGATTGACGGAATCAGCCACCATTATGGGCGCGGGTCGGGCGGCCTTGATCGGCTGTCGCTGACCATCCGTCCGGGCGAAAAGATCGGCGTGGTCGGGCGGTCGGGCGCGGGGAAATCCACACTCGTGAAGCTGATGCTGCGGTTTTACGACACCGAGGATGGCCGTATCCTGATCGACGGTCAGGATATCGCGCGGGTGACCCAAGACAGCCTGCGCCGCCAGATTGGGATGGTGCAGCAGGACAGCAGTCTGATGCACCGTTCCGTGCGGGACAACATCCTTTACGGTCGCACCGATGCCTCGGAGGCGCAGATGGTCGCCGCTGCTAAACAGGCCGAGGCGCATGACTTTATCCTGACGCTCGAGGATCCGCAGGGCCGCAAGGGCTATGACGCGCATGTGGGTGAGCGGGGGGTGAAGCTGTCGGGGGGCCAGCGGCAGCGGGTGGCCTTGGCGCGGGTGATCCTGAAGGACGCGCCGATCTTGATTCTGGATGAGGCGACTTCCGCACTGGATTCAGAGGCTGAGGCGCTGATCCAAGATGCGCTTTACGGCGTGATGCAGGGCAAGACCGTGATCGCCATCGCGCACCGATTGTCCACCATTGCCGCGATGGACCGTATCGTGGTGCTTGAAGAGGGCCGAGTTGCCGAACAGGGCAGCCATGCCGAATTGCTGGCCAAGGGCGGGCTTTATGCGCGGTTCTGGTCGCGGCAATCGGGCGGCTTCATCGGGCTGGAGGATGCCGCTGAATGAGGCTGATCCCCCGCCGTCTCTTCGCCTTTGTCGAAGGGCTGTCGGATCCTTTCGCATCGGGTCCCCACCGAACGCCCGACCGCGCGCCGCTTAAGTTCCTGTTCAGCCAGATGCGCCCCTTTGGCCGGGTGATGGTGTTGGCCGGGATCATTGGCCTTGGCGTCGCCGCTTTGGAATTGGGGCTGATCTGGTACGCGGGGCGGCTGGTTGACCTGATGGGACAGGGGCCAGAGGTGTTCTGGGCGGCGCATGGAGCAGAGGTTGCCTTTGCCGCGCTGGTCTTGCTGTTGTTGCGTCCCTTGGTGGTGGCGGTGAATGCGGCGGTGCTGTTTTCGGGCATTTCCACCAACATGATCGCGCAGGCGCGGTGGCGGTCGCATCGGCAGTTGATGGGGCAGCCGGTGGGCTTTTTCCAGAACGATTTCGCGGGGCGTTTGGCCAACCGTGTGATGAACACGGGCCATGCCGCCGAGGACAGCGCGTTTCTGGTGTTTGAAGCGTTTTGGCAGGCCATCGCCTTTGCGCTTGCAACGCTGGTGTTGCTGATCGGGATGGATTGGCGGCTGGCCTTGCCCTTGGCGCTTTGGATTGCGGGCTTTGTCGGTTTTGTGCTGTGGTTCGCGCCCCGCGCGGGACTGGCGGCGGAAAAGGTCAGCACGGCGAATTCGCGGGTGACGGGGCGGATCGTCGACAGCTACGCCAATATCGAGACGGTGAAACTCTTTGCCCATGCCGCGCGGGAAGAACGCTTTGCCAAAAGCGCGCTTCGCCGTCACCGTCTGCGCTTTGGGGCCTTGATGCGGCTGTTTGCAGATCAGCAGGCGGCGATGGCGCTGTTCAATTCGGCCGCGATGGCCTTGGTTATTGGGCCTGCGTTGTGGGTCTGGTCGCAAGGGGCGCTGACGGTGGGTGAGGTGGCCGCGGCCATCGCCATGGCGCTGCGCCTGAACACCATGACCGGTTGGATCATGTGGATGACAGTGCGGACGTTTGAGCATCTGGGCACCATCCGCGAAGGGTTGCAAAGCATTGCCGTGCCGCAGACGGTGACGGATCGCGCGGGGGCTGTGCCGCTGAACGTGACCGGGGGCCGGATCGAGGTGCAGGGTCTGACGCATCACTACGGCAAGGGGCGTGGCGGTCTGGCTGGGGTCGATCTGACCATTACGGCCGGAGAGCGGATAGGCGTTGTGGGGCCATCAGGGGCGGGGAAATCGTCACTGGTCAACCTGATCTTGCGGCTGCGGGATCCCGAAGGCGGGCGCATCCTGATCGACGGGCAGGACATCGCCGCTGTGACGCAGGACAGCTTGCGCGCGCAGATCGGCATGGTGACGCAGGACAGCAGCCTGTTGCATCGGTCAGTCCGGGACAACATCCTCTACGGTCGCCCGAATGCGACAGAGGCACAGATGATCGCCGCCGCAAAACGTGCAGAGGCGCATGAGTTTATCCTGTCCCTGCGCGATACCGCTGGGCGACAGGGCTATGACGCCTTGGTGGGCGAACGCGGGGTGCGGCTGTCCGGCGGGCAGCGGCAACGCATCGCCTTGGCGCGGGTGATCCTGAAGGACGCGCCGATCTTGATCCTGGATGAGGCGACGTCGGCGCTGGATTCGGAGGTTGAGGCCGCCATCCGCGATACGCTTTATGGCATGATGGAGGGAAAAACCGTCATCGCCATCGCGCACCGCCTGTCCACCATCGCGCAGATGGACCGGATTGTTGTGCTGGAAGAGGGCAGCGTGGCGGAACAAGGTGCCCATGCCGCATTGTTGAACACCGCCGGGATTTATGCCCGGTTCTGGGCGCGCCAATCGGGCGGGTTCATCGGATTGGAAGAAGAATGACCCTGTCAGACCGTCTAGGTGCCACGATTGATGCCTTTCGCCCCGCCGATGGGCCACCGCCGCAAACGCTGGGGCGGTTCTTCAACTGGGCGCTGGCGGGCAGTTGGCCGATGCTGGCGGTGGCGGGGGTGATTTCGTCCATCGCCGGGGTGACAGAGGTGGTGTCGGCGCTGATCCTTGGCTGGGTGATTGATGCCACACTCTCGGCAGGGCCAGAGGCGTTTTTCCGCGAACATGCGGCTCTATTGCTGGGGTTCTTGGCGTTCTACCTGATCCTGCGCCCCTTGGCCTTTGGCTTATCTGCGGCGTCGAACAGCATCATCGTTGGGCCGAATGTGATGCCCTTGGTCCTGTCGCGGTTGCATCGCTGGACGCTGGGTCAGGCGGTCACCTTCTTTGACAACGACTTTGCCGGTCGCATCGCGCAAAAGCAGATGCAGGCGGCGCGGGCGGTCACCGACGTTGCTACAGAAGTCATCAACACCGTCTGTTTCGCCTTGGCCTCGGTGATCGGGTCGGTCGTGGTGCTGATCGCGCTGGATCTTTGGATCGCGGCGGGGATGGCGGTCTGGCTGGTGGCCTATGTGCTGCTGATCCGGTTCTTCATGCCGCGCGTGCGGGTGAATTCCGCTGCGCGTGCCTCTGCGCGGGCGATGGTGTCCGGGCAGGTGGTCGATACGATCACCAATATCAAGACGGTGAAACTCTTCGCCCATGCTGCATTCGAAGATCGCGTGGCGCTGAAGTCGATGGAGGTGTTTCGGACACGGTCGCTGGAGTTCGGCGTGATCTCCACCTGGTTCCGGCTGTCCTTGATGACGCTGGCCGGTGTGTTGCCGGTGATGCTGATCGGCGGGACGGTTCTGCTCTGGCAACAGGGGCAGGCGACTGCCGGCGCGATCGCGGCGGCAGGGGCGATTGCCATGCGCGTGGCGCAGATGTCGGGTTGGGTCAGCTTTACCCTGATGTCGATCTACACCTCGGTGGGTGAGGTTGAGGATGGCATGAAGACCCTGTCCGGCCCGCATCAACTGTCTGATGCGACGGATGCCATGGACCTGCCGCGGGTGACGGGTGAGGTGCGGTTTGACAAGGTGTCTTTCGCCTATGGCCGTCAGCGCAGCGGGATTGATGGGGTTGATCTGACCATCCGCGCAGGTGAGCGATTGGGGATTGTCGGCGCGTCAGGTGCCGGGAAATCGACCTTGGTTGCACTGCTTTTGCGTCTCTATGATAGCGAAAAAGGCCGGGTTTTGGTTGATGGCCGTGACGTTCGGACCGTGACGCAAGAGTCGCTCCGCCGCCAAATCGGGATGGTCACGCAGGAAACCGCGATGTTCAATCGCTCTGCGCGGGATAACATCGCTTACGGCAAGCCCGACGCAACCGAGGCAGAGATTATCGCCGCCGCCAAGGCCGCCGAGGCGCATGACTTCATCCTGCGGATGGTCGATCACAAGGGCAACACGGGCTATGACGCCTTCCTTGGTGAGCGGGGGGTGAAACTGTCCGGCGGGCAGCGCCAACGCATTGCCTTGGCCCGCGCGTTTCTGAAAGACGCGCCGATCTTGGTGCTGGATGAGGCGACCAGTGCTTTGGATTCTGAGGTGGAAGCGTCGATCCAATCCGCGCTGGGCCGGGTGATGCAGGGCAAGACCGTGCTGGCCATCGCGCATCGGCTTTCAACGATTTCCGAGATGGACAGGATCGTGGTGCTTGACGACGGGCGCATCGTGGAACAAGGCACGCATGACGAATTGCTGACCCAAGGCGGGCTTTATGCCCGCTACTGGAGCCGCCAGTCCGGTGGCTTTATCGGGACAGAAGATCAACAAGCGGCGGAATGATCCGCCACGGCGCAAGCCAAAGGGGCGGACCATATGAAACTTACGATCGAACGGCTGGGCCATCTGGGCGACGGGATCGCGCAGGGGGTGGCGGGGCCGGTCTATGTTCCGCAAACCCTGCCTGGCGAAGAGGTAGAGGGCGAGTTGATCGGCGACACGCTGACGGCGGTGCGGATCCTCACCCCATCACCGGATCGCAAGCGCCCGCCTTGTGTCCATGCGCGCACCTGTGGCGGCTGTATGATGCAGCACGCCAGCGATGATCTGGTTGCGGAGTGGAAACAGGGCATCGTGCAGGGCGCCTTGTCCGGGCAGGGTTTGGAAGCACCGTTCCGCCCGATCCTGACCAGCCCGCCGCAATCGCGGCGGCGGGCCACTTTGTCGGGGCGTAAGACCAAGGGCGGGGCCTTGATCGGCTTTCATCAACGCTGCTCGGATGTGTTGATCCCGGTGCCGAATTGCCAGCTTTTGCACCCAGATCTGATTGCCACCTTCCCCGCGCTTGAGGCGTTGACGAAGCTGGGCGGCACAAGGACGACGGCGATTGACCTGACGGTGACACGATCGCTCGCCGGGGCGGAGGTGGTGGTCAAAGGCGGCAAAGAGTTGGACAGCGCCTTGCTGTTGGATCTGGCGCGGGTGGCGGAAACCTTTGGTCTGGCGCGGTTGACATGGGGTGATGAAACCGTGGCCTTGCGCGCCATGCCGATGCAGCGGATGGGGCGGGCCTTGGTTGCGCCACCGCCGGGGGCCTTCTTGCAAGCGACCGAAGACGGCGAAGCGGCTTTGCTGGCCGCGGTCCGCGACGGCGTGGGCGATGCGCGCCGGGTAATGGACCTGTTTGCCGGCTGTGGGACCTTTGCCCTGCCCTTGGCCGAAACTGCCGAAGTGACGGCGGTGGAAGGCGAGGCCGCGATGACTTCGGCCTTGGAAAAGGGCTGGCGTCAGGCGCAGGGGCTCAAGAAGTTGACGGTGCTGACGCGTGATCTGTTCCGCCGCCCGATGGAACCCGATGAGATGCGCGGGATCGACGCCGTGGTGATCGACCCGCCGCGCGCCGGGGCCGAAGCGCAATCGCACGCCCTCGCCGCTGCCAAAGTACCGGTGATTGCCGCCGTCTCCTGCAATCCGGCGACCTTTGCCCGTGACTCCCGTATTCTTGTCAACGCAGGGTATCGGTTGGATTGGGTACAGGTGGTGGACCAATTCCGCTGGTCGCCACATGTGGAGTTGGTCGCCCGGTTTTCACGCTGAACACGGATCAGTGAGGGTCGCCAACCAATGCGCGTCTTTGCACAGGCGGCAAAACGCTATATCCCGCAGGAAAAGCAGATAAACAAAAACGGCGGGCATCGATGCGTTTCGGACAAGTTTTCCTTTTCGTGGCAGCGATGCTGCTGCTGGCGTCCTGTGGGACGAAGCCTGAGAGCAAGTTCAAGACGTATCGCGGTCCAGCGGTCACGGCGATCATTGTGGATAAGTCGGACCGGCAAATGTTTCTCTTGAACAACTCTAAGGTGTTGGAAAAGTTCAACATGCATTTGGGCTTTGCACCCACCGGGCATAAGCAGTTCGAAGGCGATGGCAAAACGCCTGAAGGTCAGTATCGCATCACCCACCGGAACCCGAATTCACAATATCACCTCTCGCTGGGAATCTCCTATCCCAACGCGCGGGACCGCGCCTTTGCCGAAGCCGCGGGTAAACCACCTGGGGGCGATATCTTCATCCACGGAGAGTCGCGCCGTCCGGTTGATAAGTACGACTGGACCGCAGGCTGCATTGCTGTGACGGATGAGGAAATGGAACTGATCTACGCCATGGTTAAACCGGGGACGCCGATCTTTATCCGGCCCTGAACCGCCATGAACGCGAAAAGGCCGCCGATCCGCTGGGACGGCGGCCTTTTTCCTGAAACCTCGGTCGTTACAACGCCGGACCAGCGGTCACAGCGCCATAACCGGCCGTGCCGAAAGCCGCTGCACCCATGCCGCCCGCGCCGGTGACCAGCGTCCACCAGAGTTTGCCGTTGCTTTCTTGATACCAAGCGAGACCGATCTCTGTCACGCGGGGGTCCAGAAGCACTTGCCGTTGGTCCGGGGACTGCATCCAGACTGACAGGGTCTCCATCTCGGATTCGTATGTTTCGGAAATCAGCTCGCCCAGCAGGGTGCCGGTGTAGCCAACGCGCTGTACCCTGAGCAGCGGCGACGACCCGTCAGAGCCAAAGTGCCAAGGCCGGTTCTGCACCGACATGTCGCGGGCTTGGGTGGCGGCGGCGGCGGCCAAAGCGGCATTCAGCACTGCCGGACCTGCACCGCGCGCTTGCCGCAAGGTGTTGAGCGCGTCGAGAAAGCGGTATTCCACCACGCCCGGGCCTTGGGCTGCGATGTCATAAACCTGCGGCAGCGGCTTGCCATCCGGACCCAGCGGCACGGTGGCACCGCCGACCGAACACCCCGCGACCAGCAACGTCGCGCCACCAGCGATCAGCAGAGTGCGTCTGTCCATGCTCTGTCCTTTGAAGGGCCTCAAGTTCGGCAATTGCCCGGGCGGTTTCGTCCGCCTTGGCCGCGTGTGTAGCGAAAGCCCAGCCACAGTTCAAACCCAACTCTGCGTGAAAGCGCCAAAACCCGCCGGCGAAGGGGCTTCTGACGGGGCTTTGATTTGCCGTTTGGGCCGGAAAGGCGTAAATGCTTTGGAAAATGCGACTTGAAAGGAGCCAAGCGAATGACCGAGGCACGCAGCAAGACCCTGAACCGCCGCCTGTTCGTTGCAGGTGCTGGCCTTGCCATGGGGGCCGCTGCGCTTCCCGCCCATGCCCAAAGCATGGAAGGCTCGACCGAGATGGAGACGGGGGCGTCTTCTTCGGTGCGCCACAACGCTTCGAGCTTTCGGATGTTGAATTGGCAGGATTACTTCGAAAACACCCGCAACGGTGCAATCTTGTGTGACCTGACGTCGCGTGCCTTGCATTTCTGGACCGAGGATCAATCGGTCTACAAACTGTTTCCGACATCCGTGCCGCTGTCGGATGAGTTGACCCGCCGTGGCAAGACCGAGGTGATCCAGAAAGTGGTTGCCCCGCCATGGCGTCCTACGGCCTCGATGAAGGAACGCCACCCTGAATGGCCAGATATGGTGCCGGGGGGATCGCCGGATAACCCACTGGGGACGCACGCGCTTTATCTGGGATGGCCCGCTTACCGCATCCACGGAACGCATGACACGCGCAAGATCGGGCGACGCTCATCGAATGGTTGTGTTGGGCTTTACAATGAACACATCCAAGAATTGTTCGCTTTGGCGAAAGTTGGCACACAAGTGTTGCTAATTTGACGACATGATGACCAAGCGCGCCTGACGCGAATGCTGCAAGTTGCATTCCTTTTCGGTTGCTGCTTAACAAGGCCCACGAGGTAATATCTTGGGTGCATGCCGTCGCCTCTGCAACATCCGGCGGCCTGCAAAAACTGGAGGTTAACTATGAAGAAAATCGCGCTCGCTGCCGCTCTGTCGGTTGCCGCTTCGTCCGCTTTCGCTGGCGGCGTTGTTGAACCCGTCATGGAACCGGAAGTGGTTGCTGCCGAGACGTCGTCGTCGGCTGGTGGCATCGTCGTTCCGCTGCTGCTCCTGCTTGTGATCGCTGCTGCTGCTGCGAACAAGTGATCTTTTGATCAATTAGGAAAGGGACGGCAGCGCTGCTGCCGTCCCTTTTCTTTTGCCGTATTTCGCCACTTTTTCGCCACAATGTGTTGCGGGCTTACTGCAACCTGCAGGCTTTGCTATATACTGTGCCATCTGCCCCCGGTTTTTCGTTGTTCTTGAATCGGAAACGGCAGAGATAGAGGTTTCCTGCCCATGTTGGACAGGAAACTACAGGCCAATTCACCCCAGGAGGTTGAAATGAAAAAAGTTGCTCTCGTCGCCGCTCTGTCCCTTGCGGCTACCCAAACGTTCGCAGGTGGCATGGCCACCCCGGTGATCGAAGAACCGACCATGGCCCCGGCCGTTGTCGAAGCTCAGACCTCGTCTTCGGCAGGTGGCATCGTCGTGCCGTTGCTGCTGCTGTTGGTCATCGCGGCCGCTGCTGCGAACAAGTAAGAATTCCTGCCGATGGGCAGTTAAGGGCGGCGCACAGCGCCGCCCTTTTGCATGCGCAGTCTCAGCGCAGCCAACCGGCCAGATTTTCTTCGATCACCGTCACAAGGGCGTTAACATGCGCCGGATCGTCATTCAGGCAGGGGATATAGGTGAAGGTCTCACCGCCGGCATGCTCAAAGGATTCACGGATTTCGCCGTTGATCTCTTCCAGCGTTTCAATGCAATCGGCGGAAAAGGCCGGGGCAATGACGGCGATGTTCTTTTTGCCCTCTTTGGCCAGTTCGGCGACGTGCTTCACCGTATAGGGGCGCAGCCATTCTTCGCGGCCAAAGACAGACTGGAAGGTGGTGTCGATCGCGCCCTTTTCCCATCCCAGCCGTTCGCGCAACAAACGCGAGGTCTTGGCGCAGTGGCAGTGGTAGGGATCGCCCGACATCAGATAGCGCTTGGGCATCCCATGATAGGACGCCACCAGAACGTCGGGCTTCACGTCTAGACCCGCATAGACCCGTTCCACGGATTGGGCGAGTGCATCGATGTAAAGCGGATGATCAAAGTATTCCGGCACTGTTCGCGCCGACGGCTGACGCTTTTCCTTCATCAACGCGCGGAAAAACGCGTCATTCGCAGTGGCAGAGGTCGCACCCGCGTAATGCGGGTACAGCGGGAAGAACAGGATCTTCTCGCAGCCCGCTTCAACCATCGCACGCACCTTCGAATCGGTGGATGGGTTGCCGTAACGCATGCAGAAATCAACCATCACCTCAGACCCATATTTCTGCGCCATGACGGCGGAAATCGCGGCGGTCTGGTCCTTGGTGATCGTCATAAGCGGGCTTTCGTTCCGCTCTTCGTTCCAGATCAGCTTGTAATTGGCACCCGAGGTGAAAGGCCGCTTGGTCAGGATCACCAATTGCAGCAAGGGCTGCCACTTCCACGCCGCGATGTCGATCACGCGCTTGTCGGACAGGAATTCGTTCAGATAGCGCCGCATCGACCAATAGTCATAGCCATCGGGCGTGCCCAGATTGGCCAGAAGCACCCCGATCTTGGCACGCCGCACCGGCGGATGCTCCGCCGGGGCGTGGGCAAGTCGGCCCTGACCCGGATGCACCTGTCCGTCGCTGTGGCTATTGGCGTCCAGCATTTGGGCGTTTCCTTTTTCTCCGCACTGCGGCGTGAGATATAGCCTGTAGCGCCGGGGTCAACCTTCGGTCTTGTGATCAGGCAGGGGCAATTCGCGCGTTTTCAGCACATCGGCCAGTCTTTGGGCTGCCGAACCGGGGCGAAGCGGCTTTTGCTGGCTGGCATCGGGGGCCCAACCGGTCAGGCAGATCACCTCGAACGTCGCGGGGATGCGGCCATCGGGCAGGGCGCAGGTCTGGGCATAAAGCATTGCCGCGCGGGCAAAGACGGCGCGGCGGGTGGGGCGGCGCAGACGGTCTGTCAGGGCATTGCCTTCGCCCATCGCGCGCAGATCGTGCATCAGATGCAGGGCGTCGCGGTACTGCACGGTCTTGGTAAAGCTGTCGGCCACCGGCAGGGCAAAACCCGCGCGTTGCAAAAGGCCCCCCAAATCGCGAATCTCTCCCATCGGCAGAACGCGGGGGGAAAGGCCGCCGGTCAGTTCCGACTCCGCCTGCGCCAAGCAGGCGCGGAGTTCGTGCAGGGTTTGGCCGCCGTAGAGAAACCCAAGGAACAACCCATCCGGCTGCAGCGCATGACGGGCCTGCACCAGCTGGCCAATGGGATCATTCGCCCAATGCAGGCCAAGGGCGTGGATCACCACATCCTGCGTGCCGGGTTGCAGGGTCAAAACCTCATCATCCGGGACCACCACGGGATAATCCTGCCACAGCGCAGGAAAACCCGTCACCACGGCGGGGGCGGTAAAGGTTCTGTTAACCTCGCTCAGCCTCTCCTCTGCCTCAGCGCGCACTTCGGCGTGCAGGAACAGGGCGTCGGCAGTGGCGCGGGCGCGGTGGCGCGTCAGGGCGGCGCGGTCGGTCAGGATCGGGGTCTGCATGGGCGGGACCATAGGGGGGCGGCATGGGATTGCAAGCCGAAGCGCGACGGGTGGCGCTGCATCTGATCTATCCGCCGCGTTGCATTTCCTGTGCCGCGCCGGTGGGCAGCGACTTCGGTCTCTGCCCCGCCTGCTGGCGCGAAACGCCTTTCACCGCCGGGTTGGTTTGCGATCTGTGCGGCGTGACCCTGCCCGGCGAGGATCCCGGCCATGCCGTGGCCTGTGATGACTGTATCGCGATCGCCCGCCCGTGGGAGCGGGGGCGTGCTGCGCTGATTTACCGCGATGGCGCGCGTGCGCTGGTGCTGAAGCTGAAACATGCCGACCGGACGGACCTTGCCCGCCCCATGGCCGAATGGCTGTACCGTGCCGCGAAGCCGATCCTGACGCCGGGGATGCTGGTGGCCCCCATTCCGCTGCATTGGTGGCGGCTGTTCCGGCGGCGCTATAACCAGTCAGCGCTGTTGGCGGGGGGTCTGGCGGCGCTGGCAGGGCTGGCGCATTGCCCGGACCTTCTGCAACGCCAGCGCGGGACCGGCACGCAGGATGGCCGCAGCCGCGACGGGCGCTTTGCCAATATGCAAGGCGCTTTGCGGCTGCATCCAAGGCGGGCGGCGCTGGTGCAGCGGCGCGATATCCTGCTGGTGGATGATGTGATGACCTCGGGTGCCACGCTGGCTGTGGCGACAGAAGTGCTGCTGGCGGCAGGAGCAAAGCGGGTTTGCGTTGCGGTGTTGGCCCGCGTTGCGAAGGACGCCTAAATCCTTATAGTTCCGCACGAACCAAAGGATTCCCGCCATGAAGCCTGTCGAAATCTACACCACGCCGACCTGCGGCTATTGTGCCGCCGCCAAGCGTTTGCTGAAAACCAAGGGCGTCGCCTTTGCCGAAACCGATGTCAGCATGGACCCAACCTTGCGCGCCACGATGATGGAGCGTGCCGGGGGCCGGCGCACCGTTCCGCAGATTTTCATCGGTGGCAGCCATGTCGGTGGCTGCGATGACCTTTACGGCCTCGATGAGGCGGGCAAGCTTGACGCGATGTTGGCCGACTGATGCGCGCGGGTCTGGTGCAACGGACGGTCGGCGATGATCCGGCGGAGAACCTGCCCGAAACGCTGGCGCTGATCCGCGCGGCGGTGCAGGGCGGCGCGGGCTTTGTGCTGACGCCGGAATGCACCAACGCCCTGTCGTCGAACCGCGCCCGCCAGCGAACGCTGTTTCGGACCGAGGATCAGGACCCAACCCTTGCCGCCCTGCGGGAAGAGGCCGCGCGGGCGGGCATCTGGTTGCTGATCGGGTCTTTGGGCGTCTTGACCGATGATCCTGATGGCCGGTTTGCCAATCGGTCGTTTCTGATCCGGCCGGACGGCACCATCGCCGCGCGCTATGACAAGATCCATATGTTCGACGTGAATGTCTCAGAGACCGAGGTGTATCGCGAATCCGCAGGCTATCGCCCCGGCAGCCGCGCCGTTCTTGCCGACACGCCCTTTGCCCGGATCGGGATGACGGTCTGTTATGATGTGCGCTTTCCCCATCTGTACCGCCGTCTGGCGCAAGCCGGGGCAGAGGTGATCACCGTGCCTGCTGCGTTCAATCACATCACCGGGGCGGCGCATTGGGAAATCCTGCTGCGCGCGCGGGCGATTGAGACAGGGTGCTATGTACTGGCCCCGGCGCAGACTGGCTTTCATCCGGAGAAAGACGGCAAAGGCCGCCGCACGCATGGCCATTCGCTGGTCATCGCGCCCTGGGGAGAGGTTCTGTCCGACGCAGGCACCGAACCGGGTGTCATCTTCGCCGATATCGATCTGGCCGAGGTGGCCAAGGCCCGTGACCGCGTGCCGTCGCTGTCGCATGACCGGGACTTCGCCGGTCCATGAGCGACAAGACCGACGACATCGCGGTGGCCCTGTTCGGCGAGTTGTTCATGGCTGACCAACTCGCCCGCAACCGTATCTCGAAGGTGTTGCCCAAGGGGATGGAGCTGTCGCATTTCTCGGTCCTGAACCATCTGGCGCGGATCGGGGATGAGCGCACCCCGGCGCAACTCGCCCGCGCGTTTCACGTCACGCGCGGCGCGATGACCAATACGCTGACGCGGCTGGAATGGGCAGGCCATGTCCATATCCGCCCCGACTGGGACGATGCCCGCCGCAAATTCGTGGCGATCAGCCCTTCGGGCCGGGCCGCACGGGATGCCGCCGTGCATGCGGTGACGCCGCTGATCGGTGAGGTCGTGCAAGCGCTGGGCGCGGATCGGGTCAAGGCTGTGCTGCCGGTTCTGCGCGAGTTGCGGGTCAGGTTGGAGGGGGAGTAGATCAAGCCGCCCCGCTGAACGTCAGGTACGCGCGTCCAAGGCCCGAATACGGGTCTTGTCCAAGACACAGGGCGCGCCAGTCTCATCGAAGGCAGTCTTGAAGTTGAACGCCGTCGGTGTTGGTCCGTTGTCGTGCAGTTGCTCATGCCGCCGCACACCTTCGGCCCAAATCGGATACGCGGTCTCCCCATGCCACCACATCACCAGCGGTGGCCATTCGGGCTTTTGGAACCATTCCCGCCCCCGCTTGAACGCCGCCGCGTGAAGCCCGAAATAGGTGAAAGCGAACAACGATTCCATATCTTCCCAAAGTGACAGCGTTGCCGGGGACCAGCCATCACCCGTCTCTTGATAGAAGCGTGGATAAACCTCTGGCCCCCACGAAGGACCGTCCCCGTCAGAGGCATAGCCGGATCGGGCGATGAACCCCTTGGCTTGGCTCACAGAGGCCAAGATCGGATCATTCAGGTCATGAAACCCCGCGTTGGCCGGATCATCTGCCGGTTTGGCAAAGATGCCAAAGGTGTAAAGCGCCAAAGGCATTGTGCGAAACCCTGCGAGGACTCGTTCCACCTTTGACCATAGGGGCCTTTGTCAGGACGGGCAATCTCGGCGCGGCTTTACCCACACCGCCCCGGTGCCTGCCGATACCTTCCCGTCGCCTCAAACGCGCAGGCGAGTTGCAGCAGCGCCTTGTCGTCCCATCCCTTGCCCGCAAAGGTCAGGCCAGCGGGCATGCCCGTATCCGCCATCAGCCCCATCGGGACGGTGACGGTAGGGATGCCCAGATGGCGGATGGCCAAATTGCCATTCGCCACCCAAACCCCGTTGCGCCATGCCAGATCGGCAGAGGCGGGGTTTACGTCGGCATCGGCGGGGCCGATATCGGCCAAGGCCGGAAAGGCCACCGCGTCCAGACCGAGGGCGTCCATCCACTCCTCAAGGTCCGCTTTGCGCGTCGCCTCCAGCCCCCGGAAGCCATCCGCAAGATGCGGGATGTCGCGGAAATCACCTGGAGGATTTGCGCGGGCATGGGCGGGGTAATGGGCGATGTCGTCGTCAAAGCCGGTGTAGCGGTCCGGCAAGGCCCCTTGCGGCTGCGGGAAAATCCGTGTGCCATCCACCAGCGCCAAACGATCCAGCCCCGGCTGACCATTGGCGCGCAGGAAGTCATCCCAAGCCCAGACCGACAGATCCACAATCTCGCGCTTCAGGTAGTCGGCGCTCACCAAGCCACGGGAATGGAGTTTCGGCACGCCCGGGCGGTCGCCTTCGTAATTGGTGACAACGGGGAAGTCGGTCACCACCACCTCTGCCCCCGCCGCCTGCATCGCCGCCATCGCGGCCTGCATCAGCGTCAGGATGGACGGGCGGGTGTCGATCCTTTGCCCGGTCGGCCCGCCGATGCCGGGATGCTCCGCCGTGCCTGCCAAAGGGTCGGCGTTGAGATACATCGCCGGAACGCCAATCCGCTTGCCGCGCAACGTCGCCGCATCCGCCAGTGCCGGATAGGAGGGCGGGCGATGATCGGACGGTTTCGGGATCGCCACCCAATCCTGCATCCGCCACAAATCACCGCGCGGGTTGGGATCGTCGGCGACGATGACTTCCAGCACCTCAAGCATATCGGCCATCGTGCGGGTATGGGGCACGACTACATCCATCGTCGGCACAAGCGGCCAGTTGCCGCGCACCGAAATCACCCCGCGCGAGGGGGTATAGGCACACAGCCCGTTGTTCGCCGCAGGGGCACGGCCAGAGGACCAGGTTTCTTCGGCCAGTCCAAAGGCGGCAAAGCTCGCCGCCGTCGCCGTGCCGGACCCGTTCGAGGAGCCGGAGGCAAAGGCCGCCGTCAACCAACTGGCGGAATAGGGGCTTTCGGCGCGGCCATAAAGCCCGCGCTGCATGCCGCCATTGGCCATCGGTGGCATATTGGTCAGACCCACCAGAACCGCCCCCCCGGCGCGCAGACGGGCGATGGCAAAGGCGTCGTCGCTGGCCAGCAGATCGGCAAAGGCGGGGGAGCCTGCGGTGGCGGGCAGGCCCTGCACCTTGTAACTCGCCTTGGCGGTATAGGGGATGCCATCCAGCGGCCCAAGGCTTTCGCCCCGTGCGCGGCGGTGGTCTGACGCCTTCGCCGCAGCCTCTGCCAACGGGTTCAGCACCGGGACGGCGTTCAGCATCGGCCCCGCGCGGTCATAGCGCGCGATGCGGTCCAGATAGGCGCGCAGCAGGGAAAGGCTGGTTTCCCGGCCCGCCTGCAAATC
>JAIYDR010000314.1 GCA_027487395.1 Rhodobacter sp. | reverse complement strand
CCGATGTGGCCGTGACCGAGGCGACGGCTGAGGCCACGATGATCCAGACTCGCCACCGCATTCCCGAACAGGCGCTGACAGAGGATCAGATCCTTGTTTACCAGGTCCCGATCCCCGAACCCCTGCGCTTTCTGGAACCGAGGGAGACGGAAACCCGCAAGATGCACAGCCTTGAGGAATACGGGCTGATGCATGTGAAGCTTTACGAAGACATCGCCCGTCACGGCAGCATCGCCACCGCCTATGCCTATCCGGTGAAGGTTGAGGGGCGCTATGTCATGGACCCCTCGCCCATCCCGAAGTTCGACAATCCCAAACTGTCGGACTCCCCTGCGTTGCAGCTTTTCGGCGCGGGGCGAGAGCAGCGGATCTATGCCCTGCCGCCCTATACGCAGGTGGTCAGCCTCGATTTCGACGACCATCCCTTTACCGCCAGCAAGGCCCCGCATGACTGCGACCTCTGCGGTGCCTCGGAAAGCTATCTCGACGAGGTGATCATGGACGATGCGGGCGGGCGGATGTTCGTCTGTTCCGACACCGATTTCTGCGCCTCGCGTCGGGCAGAGGGTCATGTCGGACGGTTGGGCGAAGCGGAGGCGGGCAAATGAGCCGGATGGAAACCCTGACCACCCCGCTCTTGCAGGTGAAACACCTGACCAAACGCTACGGCACGCGGATTGGCTGCGCGGATGTGTCTTTTGACCTTTGGCCGGGGGAAGTCCTCGGCATCGTCGGCGAAAGCGGATCGGGCAAGTCGACCCTGCTCTCCTGCCTCGCCGGGCAGATGACGCCGGATCAGGGCCGCGTGATCTTTGACACCCATGACGGCCCCCGCGATGTGCTGGCGATGGGGGAACCCGAACGCCGCCGCCTGTCGCGCAGCGATTGGGCCTTTGTCCACCAGAACCCACGCGATGGGTTGCGAATGGGGGTAACGGCGGGCGGCAATGTTGGCGAACGGCTGATGGCCGTCGGCGCGCGCCATTACGGCGACATCCGCGCCAAGGCCATCGATTGGCTGGGCCGGGTCGAGATTGCCGCCGAACGCATCGACGACCGCCCCAGCGCCTTTTCTGGCGGGATGCAGCAACGCCTGCAGATCGCGCGCAATCTGGTGACCGGGCCACGGCTGGTGTTCATGGATGAACCGACGGGCGGCTTGGACGTGTCCGTTCAGGCGCGACTGTTGGACCTTTTGCGCGGGTTGGTGCGCGAAATGGGGCTGTCGGCGATCATCGTGACGCACGATCTGGCCGTGGTGCGCTTGCTCGCGGATCGGTTGATGGTGATGAAGGGTGGCCATGTCGTCGAAAGCGGGCTGACCGATCAGGTGCTGGACGATCCGCAGCACGCCTATACGCAACTCCTCGTCTCTTCCGTCTTGCAGGTGTGACATGATCCGCATTTCCGGCGTTTCCAAAAACTTCACGCTGCACAATCAGGGCGGCACGGTGATCCCGGTGATGGCCGGGGCCGCGCTGGATGTGGCCCCCGGCGAGTGTGTCGGGCTGGTCGGCGCTTCAGGTGCGGGGAAATCCACGCTGATGCGGATGGTCTGGGGCAATTACCTTGCGGCATCCGGCAGCATCATGGTGGGCGGTCTGGATGTGGCGCAGGCCGAACCGCGCCAGATCATCGCGCTGCGGCGGGCGACTTTGGGCTATGTCAGCCAATTCCTGCGTGTGGTGCCGCGCGTGCCGACGCTGGACGTGGTGGCCGAACCCCTGCTGCAACTGGGCGTGCCGCAGGATCAGGCGCGGGAGCGGGCGGCGGCGCTGCTGGCAAGGTTGAATATCCCGCAGCGGCTTTGGGGTCTGTCGCCCACCACCTTTTCAGGCGGCGAACAACAGCGCGTCAATATCGCGCGCGGCTTTGCCCATGCTTACCCCGCGCTTTTGCTGGACGAACCTACCGCCAGCCTTGACGCCGCCAACCGCGAGGTGGTGCTGTCCCTGATCGAAGAGGCCAAGGCACGCGGTGCAGCCATCCTTGGGATTTTCCATGACGAAGGCGCGCGGGCGCGGGTCTGCGACCGTCTGGTCGATGTGACGGGCTTTACGCCCAAGGTCGCGGCATGACGGGCGCGGTCTTTGCCGTTGTCGGCCCCTCAGGTGCGGGCAAGGACACGTTGATCGAGGCTGCGCGTCAGGCCCGTCCCGATCTGGTGATCGTCCGCCGCTTCATCACCCGTCCGGAAAGCGCGGGCGGAGAGGATTTCCATGGCGTCAGCGATGCCGAATTTGACGCGCGGCGTGACCGCGATGAATTCGCGCTGCATTGGAAGGCGCATGGCCTGCGCTACGGCATCCCCAAGGCGCAGATTGACTTGCGGCACGACGGGCATGATGTGCTGTTCAACGGCTCACGCGCGGCTTTGGAGCGCGCGGTTGAGGTGATGCCCGACCTGCGGGTGATCCGGGTGTCCGCGCCCTCAGCAGTCTTGTTGGAGCGTCTTTTGGCGCGGGGCCGGGAAACCCGCGCTGAGATTGAGGAGCGGATCATGCGCGCCAGCTATGACATTCCCGCGGGCTTGCCGGTGGTGGATGTGCGCAATGACGGTACCTTGGCCGAAGGCGTGACGCGGTTTTTGGCCGCTCTTCAGCCGCCCAATCACGCCCCGGTCAGCGCGTGACGTGACACCAGATGAAAGCGCCCCGCTGCATCCTCGCCCATCAGGCAAAGGTCTTGAACTTCAAATGGGCGCGGGAGGACCGGGGCCAGCCAATCGGCCAGTGTTGGGGCGACGGCATCGGCCACCGCTTCTGGCAGATCGTCGGACAGGGTGAGGTGGAACTGAAACTCCTCCATCACATAGGGATACCCCCAAACGTCGAGGAGTTGCCTTTGCCGGGGCGACAGCCGCTCGGGCCGACGCTTGGCGATTTCGGCTTCGGTCAAGGGCGCGCGCAAGCGGTCACTGCGGCTGACAACCTCGGCCCCCAAGCGCAAGAGATCGCTTTCATCGCCAGTCGGAGTCAGGGCGAGGAAACCCTTGATGCGCTGCAAGGCCAAGCCGTCCATCCGCGCGGGGGGCAGGGCGCGGGCGATGTCGGCCACCGCTTGCGCCACATCCGTTGCCGTCACACCGTCCGCCAGCCGGAACGGCGCGCGGATGGTGCCATGAAAGCCGTATTTGCGGGGGGCACGGGTCAGATCGGCCACGGGCCAATCCAGACCGGGCAGCACGGGATGCGTCACAGGCTGGCCGGTTGCCACGTCCCAGCCCAGCCATTCCGCCGCCGCTTGGGCAAAGGCCCCGGCGCGAGGGGCGTAATAGATCGCGTAGCGTCGAAACTCTGTCATGGCCGTTTCCCGTCTTTTCGTCCGCCTAACAGCCCAGCGTCACACAGATGTGACGCTGGGCTTGCATATCCCTGACCTTTCCATGGACCGGACCCTTGTGATGACCGATACCATCTTGTCAAACGCCCGTATCGTGCTGGAGCACGAGGTTCTTCACGGATCGCTCTTGATCCGGGATGGCCTGATTGCCGGGATTGATTCCGGCAGCTCTCTTGCAGCGGGGGCCGAGGATATGGGCGGCGATTTGCTGATGCCCGGTCTGATCGAGTTGCACACCGACAATCTGGAGCGCCATATCGAACCCCGCCCCAAGGTGGATTGGCCTCACGCTGCCGCCATCATCGCCCATGATGCGGAATTGGCCAGTGTTGGCATCACCACGGTCTTTGATGCGCTTCGGGTGGGGTCGGTGGTGTCCAAGGCAAAGGCGAATTACGGCGAATATGCCCGCGCCTTGGCGGATGAGATTTTGGGCCTGCGCGCGGCGGGGGCGCTGCGGATCAGCCACTTGATCCACCTTCGGGCCGAGGTGTGTTCTGAAACCCTGATCGCCGAGTTGGACAAGTTCGGGCCAGAGGATGGCGTCGGCATCGTCAGCCTGATGGACCACACCCCAGGCCAGCGCCAATTCCGCGACATGACGCAGTTGAAAAACTATGTCTGCGGCAAGCACGGCTTTTCGGATGCCGAGTTTGAGGAACATATTGACGGCCAAAAGGCCCTGTCGGCATTGGTCGGTGCCGCGCATGAGGCTGCGGCGGTCGCGGCATCCCAGCGCTACGGCGCGGTGCTGGCCAGCCATGACGACACCACCGGTGATCAGGTGACGCAATCCGCTCGTCACGGTGCGCAATTTGCTGAATTCCCGACGACCGTGGAGGCCGCGCAAGCCTGCCGCGACCACGGCATCGCAGTCATGATGGGGGCACCAAACCTGATCCGTGGTGGATCGCATTCCGGAAATGTCGCCGCCAAGGCACTGGCAGAGGCAGGTTTGCTGGACATCGTGTCATCGGACTATGTGCCTTCATCCCTGTTGTCGGCGGCACTGATGCTGGGTGACATCTGGGGCGACCTGCCACGCGGTGTGGCCACCGTGACCAAGGCCCCGGCCGAGGCGACAGGGTTGACCGACCGTGGCGTGATTGCGATGGGCCGCCGCGCCGACCTCATCCGGGTGGCCCGCTTCGGGACCGCAGGGATGCTGCGCGGGACATGGGTTGCCGGGCAACGGGTTGGGTGACGCAACGGAATGTCTGACCTACGCGGGACTCGGCGACGGAAAGGCACGGATGCGGCGTTGATGGCAAGACGGACGTTGTCTGCAAGTCCATTGACCGGAGTATCTCGTGATGAAGACGTTTCCCTTTTCCCTGACTTTGGGCACCACTGCGCTGTGCGGTTGGCTGGCAGCAGGGGGTGCGATGGCCGAAGGGGCATTTGACGCGGCATTGCGGCTGGACCCGGCCGATTATACCGCCGTGACCGTCACGCTGGACGGCAAGCCCTTGGCACTGCGGCGTTATGAGGCGGTCTATGTCGGCAAGCCGGTGGCGATGGCCGCCGAGCAACCCGCACGGCGGATGGGTCCGGGGGGCAGCCCGTCGGCGGCAGAGACACAGGCACTGGCCGACCCGCTGACCTATCAGAAACTGGCGATCTTCGTTCCGGAGACGGCGGGCACCCAGTCCGCAATGATCCTGAACGTCAACAACGGCGGCTGGTTCGCCAGCGATTTGCGGCCCGATATCACCGAAGGTGCGGCCTATGTGTCGGACAGCGATACCGACAAGGTCGGTGCGGCTTTGGCGGCGGGCTATGTCTATGTTGATCTGGGCAGTCGTGGACGCGGGATCGTCGCCGCCGATGGCAGCCTGCCCGGCAAGGCCCCGGCGGCGGTGGTCGATGCCAAGGCGGCGATCCGCTTTCTGCGCCTGAATGATGCCGTCCTGCCCGGATCGGCAGAGCGGATCGTGATCACAGGCACCTCGGGCGGGGGTGGGTTGTCCTCGGTCGTGGCGGCGAGTGGCAACAGCCCCGATTACCTGCCGTTTCTGGCCGCGATTGGCGCGGCGGGTGTGGCGGCAGATGGGTCCAGCAGCCTTGCGGATGACGTTTTTGCCGTGATCGCCTATTGCCCGATCACCGATCTGGGCCATGCCGACATGGCCTATGAATGGCTGTTCGACGGCATCCGCAGTGTGGACAATACCGCCGAAGGCCGTTGGCCCGATGTGGCGCAGGCGGCCTCGGCCACTCTGGCGGCGGGCTATCCGGCCTATCTGGACGGCTTGGGTTTGACGCTGGCGGATGGCACTCCCCTGACCTCTGCCACAATGAAAACCGCCATCGCCGTCGAAGTGCAGCGCACGGTGGAGCGGCATCTGGCCAATGGCGGCACCGTTCCCACACTGGGCGCGGCGTTTGAAATCAGCCTGCGCCATCCGGGCGGAGAAGATCGGGTCTCGGTCGTGAATGACTGGCTATCGGTCGAGGGCGGCAAGGTGACGGAGCTCAACCTCGATGCCTTCTTGCGCTTTGTCACCGCGACATCGGCGTTGAAACCCGTGCCCGCCTTTGACCGCAGCGCCAATACCCGCAATCCGGGGGTGGATGGGGAAAACACGCTGTTTGGCACCGCAACGCAGCCTTACGCCAATTTCACCGCTTACGCTTGGGCCGCGAATGAGGTTGCGGGCGATGGCATGGGCGCGGATGACACGGGGCAGGATTGGGCGACCTATTCGGCGGGCGAAGGCGCGGCGCTGGCGGCGCAGGTGCGGCTGATCAACCCGATGGCCTACCTGGGGACTGGCGCCAAAGCCGCGCCGCATTGGTACATCCGTCATGGGATGATCGACCGCGATACGTCATTTGCGGTCGAACTGGCGTTGGCCGCGGCAGCGCGGAGCGATTCCGATGTGAAGACGGTGGATTTTCACCTGCCTTGGATGACCCCTCACACAGGCGACTATGACGTGCAAGAGACCTATGGCTGGCTAAAGGGCGTTTTGGCGCAGGGGAAATAACGCTCTGTCTTTCGCCTTAAGTTTGGGCATCTGCCCGGGATAAGGCAATTCAGTGGTCCGGCGCGGGCGGCAAGGCCAAACAGGTCTTGCGCCCTCGCCATGGCTGCGCCATGCTTTCCTGACAACATCATCACTTTGGCAATCACGCCCCGACGGCAGCGACGCTTTGGCTGCATCGGGGCTTTTTGCGTTATGGGGGGCGGCGTGTCCAAGCGGCGGATCGGGATCGGGTTGCTTTATTCGCGGTCGGGAAGTTATTCCCTGATCTCGGAAGCCTGCCGTTCCGGTGCGCTGGCGGCGATTGCCGAAGTGAACGCAGACCCGGACCGCGATCTGGCCTTTGTCTCGGTGGAGCGTGATCCGCAGGGCAATGTTGATCTTTACGCGCCGCTTTGCGAAGAAATCCTGCGCGACACGTCCGCCCGGCATGTCATCGGCTGCGTCACCTCATGGAGCCGCAAAGAGGTGATCCCGACGCTGGAGCGCCATGGCGGGACGCTGTGGTATGCCGTCCCCTATGAGGGGTTTGAGGCATCCGATCATGTCGTTTATACCCATGCCTGCCCGAACCAGCATCTTCTGCCGCTTCTGGATTGGGTGATGCCCGCGCATGGGCGCAAGGCCTATCTGACTGGCTCGAACTACATCTGGGGGTGGGAGATGAACCGCCTTGCGCGTGAGCGGATCACGCAGGCAGGTGGAGAGATTGCTGGGGAACGTTACCTGCCGATTGGATCGCGCGATGTGGGTCGGATCATCGACGAAATCCGCTATGCACGGCCGAATTTCATCCTGAATTCGCTGATCGGGCCGTCGTCTTACGAATTCCTTGCCGCTTACCGTGATCTGGGCCAGCGCGACGCGCAGTTCCTGCCGCACGCCTGCCCGGTCCTCTCTTGCAACATGACCGAATGCGAACTGCCCGCCATCGGCCCTGCCGCCGAGGGCTTGGTGGCGGCGGGGCCGTATTTCCGGGGGATTGACGGTTGGCCGGGGGCAGGTCGGTTTGGTTCTTCGCACGAGGCAGCCGCCTATGTCGCGGTGTTGGAACTGGCGCGTCTGCTGCACGGCCATCCGGGGGCCGAGTCGCTGCCTTTGTCGCACCTCATGGCCCAGGGTGGGGCAGGCGGGATCATTGATGCTGAGACGCATCACACCGTTCTGCCCGCGTTGATCGCGCGGGTCGAAGGTGGGGCTTTCCGCCTTCTGCATCGCCGTGCCGGGGTGGCGGGTGATCCCTATCTGACGCGCGGGACATCCTCTGTCATTGCGCCCCAATTGCGGGTGGTGTCATGAGACGCCCGATCCGCATTCCCACCTTGGGCGGCGCACGGGCGGTGATCCTGCATCGTCCCCATGCCACGGTGCAGGCCCTTCTGCGGCAACTTCACGCCATCGGGCTTGAGGTGACGCAGGCCTGGCCCGAAGCGGGGGCCGAGGCATTGGGGGCCGATTACCTGTTTTTCGACGCCGACATGGGCCATGACGGGGTGTTCCCTTGGCCTGCGGGTCAACCGCCTATGCCCCTGATCGCGCTGATCGGGTCCGAGGCGCCGGGGCGGATCGAATGGTCGCTGCGCGCCGGGGCCCATGCGCAACTGCTTAAACCCGTAGGGGATAATGGCGCCTATTCGGCCCTGCTGATCGCGCGCGATGCCTTTGACGCGCAAAAGGCGCTGTCGGCAGAGATTGCCGATTTGCGGCGGCGGCTGGATGGCCGGCAAGCCGTGGTGCGGGCGGTGACGCTGCTGGCCACGCTGGGCAAGACCGAAGAGCAGGCCTATGCCCAATTGCGCCAGATGGCGATGGCATGGCGCATCAGCTTTGAAGATGCCGCCGCCCGCATCGTCGCCATGCGCGACGGGGCAGAGCCGGGGGTGCAGGATGGCTGATGTCTCTGCCCCCGTCGCAGCACCAAAGGGAGCGCTGCGCCGCCTTCTGGAGCGGCGCTTGGCGCTGCTGGGTCTCGTGTTGATCCTGCTGGTGGTTGGGGCAGCGGTCTTGGCCCCATGGATTGCCCCCTATGCGCCTGAAGAACAGTTGTTCGACGGGTTGACGCTGGAAGGCGCGCCTTTGCCACCCGATGCGCGGTTCATCATGGGGACGGACCTGCTGGGCCGGGACCTGTTCAGCCGGATTTTGTTTGGCGCGCAAACCTCGCTGATCATCGGGGTGGTGGCGAATGGGTTGGCGCTTTTGATCGGCACGCTGGTCGGGCTGCTGGCGGGGTTCTTTCGCGGCTGGATCGGCACGGTCTTGATGCGCTTTACCGATCTGATGATGGCCTTTCCGGCGCTGCTTTTGGCGATCTGTCTGGCCGCGATCTTTAAGCCCTCGCTGTGGATCGTGGCGCTGGTCATCGCCTTGGTGAACTGGGTCCAGACCGCGCGGGTGATCTATACCGAAACCACCTCACTTGCCGAACGCGATTTCATCGCGGCAGAGCGGACCTTAGGTGCAGGTACAGCGCGCATCCTGTTCCGCCACATCCTGCCGCATCTGGTGCCAACGATCATCGTCTGGGGTACTTTGGGGATTTCGACGACTGTGCTTTTGGAGGCAACGCTGTCCTTCCTTGGCGTGGGGGTGCAGCCGCCGACGCCAAGTTGGGGCAACATCATCTTTGAAAACCAGACCTATTTCCAAGCCGCGCCTTGGTTGGTCTTCATTCCCGGGGCTGCGATCATCTTGCTTGCGCTCGCCTTCAACCTTGTGGGCGATGCGCTGCGCGATGTGCTCGATCCGACGCAAAGGGGGCGTGACTGATGCCAGCTTACCTTTTGCGACGGCTGCTCCAATCGGCGCTGATCCTGCTGGGCATCAGCTTTGTCACCTTCCTTTTGCTCTTCGTGCTGCCCGCCGATCCGGTGCGCCAGATGGCCGGGCGATCCGCCACACCTGCGACGGTCGAGAATATCCGCCAGCAACTCGGCCTCGATCAGCCGTTCATCGTGCAATACGGGCGCTATCTGGGGAACCTGCTGCAAGGCGATCT
>JAIYDR010000050.1 GCA_027487395.1 Rhodobacter sp. | reverse complement strand
TGGGGGCGCTGCTGATCGGATGGCTTTGGCTGATCGTGGAAAGCCTTGGGCCCGCCTTGATGGGGGCCATCACCGCCGGAATGGGCGATGGCTGGCTGAAAGCTCACCTGATCGACTCCGCCCAACACATGCGCCTGCTGACGCTGGGGGTGATCCTCCTCTTGGTGCTGCGCTTCAGCCCACGCGGGTTGATCCCAGAGAAGTAAGGGCTGATTGCCCGGAAAACCAAAAAGGGGCGGTCCGATTGACCGCCCCTTTTCGCTGCGCCCTGCCTCCAATGTCTGCGCGTGTTACAGCGCGCGCACCCGGCGAACGAAGCTGGCAAGGGCGGCGTCCATCGCGGCGGTGGCCTGTTCCACCTGCTGCATGCCGCCCAGCACATCATTGGCGGCCTTTGCCGCCTCGGTTGAGGCGGTATGCACCTGCACCAGAGACGTGGAGGCCGCGTTCACCCGCCCTGCTGTCATCGCCATGCGACCAGCGATGTCGCGCGTGACCTCGCCCTGCTGGCCTGCCGCGACTGAAATGTCGCGCGCCTGACCGTTGACCTGATCGATCCGTTCAGAGATTCCCCGGATCGCATCGGCATTGCGCCCGACGGCAGTCAAAACCTGCCGCACTTCGGTGGCGATTTCCTCGGTCGAGTCCGTCGTGCGGGCGGCCAGTTTGCGGATTTCCGCCGCCACCACGGCAAAACCGCGCCCCGCCGCCCCGGCATGTGAGGCTTCAATCGCCGCATTCAGCGACAAGAGGTTGGTCTGATTGGCCACATCGTTGATCAGCGTGACGATATCGGTGATGCGGGTCGCCACCAGTTCCAGTTCCGCCAGCATCTGCCGGGCGAATTCGGCCCGCTCTGCCGCGCCTTCCACCAGTTCTGAGGTCTGGACAATCCCCTGCACCACATTGCGGATCGAGGACGAGAGTTCCTCAACCGAGGCTGCAGCACCCGTGACATCGGCGGTCATCTGCTCGGCGCTGGTCATGACAGATTGCGTCTGGCGGCTGGTCTGTTCGGCGGTTGTGGCCATCGTCTCGGCCGCGCCGCGGGCGTGAACAGAGGCCGAGCGCAAGATGTCGATGGCCGCGGCCGCCTGTGCCTTCATCTCGTCGCCCAAACGCTTGATCGGCCAAAGCAGCCATTGCGCGACGATCAGACCCAGCAGCAACACCGCAACCGCCACACCCAAGGCGGCATAGATCGTCTTCTGCCGCGTCTCCTCCGCTTTCGCCAAGACCTCACTAAGCGAGACCTCTGACACCATGGCCCACTCCAGCCCCGGCAAATCCAGCGGCGTATAAGCCGCAAGCACGGTATCGCCCCGAATGTTCTGCTGGACCAGAACGCCCGACTCGTCGCGCAGCGCGGCATCTACCGCAGGGCCGGTCAAGGGCGCCTCGAGGTCCAAACCTTCGGTGTTTTCCGGGGTAGACCGCAGTTCTCCGCCTGGACCGATCAGGAAGGTATCCAGCGAGCGGCGTTCCATCTCGCCGCGTTTCATCACCTCGGTGGCAAAGTCGAGCGGCAGTTGCAGGGCCAGAATCCCCACAAGCTCGTCGTTCTTCTTGACGGGGACCATCATGAAAAAGGCGTGGACACCGTTAGACGGTTCGTAGGTTTCAAAATCCGCAAAAAGATAGGGTTGCTTGCCCTTGCTGTCGATCATGCTTTGCACGGCCTTGCCAAAAGCAGTCTTGGCATAGGGACCATTGCGCAAGGAGGTGCCGAAATCGGTCTCTTTCTCAACTGTGTAGACGATGCGCCCACGTTGGGTCTCGATCAGGAACAGGTCGTAAAAGCCGAAGCGTTCGGCAAAGGTGCGATAGACCGGATGCAGCCGGGCATGCAGCACGGAATAGGTGCTGCCATCCTTGGCGTCGATCAAATCTTCCTTCTTGCCCAATGCGTTGGGGTTGGTCCCGATATACAGGTTCTGCAACTTGACCGCCAAAGGATCAAGCGCGGTCATCCAGCGCGTCACCTCTTGCTTGTCATCCCCCGGTACCTCGGCCGCCTGCGCCACATAGCGCTCACGCAACTTGCGCATGTCCGGCACAATCAGCTTATCGCGCAACAATTCCTCGGCCGCCGCATCAAGCTCTCCCATCGCGGCGGCGGTTTCGGGCAGATCGGCCAGAGCGCCCGCGACATTCACCACCTTGGAGACATAGTTTTCGACGGCCATGCCCTTGAGCACAATCGAACTGCGGATTTCTTTTTCGGCCACTTCCCGTGAATAGGCGGTGAACCGGTCGATGTCCATTTTCAGCACCGTCGCCGCGGGGGCCAAGCCGCCCAACAACAAGGCAATCACAACTTTCCATCTGAATCGCATTCCGGCAGAACTCCTCACAAGCCTTCAATCCGTTTCGAGAAACGGTCACTGTGTTGACGGCCATTTGAGGGTTGGACTTTAGCGGCACCGAACCGATTCACGTTTCCGACATACTTCTGTCGCGGATCAGCGTGCCGTTCCACCGCTTCTGCCGCCAATCTGCCGCTGATCACTGCAAGGGAGTCGCCTGCACATGAAAACCCATACCCGTGTCCTGGTCATCGGCGGCGGCGTCGTCGGCTGTTCTGTCCTTTACCACCTGACCAAGCTCGGCTGGTCGGATGTGATGCTGGTGGAGCGCTCAGAGCTTACCTCCGGCTCCACCTGGCACGCGGCGGGCGGGTTTCACACCCTGAACGGCGACACCAATATGGCAGCGCTGCAAGGCTATACCATTCGCCTGTACAAAGAGTTGGAAGCGATCACCGGCATGTCCTGCGGTCTGCACCATGTCGGCGGCATCACCTTGGCCGACAATCAGGCGCGGTTTGAGCAGTTGAAGGCCGAACGCGCCAAGCACCGCTACATGGGGCTGGATACGGAAATCCTTGGGCCAGAGGAAATCCATAAGCTGACCGATGGCATGGTCAACCTTGAGGGCATCATCGGCGCTTTGTACGATCCCTTGGACGGCCACCTTGACCCGTCGGGCACCACGCACGCCTATGCTAAAGCCGCACGCATGGGCGGGGCAGAGATCGTGCTGCACAACCGTGTCTTGGAAACCAACCCGCGCGCTGATGGCTCGTGGGAGGTGGTGACCGAAAAAGGCACCATCATCGCCGAGCATCTGGTCAACGCAGGTGGCCTCTGGGCGCGGGAAATCGGCGCGATGGCAGGGGTTTACCTGCCGCTTCTGCCGATGGCGCACCAATATCTGGTCACCGACGACATCCCCGAAATCATGGACATCCTGAAATCGGGACGCGAATTCCCGCATGTGATGGACCCGGGCGGCGAAAGCTACCTGCGCCAGGAAGGCCGGGGCCTGTGCATCGGGTCCTACGAAAAACCCTGTGAGCCTTGGGCCGTTGACGGCACGCCCTGGACCTTTGGCCATGAACTCCTGAACGAGCAATTCGACAAGATCGAGGATTCCGTCAACTTCGCCTATCGCCGCTTCCCGGTTCTGGAACGCTCGGGCGTCAAGCGGGTGATCCATGGCCCCTTCACCTTTGCCCCCGACGGCAACCCGCTGATCGGCCCCGTCCCCGGCCTGCGCAACTACTGGTCCGCCTGCGCCGTGATGGCAGGCTTCAGCCAAGGCGGCGGCATGGGTCTGGCGCTGGCGCAATGGATGATCGAAGGTGAGGTGGAACGCGACCCGCGCGGCTTTGACGTGGCGCGCTTTGGCAACTGGACCTCGCCGGGCTATACCGTGCCGAAGGTCATCGAAAACTACCAGATGCGCTTTTCGGTCAGCTACCCGAACGAGGAACGCCCCGCCGCCCGCCCCTTCCGCACCACGCCGATGTATGAAGTCTTTGACGGCATGAACGCCGTTTGGGGCCAGCAATACGGGCTTGAGGTGGTGAACTACCATGCCCTGCCGGGGGAACCCCGCTATGAAGAACCCTCGTTCAAGCGGTCAAACGCCTGGGAGGCGACGCGGCAAGAGGTGCTGGCGGTCCGCGAAGGCGTGGGCATCAACGAGGTGCAGAACTTCGGCAAATACCGTGTCACCGGCCCCAATGCCCGCGCCTGGCTGGACCGCATCATGGCGGGCTCCATCCCCAAACCGGGCCGGCTGTCGCTGACGCCGATGCTGGCGCATTCGGGCAAAATCTTTGGCGACTTCACCGTGTCTTGCCTGTCCGAGACCGAATTCCAACTGACCGCCAGCTATGGCGCGCAGGGCTGGCATTCGCGCTGGTTTGATCAAAACATGATGGACGGCGTGCGAGTAGAAAACATCTCGGACTCGCGGTCAGGTTTTCAGATTGCCGGTCCGCAGGCGCGGGAACTGCTCTCCCGCGTCACCCGCTCGGATGTCAGCGCCGAGGCATTCAAGTTCATGGATGTCAAACGCATGACCGTCGGCATGGCCAATTGCATCGTGCAGCGCGTCAGCTACACGGGCGATCTGGGCTATGAGATCTTTACGGACCATATGTCCGTACGTCACCTCTGGGACGTGCTGATGGCGGCGGGTAAAGACCTTGGCATCCGTCCTTTCGCCATGCGCGCGATGATGAGCTTGCGTCTGGACAAATGGTTCGGAAGCTGGGGCCGCGAGTTCAGCCCCGACTACACGCCCTGCGAAACCGGGCTGGACCGTTTCATCCGCTGGAACAAAGAGGCCGATTGGATCGGCAAAGCCGCCGCGACGGCGGAAAAGGCCGCCGGAGCCAAGCGCAAGCTGGTCTCCTTTGTCGTTGATGCCAAGGATGCCGATGTGGTGGCCTGGGAGCCGATCTGGCTGGATGGCGCTGTCGTTGGCTTCTGCACCTCGGGCGGTTTCTCGCATTGGACCGGCAAATCCGTGGCGATGGGCTTTCTGCCCGCTGACAGGGTCAAGGACGGTCTGGCCTGCGAGATCGAAATCCTCGGCGAACGCCGCGCGGCCACGGTCCATCTCGCGCCTTTGTGGGATGGCGACGGCGCGAGAATGCGCGGCTAAGCGCCCTTGGCAAGCGCCGGGAGGGGCTCACCCCTCCCGGACCCACCCGAGGATATTTGAGCAACGGGGAAGCCCGGAAAAGGCCTTTATTGCTTCCTGTAGGACAAGACTATCCTCAGAGGGGCCGAGGCTGGCCCTCGCGCCATGGCGCGCCTGTGGATCCCCGACCCGTCAAGTCACGACATCGGGCGTCGCGCGGCCGGTGAATTCGGCAATCCGTGCCAGACCATGCGCGGCGCGGATCACCGGGGCCAAAGCGGCTTGCGGGTCCAGGTCCAAACCGTCCGGCCCCGCCGCATAGCGTTCCAGATAGACCCGCAGCGTCGCGCCTTCGGTGCCCGTCCCTGACAGACGCAGAACAAAGCGCGATCCATCGGCGAACATCACCCGAACGCCCTGCTTCAGGCTGACCGAACCATCGACCGGATCAGTATAGGCAAAATCATCGGCGGCGGCGATGGTCATGCCCTCGGCCACCTGCCCCGGCAGCGTCGGCAAGGCGGCACGCAGTGCGGCCATCATGGCATCTGCCTTGGCGGTCTCAATCGCCTCAAAGTCATGGCGGCTGTAGTAGTTGCGCCCGAACGTTGCCCAATGCGCAGACAGGATGTCAGCGACGCTCTCTTTCCGGACCGCCAAAATGTTCAGCCAAAGCAGAACCGCCC
>JAIYDR010000040.1 GCA_027487395.1 Rhodobacter sp. | reverse complement strand
CCGTCCTTGATGATCGGATGGACGAGGACGAATACAACGACCTGATCGGATGAGGCCGCAGGTCGGGCGAAGGGCAAATATCTTCGAAGAAATTTGCCCTTCGCCCGACCTTTGGCGTCAGCCGATCAGGTCGTTGTATTCATCCTCGTCCATAAGCCCGTCGAGGACCGACAGGTCATCCAGTTTCATCTTGAAGAACCACGCCGCCCCTGTCGGGTCTTCGTTCACCAATCCGGGCTGGTCGATCAGCTTTTGGTTCACCGCGACGATCTCGCCATCCACCGGGGCGAGGATATCCGACGCCGCCTTGACGCTTTCGATCACCACGACCTCATCGCCCTCGGCCACCACGGTTTCGGGTTCCGGCAATTCGACGAAGACCACATCGCCCAATTGGGTCGCCGCATGTTCGGTGATGCCCACCACGACGAGGTCACCCTCGACGCGCAGCCATTCATGTTCCTTGGTGTATTTCATCGCAAAGCCTCAGCTTTTGTAGGTGGTGGGGACGAAAGGAAGGGCGGCCACGGTGACGGGCAGGCGCTTGCCGCGCACCTCTCCCTCCAGCCGTGTGCCATGGGTGGCCAGCGCAGCGGGCACATAGCCCATCGCCACGGGTGCCTCGAGTGTGGGGCCAAAACCGCCAGAGGTGACGGTGCCCGCAGCCGCGTCGCCTGCGAACAGCGCCGTACCTTCGCGCATCGGCGCGCGTCCTTCGGGGCGCAGACCGACGCGCAGGCGTGCGGGACCGTGATCGAGTTCATGCAGGATACGCGCAGCACCGGGGAAACCGCCCGCGCGTGCGCCCCCGCTGCGGCGGACCTTCTGGATCGCCCATGTCAGGCCCGCCTCCACCGGAGTGGTGGTGGGGTCGATGTCATGACCGTAAAGGCACAAACCCGCCTCCAGCCGCAGCGAATCCCGCGCGCCCAGACCGATCGGCATCACACTCGCCTGCGCCAGCACCGCTTCGGCAAAGGCCAGCGCATGGGCATCGGCGACGGACAGTTCAAACCCGTCCTCGCCCGTATAGCCGGACCGAGAGACCCAAATCTCCGCTCCCTGCCAGTCCAAAATCGCCACATCCATAAACCGCATCGCGGCAACGTCCGGCAGCAACGCCGAAAGCGCCACCTCTGCCCCCGGCCCTTGCAGCGCGAACAGGGCGCGGTCGGTGATCGGGATTACCTCAGCCACCGCCGCCAAATGCGCCTGCATATGGGCAATGTCGGCGGCTTTACAGGCGGCATTGACCACAACGAACAGATGATCGCCGCGATTGGCGAACATCAGGTCATCCAAAATCCCGCCCGCGTCATTGGTGAACAGCCCATAGCGCTGCCGCCCCTGCGCCAGACCCGCCACATCGACGGGCATCAGCGCCTCAAACCCCGCACAAAGCGCCGCCATGTCTGTTTTGGGCCGCAGGATCACCTGCCCCATATGGCTGACATCAAAGAACCCGGCGGCGCTGCGGGTGTGAAGATGCTCCTTCATCACCCCGGCAGGATATTGCACGGGCATTTCATACCCGGCAAAGGGGACCATCTTGCCCCCCAGATGGACGTGCAGATCATGCAGCCCCAAACGCAAAAGATCGGACAAGGTCCTCTCCCACTTCCGCGCCGGTATGCGAATATCCGGCATCGAGCAGACAGGCCTATCCCTGCCCCGCGATGCCCCCTCTGTCCTTGCCCCGCCTTGCGGCCTTGGGGCGCCTGAGATCGTTATCCCTTCGGCGGGTGCGAACACCACTCTCCAGAGTCTGTCGTCAGAAACGGTCCCTTGCGCCTGAGAGTTTACCGGGGCGGTTGCTCCTTCGGCACCGGATCACAGGTCACCCTGTGGGCCGGATTCTCCCGAACCTGACAGGCATTGGGTATCCCGTTGGATACCATTCTGGCAAGCGCAAAAAGCATAAACGACGATTGTCGCGCAAAAAGCGACACAGAGCGCTGGCAACCGCAGTCTCACGCGGCTTTGCGCGCCGCCACCTGATCCATCACGCGCAGCGCCAGCCAAACCGCCAAAACCCCAAACAGGATCCCGCCCACGGCCTGCCCGATCAGCACGCCCGCAGCCCCCCAACTTGCCGCTAGCCACAGCGCAAAGGGCACGGTGCCCAGCGTATGGCGGCCCCAGTTGACCATGGTGGACTGCATCGCCGCGCCCAAGTTGTTGCAGGCCGCATTGGCGACAAAGATCATCGCGTTGAAGAAGAACAAAAGGCTCAGCGGCCCGCAGAACAGATAGACCAGATCGCGCGTCAGCCCTTCGGCGTGGAACAGATCGGCAATCCAACCCCGACCGATGAACAACAACGCCGACATGCCCACGATCACCAGACCTGCAAACAACAGCGAATCCCAGAACGCCCGCCGCACCCGGTCCATCCGGCCCGCCCCAAGGTTCTGGCCGATGATCGGCCCTACCGCCCCCGACAGCGCAAAGATGATGCCAAAGGCCACCGGCGTCAGCCGCCCAGCAATCGCCATCCCGGCCACGGCCTGCTCACCATAGCTGGCCACCATCCGCGTGATCACCGCCTGCCCCACCGGGGTGGCCAGTTGCGTCAGGATCGCGGGTCCGGAAATCGCAAACAACGGCGCAGAGGAAAGAATGACACTCTGCCGCGTCCAGCCGCCAAAGCCGCCGTAATGCCGCGCCAGCGGCCACAGTGCCATGATGGCAATCGTCAAACGCGACCCCCATCCGGCAATCCCGGCCCCGGTCAGACCCCAACCGGCCCAGAGGATCAGGATGGGGTCAAGGATCGCCAGAACCACCGCGCCCCAGACCGTCACCATCATCGACCGTTTCGCATCGCCGTATGCCCGCAATGCGCCCGCCCCGATCATGCCGATCATCAGCAAGGGCTGCGACGGGATCATGATCCGCAGGAAATGCAGCGTCTCCTCTGCCGTCCGGCCGGTCGCCCCCAGCAGGTCCACGATCCACGGCAGCGCTGCCCAGACCACGGCGGCAAAGATCGCCCCGAACACCGCGCCAAGGATCAGCCCTTCGGTCGCGCGTGCCCGGGCCGCCTCAAGGTCGCGCTGCCCAACAGCCCGTGCCGTCAGCGCAGAAACGCCAACTGACAAGCCGATCCCGAAAGCTGTCGTGAAAAACAACACCGCCGCCGCATAGCCGACGGCGGCCGTCTTGGCCTCATCCTGCAACCAAGAGATGTACAAGAGGTTGATCAGGTCCACGACAAAGATCGCCATCAACCCGACCGAGGATGTCAGCGACATCACCGCCACATGCTTGAACAGGTTGCCCTGTACGAATTTCGCCTGTTGCGGTGCCGACATGTCGCCTCTTTCCGGAAGACCGCAGCCTTCCCCGTTGTTCAAATATCCCACGGGGGTCCGGGGGTGTGAAACCCCCGGCCTTTCGGCAAAACCAGCGCCGGGTCAGCCCGCGCGCACAACTTTCAACAAAGGCATCACATCCGCCATTTCCGGCCCGTTCGCCCGCCCCGTCAGCGCCTTGCGCAGCGGCATGAACAGCCCCTTGCCCTTGCGCCCCGTTGCTGCCTTCACAGCTTCGGTCCATTCGCCCCATGTGGCGGTGGTCCAGGGCTTCGGCGGCAGCAAGGCCACGGCCTGCGTGATGAATTCGGCATCCTCAGGGTCCACCAAAGGCTCGGCCCCGTTCTGGAACAACTCCCACCACTGGGCCAGATCGGCCAGCACGGTGATATTGTCCTTGGCCACGCGCCAGAATGCCTCAGCCTCGGTCTCTGGCACACCCAAGGCGGCGATCTTGTCGGCCACCGCAGGCAGCGGCAGGGATTGCACATGCGCGCGGGTCAGCGGGAACAGATCTTCGGCGTCAAACTTGGTGGGGGCCGACCCGAACGAGCCCACATCAAACCCGTCGATCAAATCCTGCATCGACGACGCCAGTTCCACCGGCTTGGACGACCCCAACCGCGCCATCAGCGACAACAGCGCCATCGGTTCAACCCCTTGCGCGCGCAAGTCGCGCAAAGATAGCGTGCCCAGACGCTTGGAGAGTTCCTCGCCCTTCGCGCCCGTCAGCAGCGAATGGTGGGCAAAATTCGGCGGCGTGCCACCCATCGCCTGCATGATCTGAATCTGGGTCGCAGTATTGGTCACATGATCCGCGCCGCGCACGATAAAGGTCACGCCCATGTCGATGTCATCCACCGATGAGGCAAAGGTATAAAGCACCTGCCCATCAGCGCGGATCAAGACCGGGTCCGACACCGAGGCCGCGTCAATCGAGATTGGCCCAAGGATGCCATCCGGCCATTCAATCCGGTTCTGGTTCAGCAAGAACCGCCAATAGCCCGCCCGACCTTCGGCGCGCATCGCGTCTTTTTCGACATCCGTCAGGGCAAGCGACGCGCGATCATAGACAGGTGGCCGGCCCATGTTCAGCAGTT
>JAIYDR010000127.1 GCA_027487395.1 Rhodobacter sp. | reverse complement strand
TGCAGATTGATCTGCGGGGCCGGTCTGACATGGCCGATTACATGGTGATCTGCTGTGGCCGCTCGTCGCGTCAGGTCGCCTCCATCTCGGAAAAGCTGGCGGAGCGGCTGAAGCAGGACTTCCGCCTGTCTTGCAAGATGGAAGGCAAGGAAACCGGCGACTGGGTGCTGATCGACACGGGCGATGTGATCGTCCATGTGTTCCGCCCCGAAGTGCGCGAATTCTACCAGTTGGAAAAGATGTGGCTGCCCTCGGGCGCGCGGGATGGGCAGGGCATCTGATGCGTCTGCACGTTGTGGCGGTCGGGCGCATCCGCGCCGACCGGCAGGAACGGTCCTTGTTTGAAGACTATCAACTGCGATTTAACCAGATCGCAAGACCCCTCGCCCTCGGTCCGCTATCTGAGATTGAGGTTGAGGATCGCAAGAACTTGGGCCGTGAGGCCGAGGCGGATCTTCTCGCGCGGGCTGTTCCGGCGGGTGCGATGATCGTGGCGTTGGATGAGCGTGGTCGTCAGTCCACCAGTCCAGAGTTTGCAGTCCTGCTGGCCCGTTGGCGGGATGGCGGGACGCAGGATGTGGCCTTCTTGATTGGCGGGGCTGACGGTATCGCGCCAAGGCTGCGAGACCGGGCCCATCACCTGCTCTCCTTTGGCCAGATGGTTTGGCCGCATATGCTGGTGCGGGTGATGATTGCCGAGCAGATTTACCGCGCGGCGACGATCCTGTCGGGTGGGCCGTATCACCGGGTGTAACGGGGGAGAATTCCGACTTGGGCTCTGTTTAAGGGGCGAAGCGCTAGGGTTTGCCCCGATGCCCAAAGCATCGGGGGGCGCAAGGCGAAAGAAAAGAACGGCGCTTCACGCCCGCATCGACGCCCGGACCACCCGATCCAGCACATCCAGAAATCGTGACCGGTCCGCCTTTGAAAATGGCCTGCCGCCCCCCTGACGAAAGGGATCAGCGGCGCGCAGGTCTTGCATCAGATCGCGCGTTGCCAAAGCCATGCCGATGTTGACAACTGTCAACTCTCCACCGTCATGTTTGACGACCTTGGCCCCCTTGGCCACCACTTTGGCCGCCAAGGGGATATCGCCTGTGACCACGACATCGCCAGGTTCTGCGGCCTCGGCGATCCATTTGTCGGCCTCATCCGGTCCGGAATCGACGAAGACGCTTTCCACCAGCGGGTTGCGTGACGGCCTTATGCCGCCGTTCGACACAAGGATCATCCGCAGCCCGTGGCGGGTGGCCACGCGCTCGGCCTCTTCCTTCACCGGGCAGGCATCGGCGTCGATCAGGATTTTGGGCCGGACATCAGGCATGCAAAGCGGCGGCGTGAAAGGCGATGTGTTCTTCGATGAAGGTCGAGACGAAGAAATAGCTGTGATCATAGCCCTTCTGCATCCGGAACGCCCCACCTTGACGCCGCGCGGCCATCGCTTCGGCCAAGGCTTCGGGTTTCAAGAGGTCAATGAACTGGTCTGCGGTGCCTTGGTCGATCAGCATCGGGCCATCAAAGCCGCGCTTGCGCATCAAAAGCGTCGAATCATACTGCGCCCAAGCGGATTCGTCGGGTCCCAAATAGGCGCCGAACTGTTTGCGGCCCCAATCGCCAGCCGTAGGATTGCAGATCGGCGCAAAGGCCGAGACGGAGCGGAACCGCCCCGGAAAGCTCATGGCAATGGTCAGCGCGCCATGGCCGCCCATGGAATGGCCGGTAATGGCCTGTGCCACCTCGGCCAAGGGAAAGGCGGAGAATAGGACATCGGGCAATTCGTCGGTGACGTAATCCCACATCTGGAAATGTGGCTTCCATGGGTCCCGCGTGGCATTGACGTAAAAGCCCGCCCCTTGGCCAAGATCAAAGGCCGCGTCATTGGCGACCGTATCCCCGCGCGGTGAGGTGTCAGGAAACACCATCGCCACCCCGGCCTCTGCCGCCCAACGCTGAGCCCCGGCTTTGACCATGGCGTTTTCATGCGTGCAGGTGAGGCCAGAGAGATACCAAAGCACCGGAACCGGGCCGTCTTCGGCCTGTTCGGGCAGGAACAGGCCGAAGGTCATGTCACAGCCACAGGCGTTTGACGGATGGGTATACACTCCCTGCACGCCGCCATAGGCCCTGTTTTCCGATACTGTCTTCATGTCATCTCCAAAAGGGCGATCTCCGCCGTAACCGTCAACACGGAGAGGGCGGTCAAATTCAGGATGGCGATCAAGATGCCTTGTGGCGCATCCCCATGGTGCGGGGCAAGGATGAAAAGGCGGGCCAGCACCGACAAAAGCGCCGCAGCGAACGGCCATGGTGGATCGGTGTCCTAAGGCCAGGGGGCCAGCCCCCCCGATCACGCCAAAGCCGGGGGGGCCAGCCCCCCCCGGACCCCCGGGATACTTGAGCAGAGAAGACGGGCAAGGGGCGCTCTGGGCGTCACGGGAAGAGGCTTGCAATGCGGTCGAAGGGTTTCTTGCGCTTGGCCACGGCAGGGACAGTGGCGTCTTGCGCCGGGTGGCCGACGGGCAGGATCATGACCGGCTTGTCTTGCGGCGGGCGGTGCAGCATCTCGTTCAGGAAAGCCATCGGATTGGGCGTGTGTTCCAGACAGACCAGACCTGCCTGATGGATGGCCGCGATCAAAAAGCCAGTGGCAATGCCGACGCTTTCGGGGACGTAGTAGTTTTTGTAGCGGGTGCCTTCCTCGGTCAGGCCCCAACGTTCGGCAAAGACCACGATCAGCCAAGGCGCGTCGGTCAGGTGCGGCTTGTCGGCCCCCGTGCCGATAGGTTCCAGCGCCGCCAGCCACTCATCTGGAGCGCCGCCGGAATAGAAGGCGCGTTCCTCGTCTTCGGCCGCCGCGCGGATGCGGGCCTTCATCGCGGGATTGGCGATGGCTGCGAAGTGCCAGGGTTGATGGTTCGCCCCCGAGGGCGCCGTAGCCGCTGCGGCGATGATGGCGCGGATCACCGGCTCTGGCACGGGGCGGTCTGAGAATTGCCGCACCGAGTGGCGTTGGCGCAGATGGGCAAGAAAGCCTTCAGCATCGGCCAAAGATTGGTCATCGGGCTTGCTGATCCGGTTAGGCAGCGGCAGCGGCTGATAGGTGACTTCGCCCTTGCGATACATGGCTTCCCCCCGTTTGGCGCATGAAGCAAAGCATTGGCAGGGTGAATGGGCAAGGTCCGGCTGCGCAGGTGTAAGCGCGAAAATGAACTGAACGGTTCAGATGTGCTTGACGAACTAAACCATTCGGTTTAGTTGAGATGAACCGAACAGTTCATTTCAACGGAGTGACTCATGTCCCGCCTATTCACCGCCGCCGTCTTTGCCGTTCTGATTGCCCCGCCCGCACTGGCCGGGGGCATCAGCTTTGACCTGCCGAACCTGACCTTTCCGGATGGCGATGTGACCATCTCGACCGCAAATTGCGACGTCACCGTCGGGCAGCCGGTCTGCGCCCCCACCAAGAACTGAGCATGGCTTGCCCCCCGCGCGGCGCTTGGCCTATGCTGTCAGCGCAGAACGGGGGGCCCATGACCGCAGCGCCGCAGGACATCCGCAGGGGGCGGAAATTCGAACAGGTGCTGGCAGGCGCGCGCGATATCTTTCTGCGCGACGGCTTTGACGGGGCCTCGGTCGATGACATCGCCCGTGCTGCAGGCGTCAGCAAAGCCACACTTTATAGTTATTTCCCCGATAAGCGTTTGTTATTCCTCGAGGTGGCCAAGGCCGAATGCCGCCGTCAGGCCGATGAGGCTGAGGCGCTGATAGACGACAGTGCCCCCGTCGCACAGGTGCTGCGGCTGGCGGCAGAGCGCATCCTTGCCTTTGCCCAGTCCGAGTTCGGCCAGCGCATGTTTCGGATGTGCGTGGCCGAGGCGGAGCGCTTCCCGACCCTTGGCCACGAATTCTATCATTCCGGTCCGGTGATGATCCGCGACCGCATCGCGCGTTATCTGGCCAAGGCGATGGAGCGGGGCGATCTGCGCATGAGCGACATCAACTTGGCCGCCGACCAGTTCACCCAACTTTGCAAAGCGGATCTGCACGATCGGCTGATCTTCGGTGTGGCCGATTGCTGCGCGCCGCGCGATGTGGCGCGGGTGATTGATGGTGCCGTGGCAATGTTCATGGCGCGGTACGGCACGGCGTGACCGTCAGAGTTCCGTTTCCAGACAGTGGCGGCGGAAGGCTTTCTTCAGCATGTCCAATTCGGCGCGCAAAAGGTCCACCTCGGCGCGCAGGTCGTCTTCCATGGCGACACCGGTGATGATGGTGAAATGATCCAGCGTCTCGCCGCTGCTGCGGTCGCGGATCAGGAAGGTCTGCACACCTTCGGACAATGCGGCAAGCGGGATCGGCACCCGGACGGCCCAGACGCCGGGACGGTCGGGTATCGCGGTGACGGTCAGACCGGGAACCTCAGCCTCAAGATGGCGGACCTCCAGCGTGGGTTGGCCTGCGACGCCGGTTAACTCGCCTTCCCACACGCCATTCCGGATGCGGCTTCGGGTCAGGGAGATATGATCCACGCTATCTTTCATTGATCTCACTTTACAATTCGGCGCGTGGGCGGCGGCACAGCGTGACATCGCGCAGGATGACCTGATTCATCGACGGACCCTCAAAGATCAGGTCAACCCACAGCTTTTCAATCCGCTTTTCATTGACCTTGGTATAGGCGAGGTCGAATTCGACCATCACCTCTTCCTCGTTCAAGGGCAGTTCGCGCACGATCTGTTCGACGTTTGGCCCATGTTTGATGTTCAGGCGCGCGAAGATTTCCAGCGGCTTTTCCATTTCCACGATGACATCCAACCGGATCAGATGGCGCAGGCGCAAGCCTTGGGCCGCGTCATTCGGCAAATCCAGCACCAGCGACAGGAATGATCCGTCAAAGCGGAACACATCCATCCGCAAGCCAAAGGCCGCAACATCCGATTCGCGCGTGTTGCGAATCTGACGCAGCGTCAGTTCCGACCGGCGGCAGTCATGGAAAATCGTGATCCCGTCACAGATGGCCGACTTGCTGGACACGGAGGCCATACCCGGCACCGGGATCGGTCCGCGCCAAAGGTCAGGACGCCAGCCCCAGTCACTGCCCAGCGGTTTGCGAACCATCGTGCTGCCGATGATCGGCAAGGCGAGTCGATGTTCGGCCTGATGGATCACCCGGTCCAACTGTCGCCGCATCGCACGCGCCTGCGCGCGCCAGTTTCGCAGCGTGCCCAAGTCTGCCGTTGCCGAGGCGTCAGCCAAGCCCTGCCAGCGCCGTACCATGCGCTTTTGCAAAATCCGTTCGACCATGCCGTCTTTCCAGCCGGACATGCGCGCTCCCATATACTTTTCCGCGGCAGAAAAAACACCGCGCGACCCCGCAGGAGTATGGCGCGTTTGTGTCGCCAACTCAAAGCCGAAATCGAAAGAATCATCTGTTTTGCCCAAAGTCCGGGCCATTAGCCTTGGTTCGTCGGGTTGGCCTTGATCAGTTCTGCCATCGCCTTGGCCAAAAGCTGCCGCCCGGCAGAGGTCTCGAGCGGGGCATCGTCGGTGCCTGTCACGGACAGCGAGACCAAGCGCCCCCGCAGTGCCGAAACTGCACGCCAATACTCCCCGACAGCACGGTCGCGCACAAGCATGGTGAAGATACCCGCCTCGTCAAAGGCCTGAACCACCACTACATCGCTGGCACGGCCGTCGCGCGACAGCATTGCGCGCCCGGCGTCCGAGGTGAAGAACGCCGCCAACGCGGCATTGTCGCCCCGGATGCTGGCTCCGGACCCGGCCGGACCCACCGACAGGGTCAAAATGGCCGGGCTTTCGCTGACGCTGCTGTTGCAGCGCCCCATGAGCAGCACAAGGCTATCTGCGGTTTCGCGACTGGAGGCATCGTCGATGCAATACCCCGCAGCCAACCCGACCTGCATTGATCCGTCCAAGACTCGCGCCTGGCGTCCCGCGCCGTAGTTTGCGACGCAGGCAGACAGCAGCAGCAAAAGGACGACAAGGGCGGAAAGCAGACGGGGACCAATCACATAAACCTCCTGACATGGCCATACGCAGGGCAGTGACTTAGGCATAGCGCGACCATGGGGCGCGCGTCCATCGTCCAGCCTTGTGGCGCCTTGCGGGACGGTGGGGTTTGCATTTCCTGTGCCTGCGGCTTATCTGTCGCTCACTTGCGGCGTCAGACTTTTGCTATCGAAGGGTCAGGATTGAGATGAACTGGATATCCAACTATGTCCGCCCAAAGATCAATTCGCTCTTCTCTCGGCGCGAGGTCCCAGAGAATCTGTGGACCAAATGCCCCGAGTGCGGGACCATGCTGTTCCACCGTGAATTGGCCCAGAACCAGAACGTCTGCACCTCATGCGATCATCACATGGCGATCAGTCCGCGGGATCGGTTCACCGCGCTGTTTGACGGCGGCATTTTCACCGAAGTGAAAGTCCCAGAACCTGTGAGTGATCCGCTGCATTTTCGCGATCAGAAGAAGTATCCTGACCGGCTGAAGACCGCGCAGAAATCCACTGGCGAAAAAGAAGCGATGTTGGTCGTCGAGGGTGAGGTGGCGCGCACGCCCATCGTCGCCGTGGCGCAGGATTTTTCTTTTATGGCCGGCTCCATGGGGATGTATGTCGGCAACGCCATCATCGCCGCAGCCCAACGCTCCGTTGAGATGAAGCGCCCGATGGTGCTGTTTTCCGCAGCAGGGGGCGCGCGCATGCAAGAGGGCATCCTGTCCCTGATGCAGATGCCGCGCACCACGGTGGCCGTGCAGATGCTGCGCGAGGCAGGCCTGCCCTATATCGTCGTGTTGACCCATCCGACCACCGGGGGGGTGACCGCCTCTTATGCCATGCTGGGCGATGTGCAGATTGCCGAACCCAATGCGCTGATCTGCTTTGCCGGTCCGCGCGTTATCGAACAGACCATCCGCGAAAAGCTGCCCGAAGGGTTCCAGCGCGCGGAATACCTGCTTGATCACGGCATGCTCGACCGCGTGACCCATCGCAAGAACCTGCGCGAGGAATTGGTGACGATCATCCGTATGCTGACCGGCCAAACGCCTGCCATCAAAGGCGAATTGACCGTCCAGCCAGTGCCCGAAGCGCCCATCGCCCTTGAGGCCAAGGCGTGAGCGCCATAGGTTCCGATGCCGTCCTTGAGCGGATGATGACCCTGCATCCCAAGGTCATCGACCTGACCTTGGACCGGGTGCACCGCCTGCTGGCCGCCTTGGGCCACCCCGAACGCGCCATCCCGCCGGTGATCCATGTCGCCGGGACCAATGGCAAAGGCTCGACCCAAGCGATGATCCGTGCAGGGCTTGAGGCGGGGGGGGATCGCGTGCACGCCTATACCTCGCCGCATCTGGCGCGCTTTCATGAACGTATCCGTCTGGCGGGGACGTTGATCTCTGAACCCGCGTTGACTGCCCTTCTGGACGAGTGTGTGGACAAGAACGGCCCGGATGAGATCACGTTCTTTGAGATCACCACCTGCGCGGCGTTCCTTGCCTTTGCCCGCAGCCCTGCGGATTGGACGCTGCTGGAGGTGGGCCTTGGCGGGCGGCTGGATGCCACCAACGTCATCACTCCACGATTGTCGATCATCACTCCGGTGTCGATGGACCATGAGGCCTTTCTTGGCGACACGCTGGCCAAGATCGCTGCCGAAAAGGCCGGGATCATCAAGCGCGGCGTGCCGGTCATCGTCGGCCCGCAGCATCCCGATGGACTTGAGGTGATCGAAGCCACTGCCGCGCGTCTGGGCGCGCCGGTGTTGGCCTTTGGCCAACATTGGAACGCGTGGGAGGAACGCGGGCGGATGATCTATCAGGATGAAAACGGCCTGCTGGACCTGCCTTTGCCGAACCTGCCCGGACCGCATCAGATTCAAAACGCCGGGGCCGCGATCACGGCTTTGCGCTTCCTCGGACGGGATGAGCTTGCTTGTGACGCGGCGGTCACCCGTGCCTTCTGGCCCGCGCGCATGCAGCGCTTGACGCAGGGGCCGCTGGTTGACTTGGCGCCGTCCGTCGAACTCTGGCTTGACGGTGGTCACAACCCGGCGGGCGGAGAGGCTGTGGCGTCAACGCTGGCCCGCATGCCCGCACGACCGACGCATCTGATTTGCGGGATGCTGAACACCAAGGATGTGACCGGCTATATGCGCCCACTTGCGGGACAGGTCACGCGCCTGCATGCGGTGTCGATTCCCGGCGAAAAGAACACCCTCCCCGCCGAGGTGACCCGCGACGCCGCTCTGTCGGTCGGGATTGATGCCGTGTCGGCTGATACTGTCGCCGCAGCGCTGGCGTCCGTCGTCGCGCAGACCCCCAATGCCCGCGTGTTGATCTGCGGCTCGCTCTATCTGGCAGGGGCGATCCTGCGCGAGAACGGGTGACCCCCCTCATTTTCTGTCATTTCTGTATCTCGGGGGTGCGGGGGCTGGCCCTCGCGTCCGCCCCGTGCATTTGACGCCGCGTCTGGCGTGACTTCTGCCGCCGCCTCGGTGCATCCTGAAAAAAGGGGAGGACCGCCATGACCGCTTATCCGCATCTGATGCAACCGCTGCCCTTGGGCCATGTCACGCTGAAAAACCGTGTCTTGATGGGCTCTATGCACACTGGGCTGGAGGAACGCGGCGATTGGAACCGAGTCGCGGAATTCTACGCCACACGCGCGCGGGGCGGGGTGGCGCTGATGGTCACCGGCGGGATGGCACCCAATCGAGAAGGCGGCGTTTTTCCCGGCGCGGCAGGGCTTTATACCGCGCAAGACATCGCCGACCACCGCATAGTGACCGAGCGTGTTCATGCAGCAGGCGGGTTGATCGCCATGCAGATCTTGCATGCCGGACGCTATGCCTATGGCAAGGATTGCGTCTCGGCCTCGGCCATCAAATCGCCGATCTCCCCGTTTGTGCCGCGTGAATTGGACGAGGAAGGGATCGAAAAGCAGATCGCCGACATCGCCACTGCCGCGAAGCGTGCGCGCGAGGCGGGTTATGACGGGGTCGAGGTGATGGGGTCGGAAGGCTATTTCCTGAACCAGTTCCTTGTGGCGCATGTGAACCACCGCAGCGACCGCTGGGGTGGCAGTGATGAAAACCGCATGCGCCTGCCGATTGAGGTGGTGCGTCGGGTGCGGGCTGCCGTGGGGCCGGATTTCATCTTGATTTACCGTATCAGCCTGATCGACCTGATCCCCACTGGTCAGACATGGGAGCAGATCGCCACGCTCGCCCGCGCGATTGAAGGCGCTGGGGCAACGATCCTCAATTCCGGCATCGGCTGGCATGAAGCGCGTGTGCCGACCATCGCCACCTCTGTCCCGCGCGCGGCCTTTGTCGATCTGACGGCGCGCCTTCGGACAGAGGTGACGATTCCGGTCATTGCCTCAAACCGGATCAACACGCCAGAGGTCGCCGAAAGCATCCTGTCAGCGGGCAACGCCGATATGGTCAGCATGGCGCGGCCTTTCCTCGCCGATCCTGACTTTGTCGCAAAAGCGGCAAGCGGGCGCGCGCGTGAGATTGCGCCCTGCATTGCCTGCAATCAGGCCTGTCTGGATCACACATTCAGCGGCAAGCTGTCCTCGTGCCTTGTCAATCCGCGCGCCTGTCATGAGGTGGAGTTGGAGTATCCTGCCACCGATGCGCCCAAGACGATTGCAGTCGTGGGGGCGGGGCCTGCGGGGATGACAGCCGCCATCGTTGCCGCACAGCGCGGGCATCGGGTGATGCTGTTTGAGGCGGGCGCGCAGGTGGGGGGGCAGTTGAACCTTGCTCGCCGGGTGCCGGGGAAAGAGGAATTCAACGGTCTGGTGGAGTGGTTTTCTACCATGTTGTCGGTCTCGGGCGTCGAAGTCCGCCTGAACACGCGGGCCGATGTCGAAACCCTGCGCGGCTTTGACGTGGTGGTGATTGCTACCGGTGTCACCCCGCGTGATCCCGGCATTCCGGGGCAAGAGCGGGCCTTGGGCTATGTCGATGTGCTGCGCGGTGCGCCGGTGGGGCCGCGTGTGGCGGTGATCGGCGCGGGCGGCATCGGCTTTGATGTGTCGGAGTTTCTGGTCCATGCCGGGGATAGCCCGACCGAACACCCTGCCCTCTGGCGGGCGGAATGGGGGGTGGGCGATCCGGCGACCTCTGCGGGTGGTCTGGCTGACCCCGCCCCCAGCGCCCCGGCGCGGCAGGTCTGGCTTTTGCAGCGCAAGCCGGAAAAGCCGGGACGGCATCTGGGCAAGACCACGGGCTGGATCCATCGCGCGGCACTGGCGGCCAAGGGTGTGCGGATGATCGGTGGGGTCAGCTATGACCGCATCGCAGCCGATGGCCTGCACGTCACCCGCGATGGCGTGCCCGAGGTGATTGCGGTCGATAGCGTCATTCTTGCTGCGGGGCAGGTACCGGATCGCGCGCTGGCCGATGAGCTGATCGCGGCGGGCCTCACCCCGCATGTGATCGGCGGGGCGGATGTCGCGGCAGAGCTGGATGCCAAGCGCGCAATCGATCAAGCTGCGCGACTGTCTGCGCAACTTTGATCTTTTGATACACAAAAACATATACTTTCCGCTTATCCCTGTTTCCTTGCCTTCAACGATCCGCCCAAATACCGCGGATCGGTCGCAGACGCGCCCATATGCTGCCTGAATTGGCGGTCAATGCTTGGTCATTCGACCTCATAGCTTGCCAGAGGGTAACAATGGACCGATTGACGGAAATGGAAGCCTTTGCCACGGTCGTGGATCAAGGTGGCTTCACCGATGCGGCCAAGAAGATGGGAATTTCTAAATCGGCCGTGTCCAAACACGTGTCGGCTTTGGAGGCGCGCTTGGGGGCCCGCCTTTTGAACCGCACGACACGCCGCGTTTCACCCACCGAGATTGGTCTTGCCTATTACGACCGCGCCCGCCGCGTGCTGAACGACGCCGGAGAGGCGGATGCACTGGTGACATCCATGCAATCCGCGCCTTCGGGACTGCTGCGCGTGTCGGTGGCCACCGATTTCGGGGTGAACCTGCTGTCGCCGATCTTGGGCGATTTCTTGCAGGAATTCCCCGATATCACCGTGAACATGGTGCTGAACAACCGCTATGTCGAGTTGATCAGCGAAGGCTTTGACATGGCGATCCGGGTTGGGGAGTTGGAAGATTCCAGCCTCCGCGCGCGCAAGTTGACGGAAACGACGAAGCGGATGATTGCCGCGCCGTCGTATTTCCAGCGCCATGGCCGTCCGTTGAAGATCGACGATCTGAACGAGCACAAGCTGTTGCACTATTCCAATCAGGCCAATGGCAATGTTTGGAAGATCACCGCACCCTCGGGGGAAAAGCGGCAGGTCCGCACCGCGGGTTGGCTGACGGTGAATGACGGCCAATCGCTACTGAACGCCGCGATTTCCGGCCTTGGCATCGCTTATCTGCCCTCGTTCCTTTACGCCGAGGCCATGGAACAGGGGCTGATCGTAGAGGCCATCCCAGGTTTGCCAGTGGAAACCCAAGGCATCTACGCGGTCTATCCTCCGGGGCGGTTTACCCAACCCAAAGTGCGCGCCTTCATTGACTTTCTGGCGCGCGAATTGATGGACAAGGGGCCGGATCGCTGGTGATCCGGAGTTAGGCCTTTGGCAAGACCTTAGCGGGTCGGGGTGAGCATCACCTCGACCCGTCGGTTTTTCTGCCGCCCTTCTGGCGTGGCATTGTCGGCCACGGGTTCGGCGGGGCCAAGCCCGCGGGCGGTGATGCGGTCTGCCGCGATGCCTGTGGTGATGAGACGATCCCGCACAGCTTCGGCACGCGCCAATGACAGGGCGGTGTTGCGAGAGGCATCACCCGACGAATCGCTGTGACCCAAAAGTGCGATCCGCGCGTCGGGATGGGCCGCGAGCCAATCGCGCAAGTTGGAGATGGCTGGTGCATCGCCCAGAAGATCAGCCTTACCGGGCGCAAAACTAAGGTCCGCCAGCACCTGCGCCACACCCGGTTGCAGGGCAAACCCTGTGGGAAGGTCAGCGGCAGGTTCCGATTTGGTCGACGCCGTCACTTCGGGCTCTGCCACCGCGGGGCCGACTTGGGTGACCTGCACAAAGCCCTGCGCAGCCGATCGTGAAACAACCAGGCTAAGATACTCTGGCCCCTCCGCGCCCTGCCGTTCAGCGGCAAAGTAGCGAAAATCGCCAAGATCAACGTGCATCTGCGGTTCGGGCAGGATGTCAGTGCCAAAGCGGAAATCAAAGCCTCCACAGGCCAGCGTGTCACATTCATAGACGAGCACGAAGCCCGCCGCCGCCGCCTGTGTGCGCAAAGGGGCCAAAAGCTCCAAAGTGTTGCGCCCGTCCAAGGGCAGACGCCAAGCTGATTGGCGCAAGACACCTTCGGTCTGTTTCGTGGGGATCACGCCGTCTTGCCACGGTCCGGTTGGCAGAGGGTGGCTGCCCAAAGCCTCAGAGCGGTCGCCGATCATCTGCGCGGCATCTGGTAGGGTGATGGGCGATCCTTGCGAGGCCAGCACCTGCGCGGGCAGGGCGATCAGCGGCAGGATCAGCCCTGCGACAAGGCCCCGCCAAAGCGGGACAGGATGGGTACGGCGGTCACTCACTGCTCGGCCTCTGGCGGGCTTATTTCACACGATAATGGTACTGTCCCACAACCGACATCCCAAGTGAAGTATAGAGATGTCTTGCATTTGAATTGGCTTCGGTCACCAAAAGAAACATCTCTGCCGCTCGCTGATCCAGTGACCAACGCGCTGCAGCCCACAAGATATTGTGCGCGGTTCCCTGCCGACGCAGGGCAGGGCTGACCTCAAGCGCGTGCAGCATCGCGCAATTCCCGGTTGCCGCGACAAAGGCCACCCCGGCGGCACGGTCCCCGGTGCGGCCAAGGATGGCGGTTTTGGCTACGGTGACACGGTCCATCACCGCCAGTCGGGCGGGACCAATACCGGCTTCGGCCCACAGCGCCCGCGCGATGCCAAGCGGCGGCCAATGCGGAAAGCTGGAGAGGAAGGGCGGCTCTTTGGCGGCCAGATCGGCCGTTGCCGCTGCATAAATCACAACAGGGTCATGCTTGCGGTAGCCCCGTGCCTCCAATGCGGCATCCAAGGCGCCATCCTTTGGCCAGATCACGAAAAGCGGTTTTTGCCCAAGGTCTTGCATCGCCACTTCGGCTTTGGAGATGTCGGCGTCCTGCCAGTCCGCTGCGGGTGAGGCCGCAGACACCCTCTGCCCGCCACCGCACCCTTCGCGGATCAGCCATGGCCCGACAGCATGAGTCGCAGCGGGAGGCCACGTCGATTCCGTCAGCGCCACAAGGTCGGTCATGCGAACAACGCCGCCAGCCGCACCATCGCCTGATCCAGCCGCGCCGCATCGGTACCACGGATCACAAGGTTGGTGCCATGCGCGCCGTTCTGGATGAAGGGGTAACTGCCCATCGAGAGATCAGGATAGTCGGCCGCAAGCGCACCGAAGGGACTGGCAATCTCACCCTCGCCGCGGTTGATGCGCAGGGATTGCGACAGCAGCGGCGCGCCGCCGGTCAGAGTGGGGATGACGCCCGCCAACATCGCCTCAAAGATATTGGGCACACCGGCCATCACATGGACATTGCCAAGGGTGAAGCCCGGCGCGGTGGAGACAGGGTTATCAATCAGCGCCGCGCCGTCGGGAATGCGCGCCATACGCTGACGCGCCTCATTGAAGGGCACTCCGGCACGGTCGTAATGCGCTTGCAGCCGAGCCATCGCATCGGCGCGGTGGGTGATCGCCACGCCAAAAGCGGCGGCGATGGCATCAGCGGTGATGTCGTCATGCGTTGGCCCGATGCCGCCGGAGGTGAACACATGGTCAAATCGCGCACGCAGATCATTCACGGCAGCGATGATCCCGGCGTGATCATCGGCGACCACCCGCGCCTCAAGCAGACGAATGCCATGCTCGGTCAGGCGCTGCGCTAGATGGTGCATGTTCGAATCCCGGGTGCGCCCCGACAGGATTTCATCGCCGATCACCAGCATGGCGGCGGTTGGGTTGGTCATGACTGTCTCCGGGTTCTTGCGCGTGCTTAGGGTATAGGGCGGCGGCACGGGGTTTCAAAGCCCCCCGCCTCTGGTCTTTGCCGCAGGCTTCGCCTATTTAGTGCGGCAAGGAAAAGGCCAAAGACAGGATACCCCCCGTGGACGAAACACGCGGCCGCATCACCAAGGACGGCATCCGCATCTATGAGGACGCAGATTTTGCGGGCATGCGCGCTGCAGGGCGTGCGGCGGCAGAGATCCTCGATCTTGTGTCCCCGTTGATGCAGGTCGGGGTGACCACCGGTGAGATTGACGCCTTCATTCGCGATGAGGTGGAGCGTCGGGGTCTGATCTCGGCCACCATCGGCTATCGCGGCTATCAGCACGCCAGTTGTATCAGCGTAAACCATGTGGTGTGTCACGGTATCCCCGGCAACAAGATTCCGGGCCGCTCTAGCGACGCGCTGGTGGCGGGGGATATCGTCAACATTGACGTGACGGTGGTGGTGGACGGCTGGTTCGGCGATTCCAGCCGGATGTATGCGGTCTTGCCGCTCAAGCCCTTTGCGCAGCGTCTGGTCACGGTGACGCATGAGGCGTTGATGCGCGGCATCGCGGCAGTGAAACCGGGCAATACCTTTGGCGACATCGGCCATGCGATCCAGACTCATGTCGAAGGGGCGCGGGTGTCGGTGGTGCGCGATTTCTGCGGTCATGGACTGGGCCGCGTGTTTCACGCCCCACCAAATGTGCTGCACTATGGGCGTGCAGGCACTGGGGCGGTGCTGGAGGAAGGCATGTTCTTCACCATCGAGCCGATGGTGAATCTGGGCCGACCTGAGACAAAGACGCTGTCTGACGACTGGACTGCAATCACCCGCGACAAGTCGCTGTCGGCGCAGTTTGAGCATTCGGTGGGTGTTACGGCGACGGGTTGCGAGATTTTCACCCTGTCACCAGCGGGCAAGTTCCACCCGACCTGGTGACGATTTTTCTGCGGAAAATCTGGAAGGGGCTCACGCGCCCCCTCTGGCCTTTCAGGCCATTCACCCCCTGTGGATATTTGAGCAACGGGGAAGGGGTCAGAGGCCCAGCAGTTTTGGCAGCGTCGCCATATCGGTAAAGGGGATGGCGCCTTCGTTGGCCAGTCGGTCGGCATGGCCATGCGGGGCATAGCCCATGCAGCGCATGCCTGCGGCGCGTGCGGCACGGGCACCAGCGGCGCTGTCTTCGATCACGATGCACTCTGCGGGGGCTTTGCCCAGTTGGGCGGCGGCGTGCAGATAAAGGTCCGGCGCGGGTTTCGGGCGGCCCAAGGCTTGGCCGGAATAGAGATGGCCCTTGAAGCGTTCGATCAGCCCGTGCTGGCCCAAGGTAATCTGCATCTTTTCCGGCGTGCCGTTGGATCCCATCGCATAGGGGATGCCCGCCGCATCCAAGGCATCGAGCACGCTCAGGATACCGGGGATCAGGGGCGTGTGGGCGCGCAGCATCGCATACATGCGGGTATAGAAATCCTGCACCCAGCCTTCGGGCAAGGTGGCCCCGGCGGCACGGGCGCGGGTGGCGCAAACCTCAACCGTGCCGCCGATATAGGTGCTGGTGAGTTCGTCCATCGTCAGCGGCAGGCCATACGCGGCAAGGTCGGCTTGCAGCATGTCCAGCGTCGGCTGTTCGCTGTCCACCACGACTCCGTCGCAGTCAAAGAGCACGGCTTTGGGGGGCAAGGTCATTCAGGTGCCCTTAGGATTGTGACGACGGTATCGCCGTAAGTGCGTTGATCCAGCATGTCAAAGCCTGCGGGGGGGAGAGGGGCGGTTCCTTCCTCCCACACGATCAAGGCCCCGGGGGCGAGCCAGCCATCTGCAAGGCAAGAGGCGAGCGCCGCCTCACCGAGACCCTTGTGATAGGGCGGATCGAGGAAGATCAGGTCATACCCCGTCCCCCGGTTCGGCCCCATTCGGGTGGCATCGCGCCGCCAGACATCAGTGGTTCCCATTGCGCGGGTCAGTTCGATGTTGCGACGCAAGAGCGCGCGGGCGGTCACACCGTCATCGACAAAGGCCACACGGGCGGCACCCCGCGACAGAGCTTCCAACCCCAAAGCACCGGTTCCGGCGAAAAGGTCCAGCACCCGCGCGCCGGTGACCGGATCGCCATAACCGCCGTTGATCAAGAGGTTGAAGATCGCTTCGCGCACGCGGTCAGAGGTGGGGCGCAGATGCGCCTTAGGGTCGCCCTCTCCGACCGGGGCCAACTGAAGGCCGCGAAACTGACCGCCAATGATCCTCATGCCTTGAGCAGGGCCTTCAGGTTGGTTTCGGGGTCGGCGATCACCTCTGGCGTCACGGCTTTGCCCTGCTCGATCAGGCGCTTGCCCACCATATAGGCGCGGCTGTCGTTCATGGCGTCGACGGCCAGCAGTTGGTCACCCCTGAAATACCAGAAGGACACGGCATCGCCTTCCGGCCCGCGCGTCACGATGCGGTCATAGCCGGTGTTCAGGCCCGCGATTTGCAGCTTGCAATCGTATTGATCTGACCAGAACCAAGGCTGCGCCGTGTAGGGCGCGTTTGCGCCCATGATGTTGGCCGCCACGGCTTCGGCCTGATCGATGGCATTGCCCACCGATTCCAGCCGGATGCGCCCAGCCTGCCACGGGAAAGAGGCGCAATCTCCCGCTGACCAGACATGCGGGGCGGAGGTTTGGCCGTAGGCATCGGTGGCGATGCCATTGTCCAGGGTGATCCCTGCCGCTTCGGCCAAGGCGGTGCCGGGCAGGATGCCGACGCCGGCGATGACAAAATCGGCGGGCAATTCACGCCCATCGGGCAGGCGTACACCGGTGACGCGCGTGTCACCCAAGATGCGCTCGAGGCCAGTGGATTCAAGGATCTCAACCCCATGCGCTGCGTGCAGGGCGCGGAAATAGGCGCTGGTTTCCGGAGACGCCACGCGTTGCAGGATGCGCGGGGCCATTTCCAGCACGGTGACGCCAAGGCCCAGTTTGGCCGCAACCGCCGCCGCCTCTAGCCCGATATAGCCGCCGCCGACGATGACCAGATGGCGACCCGGCTGGAATTCGGCGCGCATGGCATCGACATCCGCCAAGGTGCGGACGGCATAAACGCCAGCCAGATCGCCGCCGACGGCGGCGGGCAGGCGGCGCGGGGTAGAGCCGGTCGTCAGCACAAGGTCGGTGTAGGCGATGGTTTCATCGCCCAAGGTCACGGTCTGTGCGGCCGTGTCGATGGCGCTGACGGGGGTACCAAGGCGTAGGGTGATCTTCTGTTCGGCGTAAAACGCGGCGGAGCGGAGCCAGAGACGCTCTTCTTCCATCTCCCCCATCAAGTAAGCCTTTGACAGCGGTGGGCGTTGATAGGGGGGCTGGGGTTCATCGCCGATCAAGGTGATGTCGCCCGAAAAGCTCAGGGCACGGAGTTTTGCCACACAGGCGGCACCGGCCTGACCTGCGCCGATCACAATAACATGCGCCATGCCCATTCCCCCCTGGCTTTTGCGGCATTTCCTCTGGCCGCGTCATCGCGTGGACCCTATATCCCGGCCCAAGACAAACGCAACGCGCGAGGGAAGACAAATGACGATTTCTGAAGGGTCGGTTCTGCCAGAGGCCAATCTGCTGGTAATCGGCGATGCCGGGCCGGGCTCGGTTGCCATCGGGGACAAGATCAAGGGCCGTAAGGTCGTAATCTTCGGTCTGCCGGGGGCCTATACCGGCACCTGCACTTCGGCCCATGTGCCGAGCTTTATCCGTACGGCAGACAAGTTCGCGGCCAAGGGCGTGGAGGAGATCATTTGCGTGTCGGTCAATGATCCCTTCGTGATGAAAGCATGGGGCGAGTCGACGGGTGCGGCAGCGGCGGGGATCACCTTCCTTGCGGATGCCGATGCGTCCTTCACCAAGGCCGTGGGTCTGGCCTTCACCGCGCCGCCAGTTGGCTTCTTTGACCGCTCCAAACGCTATGCGCTTTATGCCGAAGATGGCGTGGTCAAGGTGCTGCATGTCGAAGAAAGCCCCGGCGTCTGCGAGGCGTCCGGTGGTGAGGCGCTCTTGGCGGCAATCTGACCCTTATCGGGCAGAGATTTGGTGAGAGGCAAAGGGGGCGTTCGCGCTCCCTTTTGTTTGCGCGGATGGATGCAGGATCCACCGATCCCGCAAGCGAGGCTTCATGTTTCAACGCCGCGGTGTTGAGTGGGCTCCGAACACATACCAATGGCACGAAAAGGCATGCCGATTTGTACGTCTTACTTCGCTGTCGATTTTGCCACTAGCGTTACAAAGATTAAGGATCAAGACCAAGGACGGCAGATGCCCGCGCCAGACGCCCCCCTTTTCTCGGTGTTGTTACCAACCCATGCCCGGGCGGATGTGGTCGGGCTTGCGGTGCGGACAGTGTTAGCGCAGACCGAAACGCAGTTTGATCTTTTGGTCGTCGGAGACGGTGCAGAACCCGGCACGGCTGAGGCCGTCCTTTCCACGGGCGATCCGCGGGTCCAATGGTTCGATCTGCCCAAAGCCCCCGGTTTTGGGTACACCAACCGCAATCTGGTCCTGAAACAGGCGCGCGGACGTTACGTGGCGCATATGTCCGACGATGACCTGATTTTGCCGGATCATCTTGCGCGCTTGCGCAGCCTGCTTGACGCGGGGGCCGTGCTTGCATCGACGCGCGCTATCTGGATTTCGTCGGATGGGATCGGTTGCCCATTCCCGACCAACCTGATGCTGCCGGATGAGAAATCGGCCTTCATGACGCGCTGCAACAGCACCCCATCGGCCTGTTTCGCCTACTGCAAGGAGGCGCTGAGCGATCTTGATCCATGGCCTGTCGACGGCGCGGGGGCGGGGGATTGGCATATCTGGAAGCGGTTGCTTCGCAATCGTCCTGCAACCGCTTTGGCTGTCGATCCGGCTTACACGGTTTTGCATTTTTCCGCGCGGCGACGGAATTCCCGGACAGCGGCGATGCCGGAAATGGCGATCCTGCTGGAACTGGCCGATCAGTCGGATTTCTGGCCTGCAGCCTTGCGCCCCGACATCCCGTCCGGTGTGCCAGAGCAGCAGGTTTACGCGCGCCTTCTTGACACAGCAGATGGGGCGCAAACCCTTCGGCACGCCGCTGCGATGGTGACGGATCGACTGGCCTGGACCTTTGTCCAAGACCGGGTGCCCGCTGCGGCCCGCAAACTGGACCATGAGCCGCCAAAACGACAGGCCGCGCAGCAGGTTCCTGCTGATTTTGACGCGGCAACATACCTGCGCCTGAACCCCGACGTTGCCGCCGCAGGGATGGCGGCAGATTTCCACTGGCTGCGACATGGCCAGTTTGAAGGCCGTGGCTATCGCTGACCCCGACCCGTTCTGCGGTCCGAAAATGAATACCAAGGAGTAACCTAATCAATGCTGACGCTTGACGACTTTCAATACGACCTTGCTTGGGATGATGCAGGCGCGGCGCTGCAAGAATTCCAGATTCCCGATCAGATCGAGGGTGTGATCCTGCGTCGCCTTGTCACCAAAAGTGACACGCGCGGGGAACTGACCGTGTTGATGTCGGACCATTATGTTCCCGGGTTTTCCACCCCACATGTTTATCATGTACGCGCCAAGGCGGGCTCGGTCCGTGCATGGGTCTATCATCGCTGGCAGACTGACCAGCTTGCCTATGTCGACGGTGCGTTTCGTTTGGTTCTTTATGATCTGCGCCCCGGTTCTTCCACAAAGGGTTTGTTGAACGTGCTGGAGATTGGCGCCGCCAATCCGGTCCAGTTGACGATCCCGCCGTATGTCATCCATGGGGTGCAGAACATCGGGACGAGCGATGCTTACTTCATCAACATGCCGACCAAGGCCTATGATCCGAACCGGCCTGACAAGGCCCGCATTCCAAAGGATCATCCCGGAATCCCGTATCAATTCACCTGACGTAGGCGCGGCGGCTGGGATCGACATGCGGCCGCGCCCAGTGTCTGCGGCGGATCCTGCCTCGCCAAAGGGCCGCAGACATAGGTTTCAGCACCTGACCGCCCCGGTGACCTCGCGGTCAGAAGCGCGGCATAAAGCCCTGCGGTCAAGGTCGCATGGTCACGGGGTGGCGAGGCTGTCCATCTTCGTGGCGAGTTTCACGTCAAGCTCTGTTAGGCCATTCGCGTCATGTGTGGTCAAGGTAACATTGACGGTCTTGTAAACATTGGACCATTCCGGGTGGTGGTTCCATTTTTCTGCCCAAAGCGCCGCGCGGGTCATGAAGCCGAAGGCTTCGATGAAGTTACGAAAGGTGAACACCTTGGTGATCGCGTCGCGGGCCGGGTCATGGGTCCAGCCGTTTGCCAGGAGGGGGGCAAGCATGCTGCGGTCCGTCAGCGGGTCAGCCATTGGCCTTGGCCTTTGCCAGCGCCGCATCATCCAGAGCGGTCGCACGCAGACGGGCAGGGCGGTCCTTGATGCGATCCCAATAGGCGATGAATGCGGGGCGCGCGGGAAGGGTGCCAAATTGCAAGCCATAGCCAATCTGTGACCCAAGATAGAGGTCGACCGCGCTGAACTGCGTTCCGCCAAGGAAATCGCGGGTGCGCAGGGTGTCCTCCAGCGTGTCGATGGTGCGGTCATAGCTGCCATAGCCGACAAAGCCAGATTTCTCGGGCGTGACCTCAACCCCCAAGGCGCGGTTGACGATGGCATATTCCAAGGGGCCTGCGCCAAAGAACATCCAGCGCAGAGCGGCACCACGATCATCGCCGCTCAATCCAGCTTGCGGGAAGGTTTCGGCCAGATAGGCGATGATGGCAGGACATTCCGTCACCACATGCCCGTCATGGACCAGTGCGGGCACTTTACCCATCGGGTTGATCGCCAGATAGGCGGGCGCTTTCATCGTTGTGCCATAGTCAAGGTATTCGGCGTCATAGCTTTCGCCGACCTCTTCCAGCATCCAGCGCACCATACGGCCGCGCGACATCGGGTGGGTATAGAGTTTGAGCATGGCTTCTCCCCTTCGGTTCGGGCGATCATGGCACATCTGACCTGCGACTGTCAGTCTTCCGTGGTGCAGCGGCGGAAGGGGCCATAGGCGGTCAGCACCTCGATCTCTTCGTCCACAGCACGACGTTCGGCTTGCAAGTAGCGCGCAACGGCGTCGTGCAGGCCAGGGTCCGTCATCAGATGCAGCGAATGCACCGGCGTCGGCAGATAGCCGCGCGCGAGTTTGTGTTCACCCTGCGCGCCGGCTTCAACCCGCGCAAGGCCGTTCTGGATCGCCCAGTCGATGGCCTGATAATAGCACAACTCAAAATGCAGGCAGGGGTGATCCTCAGAGCAGCCCCAATAGCGGCCAAACAGCGTATCGCGCCCAATGAAGTTCAGCGCAGCGGCGACGGGGGTGCCATCGGGACGAAACGCCATGACCAAAAGCAAATCGTCACGCAGGGTCCGGTGCGCTTCGGTAAAGAAACGGCGGGTCAAGTAGGGGGTGCCCCATTTGCGCGCGCCAGTGTCTTGGTAAAACTCCCAAAACGCATCCCAATGCGCGGGCTCAATCCCATCTGCTGTCAGGGCGCGGATGGTCAGGCCCGAGGCCTGGGCGGTCTCGCGTTCCTTGCGGATCATCTTGCGCTTGCGCGACGACAGGTCCGACAGAAAGCCCTCAAAGCTGTCATAGCCGCGGTTCTCCCAATGGAATTGCTGCGTGACGCGGTGCAAGAGACCATGGCGGGGGGCAAGGGATTCTGCCTCTTCGGCCGTGCAAAAGGTGGCATGCAACGAGGACAGGCCAGAGCGGCGGGCAAGGCTGATGGCAGTGTCGATCAACCCATCACGCAGGTGCAATGCGTCAGGGCGAGTCAGAAAGCGCCGCCCGGTGGCTGGGGTGAAGGGCACGGCGATTTGCAGCTTTGGGTAATAGCGCCCGCCTGCGCGTTCATAGGCCTGCGCCCAGCCGTGATCGAAGATGTATTCGCCTTGGCTGTGGGATTTGACGTAAAGCGGCGCGGCGGCTGCGACTTTGCCGCCTTCGCGTAGCACCAGGGGGCGCGGCGTCCATCCGGTGCCGGTCCCGGTCGAGGTGGACCGGTCCAGCGCCACAAGAAAGCGATGGGTTGTAAATGGATCAAACGGCCTGCCACCATCGGCACTTTCCGGACAGGCGACACCGTCCCATTCGGCGGCAGGGATGTCGGTCAGGCTGTCGAGGATATCGGCGGTGATGCTACTCATGCCTGTCGACCTTTGGTCTTGCGGACAGGCCGGGGAGGGGTCTCCACCCTCCCCGGACCCCTCCCGGAGGATATTCTCGGACAGAAAATGTCCGCTTGGTCAAACAGATGGCGCAGTACCCGCCCCGGTCAAGCAGGGATGCAGGCGGGATAGTCCTCAAAAGTGACGTTTTGGGCGAAGCGGCGCGCGGCGGCTTCTGCCTGCGCCGAGCGGATGGTCCAACACAGAATGACAGCGCCTTGGGCGGCGAGTTCGGCCACGCGCGGGCGCTCCAGATCGGCGGCTTCGTGACTGATGAAAGAGGCGGCGACGCGGTCGTAATCCGGGATTGAGCGCAGACGGTCGCAGGTTTCCGGCGGCAGCGGCGCCCAATCGGTCGGATCATAGGCCGATGTGGTCAGGCCGCGCGGCAGGGTGGGGGCAAGGCGGGCCATGTGGGCGATGGTATGCGGGTTGAACGACATCACCGCGACGGGGCCGCGGTAATCTGTCAGCGCCTTCACGGTGGCACGTTCCAACCTTGCGTCGGTGTTGGCCATGCGCAGGGTCTGGTCTTTCAACTCGATCAACAGCGGCACCCTGCCTGCGATCAGGGCCAGCACTTCGGCCAAGGTGGGGATGCCCTCATTGCCGTCTTTCAGTGGGATGGCCGACAGGTCAGCGGCGTTGCGGTCACAAAGCCAGCCCTGTTCGGCGGTCAGGCGGTCCAGCCGTTCATCATGAAAGACCATCGGCACGCCGTCCTTGGACAGTTGCAGGTCAATCTCGATCCCATAGCCGACATCGACAGCGGCGCGCACGGCGGCGCGACTGTTCTCAGGCCGTCCCGCGGCGCGGTCGTGATAGGCGCGATGCGCGATCGGCGTCGCCAGAAACGCAACTGGAAGGGGCGCGGCAGAGTGGGGGGACCGCATCAGCTGATCTCAAAGATAGCTTCGATTTCCACGGCCACACCCAAGGGCAGAGAAGCGGCCGAGACTGCAGAACGCGCGTGTCGTCCGGCATCGCCAAGCGCGGCGACAAGGAAATCTGACGCGCCGTTGATCACTTTGGGCTGGTCTGTGAAGTCAGGGGTCGAGTTGACAAATCCCACCAGTTTGACGGCGCGCACCAGACGGGAAAGGTCGCCACCGCAGGCTTTCTTGACCTGCGAAAGCAAAGAGATGGCGCAGGACCTCGCGGCCTCGGCCCCCTGTTCCACGGTCATGTCGGCACCCAGCTTGCCCTTGGTCAAGCCCGCTGCAGTTTGGCTGATCTGGCCCGAGACATGGACCAGATGGCCCACCACCACGAATGGCACATAATTCGCCGCAGGTGCTGGGGCGTCGGGCAAGGTCACGCCGAGTTCGGCAAGGCGAGATTCGATGGACATGAGGGCCTCTGGGGTTGCGGTTTGGGCAGGATGACTGACGCTGTGCAGGCTAGCCGCGCCGTCTCCTTGCGGCAAGGCTAGGAAGAGACGCTGTGTAATGGTGTTACCTCCCCTTCACGTTTCCCTGAACGCCAGGGCGAAGCAAACAGTGAAGCGTTCCAAGAGTTTGGCGAGCGGGTCATCGGACTTCAGCATCTGCTGGCGCAAGGCGGCAGAAAACACCCGCCGCTCCCGCGCATCCGATATCTGCGTCAAAACCCGTCTGTGCCAAGGCTCTAAACCGCCTTTTGCACGGAAATAAAAGATCACCAGCCCCGTCAGCGCCATCAACGTCACCTCAGATCGGCTCTCCAGCACATGTCATGGATCTGCAAGATGAAGCATCTTCCCTTCAGCATCAGCAATTTGAAGAGCACCGAAAGCACCGCTCACTCCAAATGGCCTCCCATCCTCGTACCCGCGCAACCCGGAATGCCGAAAGTCCCTTTGCGATCCCTAACGGTTCCACGCCGTTCTGTTTCCCAAGTGAAAGGCCGATTTTGCCATGTCGGGCTTAACGGATGATTTCGATTAGCTTCGGGCGACGGATTGTCTTGGGTTGTTTTCGTGCTTTTACGGCCAACGCCTCTGACAGAGACGGGTTTCGTCATTCGGGCGACACGGTCGCGCATTGTCTTGACGCCACGGACGCTCTATCTCTTGTGATCGATACCGTACCGATACCATTCGTCCCAAGCCTTGTCTGGACACCCAAGTATATGACGCTGAACATTCGCTCCGCCGCGCGCAGAAAAGCCCTCTTCGTGGTCTCTAGCCTTGCCGTACTGGCTTTGCCTGCCTGCGCACCTGCGCCGCAGGCGTCGGGGATAAATGACCCGCATGAGGCGGCGAACCGCCGGTTTCATGAGGTGAATCGCGCGGTTGACCGGACCATCTTGCGTCCGGCATCCAAGGTCTATGCGATCTTGCCGCAGCCTGTGGAACGCGGGGTCGAAAACTTTGCCGACAATCTGGATACACCCGGCGATGTGGTGAACAACCTGTTACAGGGGCGCGTCGGTCCGGCTGCACAGAACAGCTTGCGCTTTGCGACCAATACGATTTTCGGGATTGGCGGGCTGTTTGACACGGCCACCGCACTGGGTCTCCCCGGGGTGGAAACCGACTTCGGCGAGACGTTGCACGTCTGGGGGGTAGGCGAAGGGGCCTATATTGAGGTGCCGTTCCTGGGGCCATCGACCACGCGGGATTTTGCGGGCACGCTGGTTGATCTGGCGGCCAATCCGGTGAGTCTGGCCGTGCCGCAACCGGAAAGCAATATCTCGATCGTGGCCAAGGCGGCCTCAAGGCTTGGTGATCGGGCGCGCTATTCCGAAACGGTCGAATCCGTCCTATATGGCAGTGCAGACAGCTACGCACAGTTGCGTTTGCTTTATCTACAAAACCGCCGGTTCGAACTGGGTCAGACCGACGGGGCCGCATCGGACGGCGGCAATGATGGTTTTGTTGACCCTTATGAGGACCCTTATGTCCAGTGATCCCCATTCCCTTCGCCTGTCGCGCCGCGGCTTTGCAGTGGCCTTGGCTGGCGCGGCGGCGATGGTACTGCCAATGCCTGCGCTTGCGCTGACGGTTGAGGATGCCCGCGCGCTGATTGACAAGGCGGTGGCGGATGTGAATTCCATCATCGCCTCGGGCCAGTCCGAAAGCGCGATGTTTGGCGCGTTTGAACAGGTGTTCATCAACTATGCCGATGTGCCAGTGATTGCGCGCTCGGCGCTGGGACCTTCGGCACGGACAGCATCGGCAGGGCAGATGGCGGCGTTTACAGCGGCCTATCAGGGTTATGTCAGCCGCAAATACGGGCGCCGCTTCCGCGAATTCATTGGCGGCAGCATCGAGGTGGTCGATGCGAAGCCGTTGAAAAGCTATTTCGAGGTGATCTCGGTCGCCACTCTGAAGGGCGAAGCGCCGTTTGATCTGCGCTGGCATGTGTCCGACAAGTCGGGTCGTAACCTGTTTTTCAACATCATCATCGAAGGCGTCAACATGTTGGCGTCTGAACGGACGGAAGTCGGTGCAATGCTGGATGCACGCGGCGGCGATATTGACGGGCTTATTGCGGATTTGAACGCCGTTTAAGCGTAAGGCGGTCTGAACAAAGCAAAGGCCCTGCCGCTTGGCAGGGCCTTTTGCGTTTCAGTTGCCGCCGTTGAACAGGTCGCGCAGCAAGGCGCCGACAGGATCATTTTGCCGCTGCAACTCAGCTCGCTCGGCCTCGGTCAAGTCGGGCAGGGGGGCGGGGGCGGCATAGGGGTCATAGGGATCGGCAGGCAATGGCGCGTTTGGATCGGCGTAGCCCGGCGGCAAGGGTTGCGGTTCGGTACCCGCGGGTGGTCGGGCCAAGGGCGCAGGCACGATCATCGGGAGGGGAGTCGAGGGCATCCCCTTTTCCACCCTCAGCATCACTTCGTGCCAGATTTCGGCGGGCAGACCGCCGCCGGTCACCCCGGTCAAGGGCGTGTTGTCGTCATAGCCCATCCAGACACCAGTGACGTAATCGGCAGTGAAGCCGACAAACCACGCGTCACGCGCGGCCTGTGTGGTGCCGGTCTTGCCCGCAACCTGACGATCAGGCAGGCGGGCGCGGCCACCGGTGCCGGTTTCGATTACTTGCGTCATCATATAGGTCAGCAACTCCGCCGCCTCTTGGGTAATCACGCGTTCCCCCATGCCGCCATCCTGCCCGATCAGTGGTTCGGCCTCGCCCTGCAACTGCAACGCGCGCAGGCCATAAGGTTTCACCGCCGACCCACCGTTGAGGATGCCCGCATAGGCCCCGGTCATGTCGATCAATGTCGCTTCCGAGGCCCCAAGCGCCAGCGCTGGGCCGGCGGCAAGGTCGCTTTTCAGGCCAAATCTGGTGGCCACTTCGCGCACCTTGTCGCGACCCACAGCCTCAGAGACCTTGACGGCGGGGATGTTGCGGCTTTCGGCAAGGGCTTGGGTCAGGGTGATCAGCCCCTTGAACTCCTTGTCATAATTCGATGGTGTATAGGGGCCGGAGCCGGGGATGTTGATCGTCATGGGGGTGTCTTCGACGTAATCCGATGGGCTCCACCCCAGGTTCAGGGCCGCGGCATAGACAAAGGGTTTAAACGCCGATCCGGTCTGGCGCAGCGCTTGTGTTGCGCGGTTGAAACTGCCCGCCGTCTCGATCTTGCGGCCACCCACCATGGCGCGCACGGCGCCATCCGCGCTCATGACCACGATGGCGGTTTGGGCCTTTGATCCCGGCTTGATTTTGGTCGAAAAGACATAGTCCAGAGCCTCTTCGGCCGACTTTTGCAGGCGTTGGTCCAGCGTGGTGCGGATCACCACATCCTCGGTGGTCTCGGACGCGAGGAAAGACGGCACCGTTTCCATCACCCAATCGGCGAAAGATCCGCCCGATTTGGTTGCTGCCGCCTCAGACAGTTGCGCGGGGCGGGCGCGCGCTTCGGCGGCCTGTTCGGGTGTCAGGTAGCCCTGTTCCTCCATCAAGCCCACGACGACGGTTGCCCGCGCCTGCGAGCGTTGCAGGTTGTTGGTGGGGGCAAAGGTAGAGGGCGCCTTGAGCAACCCTGCCAGCAACGCCGCCTCGGCAGGGTTCACCTCATTGGCGGACTTGCCGAAGTAGCGTTGCGCCGCCGCCTCAAAGCCGCGCGCGCCCGCGCCAAGATAGGCGCGGTTGAAGTAGATCGTCAGAATTTCTTCTTTGGAGTATTTGAATTCCATCGCCATCGCGAAGGGCACTTCCTTCAGCTTGCGCCAGATGCCACCCTGTCGGCAGTCGCTTTCGTAGTCGGCTTCGGTTTTCCATTGCTTGGGATCATAGGGCACGCCGAGGCACAGAAGTTTGGCCACCTGTTGGGTGATGGTTGAGCCGCCGTTGCCTTCTAGTGGGCCGCGCCCTTCGGACAGGTTGATGCGAATGGCCGAGGCGATGCCGCGCGGGGAAATGCCGAAATGCAGATAAAAGC